>JAMDBW010000025.1 GCA_023487765.1 Thermoplasmatota archaeon | reverse complement strand
TTGGACCGGAAGTCCTGTTAAAATCTAGTGGTGCTGACCTGCAGGAGTTTTTGATGCCGTCTTTTCTCCCTTCTTGCCAAATGGAAACAGAGGAATCGGTCCATGACTTCCTGCAACTTCCCACCTGTCATTTATGATCACTGCCGCTCCAATCCACATGGTGAGGATCGAGTCCAGTATTCCAACCCAGCCGGCCGGGGCCAGTGCCGTTGCCGGGAATGTTCCAAAGGCAGTTGTGTTGCTGGCGGTAAGGGTGAGCAACGGAATGGCATACAGTATGAAGACGATGAGCAGGAAGAACAGTGTAAGATTCAGTACCAGGTTCATCTTGAAACTGCCGATCCAATAGATGAATGTCATTATTATGAATGCAAATGCCATTATTCCCACAAGGTGTGCAACTATCAATGGTGCAAACCACCCGAGCTTGATGCCGATATGGGCAAAAGCAAATACCAGGAAGAATCCAGAGTAGGTTGCAAATGCTGTTGCACCGAATGTGTTACCGTTGTTATACTCCCAGATCGACGCAATCAGGAGGAATAAGCCTCCGAAGAATAACGCAGGAGCTATCATGACTATGCTTTCAGTTGAGAAACTGAAGAAGCCCGTGGCATACATGGAGAGAGCAAAAAGACTGAAACCATATGCAAAAATTCCCAAGGCCGTCGGGTCACCTTTCTTTTTCACTTCTTCTGTCATTTTTTTACCTCTTTTTGTTTACAATATATTATTCTCAAATCTATTATATGGGTGATGCCTCATCCATCAGGCTTTTTCTCCATCTTATGCAGAGCTTCGCACTCAGCCATGTAATATTATGCCAGAGATGCGTTTTGCAGTATTGTCGGAGAACTTACGCGTGTCTGTTATCCCGTTTTCACCATTCAGCCGGAACTGTTCAGATCAAATTTGAGTCACTCTTCAGCTCGATCTCCGGCCGGACATGGCTGCAGTGCTTTTTCCTTCACCTGTAGATACCCATGGTTCCAGGATCTGCACGCTCGAAAATTCATTCGGAATAAGTCTTTTATCTGGATATTAAGATCAGAGTGACATGGGGAATGAAGAGAAGGATAAGGTCAAGCGGATAGCATTCCTGGTCACTATTGCTCCAGGGGATACGGCGAGACTTGAAACCATGCTGGGATACGCACTGGCTGCTGCAGCAATCGGATACGAGATGATGATGTTTTTCGCTCTGGATTCAGCCCTTGTGGCAAAACAGCAGGTATTTGATAAGATGGAACCAAAGGTGAGGGAACGAATCAGGGAATCCATAAAGGAAGGCATTGAGATGAACATATGTTCCGCCTCTGCGCAGACATTCGGTATCAAGGAATCTGACCTGATTGAAGGAGCAAAAATAGGAGGAATCGCCTCATTCTATTTTTACGCGGAAGATGCAGATATTGTTCTTACATGGAACTGAGCCTGGTAAGTAATCTTTCCAGGTTCCATCAAGGTGACATCCTCCCGAGGCTAAATTCTGCGAGTTTTACTGCTTCGCTCAAACTCCCGACGCGATCGCAAAACTCAAGAATTGCCGGATTAAAGTGGAGAGAATCCAAGGGATTCGCAGGATCTGTTTTCATCAGCAACAGCACTCCCGGTTCTGCGACAAAACCCGGGCCGGATTCCATGAGGGGAATAATATTCAAACCCGTAAGACCAGACACTTATTTTACAGGCATATATTCCAGACCAACCCGATGAATGCCACACTTTTCAGTAATAATCAACCGGGTTCAATCGTTGAGTGTCTTGGCAAACAGTACTCTATCCTGTCCGGGACCATCATAATCCAGCGCCAGAGATGCTGAAAAGCCCATCCTGGCATGAAATGCAACTGAGCCTTGATTTACCGGTGAAGTTACGCAATGAACTGTGTCACAACCCATGCTGTGCACCCTGGCGAAGAACATTTCGTAAAGTTTCCTCGCCAGTCCGCTTTTTCTGTACTCAGGATGAACCCCGACAAAGTGTATGTATGCTTCAGTCGGGCGCGTCTGGGACACAAAGCCCACCAGAAACGCGATCAGTTGATCATTTTCCTCGAACACGAAGCTGGTATTCTGGAAATGTTCAAAAAATAAATGTGGCAGCATATCTGCCATTTTGCGTCCTCCCCACCAGTCATTGATCACGGATATGATCTTCGCATAGTCAGATTCGCGAGTGTTACGTATATTCATGCAAGGCATCCTCATTGACTCCCGGAAGCAGACTCAGTCTAACTGTACACCTTCTGGAGCAGATTTCTGATTTTGCGAGTGCATTTAATGTTTTTCTCCGGGTCGAAGGAGTCATTCAAAATGTGGAGAAAGGTGGAATGAGCACTTTATCTACATTCCAAAGTCTCTTACTCCGAGTTCTGCAGCTATCCGCGTCCCGTAATCTTTATCGGCCTTGTAGAAGTGCGCTAGCTGCCTCTTCACTATATCCGGTTTCACATTCTTAAGATCATTGGCAATATTGTCTATCAACCTGGTTTTTTCCTCTCCCGAAAGCATTCGATAAAGGTTCCCTGCCTGTATGTAATCGTTGTCTTCACTGTGTTTCTCATATGGCAGAGAGTCGGCAAAACCGTTGACTCCATATTTTATTCGCTTGCCGGACACATCCTCTACCGGGCCGCTAAAACTGTTGGGCTCATAGTTAACCGACCATTTACCGTTATCATCCACTCTCATGAAGCCGTCCCGGTAGTAGTTATTGACTGGAGTGTTTTTCGGGCTGTTCACAGGTATCAACGTATAATTAACTCCAAGTCTGTATCTGTCAGTATCGGCGTAGGCAAATATACGTGCCTGCAGCATTTTATCCGGCGAAAATTCTATTCCGGGAACCACGTTCGCAGGCGAAAAAGCAGACTGTTCCACCTCGGCAAAGTAATTGTCCGGATTCCTGTTGAGAACAAGTTTCCCTATTTCCTGAAGCGGATAATCGCTGTGTGGCCACACCTTCGTTATGTCGAACGGATTAAATTTATACGTCCACGCTTCTTCGTATGGCATAATCTGTACATAGACAGTCCATGACGGGTATTCCCCTCTTTCTATGGATTCAAACAGGTCCTTTGTATGATAATCAGGATCTTCGCCAGCTATTCGCAGGGCATCTTCCACTGACAGATTCTGCACCCTTTGATCGGTCTTGAAGTGGTATTTTACCCATACGGCCTCTCCACGGTTATTTACCCATTTGAATGTATGCCCGCTGTAGCCGTTCATGTGGCGGTAATCTTTTGGAATGCCACGGTCAGAAAACAGGATCGTCACCTGATGCAGGCTCTCAGGTGAATGAGACCAGAAATCCCATGCCATGTCGGGGTCTCTCACGTTGGTTCTGGGATTCTTCTTCTGGGAATGTATAAAATCCGGAAATTTCATTCCGTCCCTGATGAAGAATACGGGGGTATTGTTCATGACAAGGTCGTAATTTCCGTCCTCAGTGTAGAATTTTACAGCAAAGCCTCTCGGGTCTCTCACTGTATCGGCAGAACCCTTTTCGCCGGCCACTGTGGAAAATCTTACAAAAAGCGGTGTCTTTTTCCCGATATTTCGAAGGAACTTCGCCTTTGTATATCCTGCCATGTCTCTTGTTGCTTCAAAATACCCGAAGGCCCCCGCTCCCTTGGCGTGCACAATTCGCTCCGGAATCCTCTCTCTGTCGAAGTGAGCAAGTTTCTCTATGAGGTACACATCCTCCAGAAGTGTAGGTCCGGAATGTCCGGCAGTCGTTGAGTTCTGGTTGTCGCCAACGGGTATTCCGTGCTGCGACTTGAGTGTCTCTTTTCCTTTTTCATCCATTTTTGATCACCCTCAATTTAGGAACGACCTGAGCATCCAGGCCATTTTCTCGTGTTTTTCCATCAGGTCGGTAAGAAAATTGTTAGTTCCGGCATCTCCATATTTTTCCAGACACGCTATTAGATCTGTTCTCAGGTTTCGTATTAATGACTGGTGTCCGGACAGTAATCTCAGTATCATGGTGTCAGAATCTATATCATTTGTGAGGTTTTCCTGTACTCTTCCAGTTTTAAGGAAAGCAGTCAGTGTGCCATCCGGTCTTTCGCCAATTGATCTTATTCTCTCGGCAACGTCATCAATAATTGTACTTAATTCTGTATACTGTGATTCAAAGAACTTATGGAGATCGTTAAACCTGTCTCCTGTCACGTTCCAGTGATAGTTTCGGGTTTCGGTGTAAAGGATATATTCATCCGCCAGTATGGCTTGCAATATCTCCGCAATTTTCTTTCTTGCGCGGTCATCTATTCCGATATCGACATAGAGATTCTTCTCTATTTTCTGATTCATTTTGCACACCTATTTATACATGACCGGTGAGTACTTAAAGTTAGCGATAGTAAATATTTGTTAATAATTATTATTGTTTAGGATGAGGATTTCATTATGGGGGGACATGCGGGCAGAACGTTTTGCACTACACTCCCCTATTTTGGCGGTTATCGTTTTTCAGAAAGCAACCATTAAAAAATCACTCAATCTTCAGCCGTCCAGTAATCTTAACAAGCCCGAAAATTACGAACGCGATTATAATGAAAGTGAGAAGGGAACCTGCAAAACGACCAACCAGGAATGGACCCACAACAATATTCTGCCACAATACTCCGGGAGTGGCAAACTGGACTATCGGCATTATAAGATCATTCACGAGCGACTGAACCAGGGCGCCGAGATAAATGCCGAGAATGAAAGCAACAGCAAGACCCATCACCTTGTACTTTGACAGGAAATCTCTGAACTCCGGTATGAATCCTTTTTGGGGAAGTGGTGACACTCTTGGTGTGAGGATTTCTCTTATTTTTTTCAGTTCTTCAAGAATGGCCTGATCATTGTCCATGACAGACACCTTGATCATCAATTCCCTGCAAAATACTTAACCGTTTGTACAGATGGAAAATCATTATCCCTGTTTCATGTAAATCCTGTTCAGGTTACCTCAATCTGCTAACAGTTCCCCTTATCTATATAGTGGTGTCCTGTATCCGCCGGAAATAACTGTATCGCAGTCCACAGTAAGTCCGGACACCGCTCCTACTGACTCAGTGATGACGTAGCATTCCGGTTGAGATTTCTTTGGCAGATACTGACAGAAATCTCAATGAATGGCCGGAAAACGACATGCAGGGAGAAGCCATGGAAAAACTGCAATCGTTCAGGGGATGCGAGAACTGCAGAACATGGAGAACAATTCAGAAGTCAGCCAGCCGTATTATATGTCAGCAGAAGTTTCCCGATGAGTATACATACGGAAATTCTCTGCAGGTCAAAGCCCGGACGGGTCAAAATTATGCACTGGAAACAATCTTATATTAACTCGGTGTTCCTCTTACGTTTATTATGGGTCTCGGCAAAAGAGATTTGACCAGAAAGAAGAAAAGCATGGAGATGAAGGTCCAGGAACTGGAGACGAGGGTCCGCAAAAACCCGATGAATAAAGAATTACAGCAGGAACTGAACGATCTGAAGAAGAAACTTGAAAAGATCTAATTTCCTTAGTTTTGTGTCCACTGCAATAATCTGGGATTGCGATATATTTCATGTTTCCAGTAAACCTTGAAATCATCCATGGGCCGGGAATCTGCATGAAAGCAGAAGAGTCCTTTCTCTGAAGAATTACCACCGATCTCGGAAAGATAGGATTATATATGCTATCATAGTATATAATTAATAATTCAGGGAAACGTGAAAAATTACGAATACAACTGACATTAATTCAGTACAGTGACAAATGATCTTCGGAAATCGCATTATCTTGCCAGAAATGGTGGCCCTGAATCTCGACTGACCAGCAGGTGGATGGGGGGAAGCTTTGAGAACGCAGAATGAGAAATTTATTGAGGATTTATGGACAGTTTCAGAAAAATATCATATCTCAGACGACATCAAGACTGAATTTTCTCGTGAGTATGGTATTCCATTATCTTCTGTTGAAAGTGTAGCCAGTTTTTACGCTCAGCCGGAAAATGTTACTGTGAAAGTATGCAATGGTCTTCCATGCAGGCTGAAAATGTCCGAGTCCGCTGAAGAATTGGCCAGTGAGGCCGGCACTGATCATGGAACTGTCTCATGCCTTGGCTATTGCGATCATGCCCCGGTATTATGGAAAGAAGGCAGGTTCTACCAGGGAAAAGGTGGAGTTCCTGTGGAGATAGAAGACAGCACTGAGGCAAATGCCAGAAAAGCGAGTGAAACAATCGGGCAGTATATCAGCCATGGTGGCTACGGAGCCCTTTCAAAATTTGTCAGGGAGGAAAACAGAGGTTTCCTGCTGAACGAAGTCGAGAAAGAATTCTTAAGGGGAATGGGTGGTGCCGGTTTCCCTGCCCACATCAAATGGAAAGCGATTATGGGCAGCAAGGGAACTGAACGATTTATACTTGTTAATGCGCATGAAGGTGAGTCAGGCACTTTCAAGGACAGAGTTTTGATTGAAACCAGTCCGCACGCATTGATTGAAGGTGCTGTTATAACAGCTCTGGGGGTGAAGGCTTCGCATGTCGTAATAGCTCTCAGACGGGAATACAGAAATGCCGGCATCATTCTTGCAGAAGCCATTGAATCTTTCCGTGAATACATGAGGGCACATAATAATCAGGATATGCTGCCACCAGTATCCATGGTTCATGTGGGCGGTTATTACGTGACGGGAGAAGAAACTGCATTAATGGAGGCAATAGAGGGAAACAGGAGCGAGCCAAGGATCCGCCCGCCATTTCCTGCTGAATCAGGTCTTTACGGCAAACCTACACTGGTTCACAATGTCGAAACGCTTGTACACGTTCTGAATATACTGAGCAACTACTATGAAAAAGGCAACGGCAATCAGACATTGAAAAGTTACTGCCTGACCGGAGACGTAAAAAATCCGGGCGTATACCGTCTCCCGATTGGCACAAGAGCTTCATTACTTGTCGAAAGAGAAGGAGGCACGGCGACAGGGAATCTTAAGGCATTTTTCCCGGGTGGGCTATCTGGCGGGATTTTTCCCGCTTCGTACCTCGACACTCCTCTTGACTTTGATTCTGTGAGGAAAAAAGGAGGCGGTATGGGTACGGGTGCACTGATAGCTGTTTCAAACGACAGGTGCATGGTAGACATCGTGAAGACAATATCGGATTTCTTTGCATCGGAATCATGCGGCAAGTGTGTTCCGTGCAGACTGGGAACGGTAGAGATGTTCAAGCTCCTCGACAGCCTCTCCTCAGGACAGGCCACAAGGGAAGACCTCAAAGCAGGCGAAGAGACAGCCAGACTCATGCAGGAAACATCAATCTGTGCACTGGGCCAGGTAGCCGGAAAGGCATTTCTTGATTCAATGAAACATTTTTCTGAGGAATTTATAGTTCACACTGAAAAGAAGTGTCCGGCAAACGTCTGTTTCAAAAGAGGTGACAGTCAGTGAGCATACACGTGACAATTAACGGGACTCGAACTGATGCCGGGGATGACAGTAATGTTCTTCAGACAGCAGAGAAAATGGGCATTGAGATTCCTGCGCTCTGTAATAAGGACGGGCACGTAAATGGTGTATGCAGATTATGTATGGTCGAACTGGATAATACCGGCAAAGCGGTACCTTCATGCTCTACCTTGGTAAAAGACGGCATGGAAATCAGAACTGATACTCCCCATCTGAACACCCTGAGGAGAGGAATACTCCAACTGCTGATGAATCAGCATGGCCCTCATCAGGACGCAGGAAACCTTAAGTGCAGTCTTGAGAAATATGCAGAGGAATATGGAATAAGTCCTGGGGAAAAGCAGGAAAATATCCCGGTTCGGGATGTATCTCATCCTGCGATTGCATTTGATCCGTCACTCTGCATTCTTTGCAGGAAATGTCTTCTTGCGTGCAATTTCGATCAGCTGAATGATGTTATCTCCCTCTCCGGAAGAGGATACGGAACTGCTGTTGGATTCGATACGGGTGTGCCCATGGGAAACTCCAGCTGTGTCAGTTGTGGAGCCTGTGTGGACGTTTGCCCCACAGGAGCTCTGATCGAGAAGGACTGGCAACCGGCTGATCGAACTGTTACGACTATCTGCCCATATTGCGCAGTAGGCTGCTCAGTGGAATACGGGATAGCCGGAGAGAAAATTTTATGGGCACGCGGATCGGAATCCGGTGTTGTCAACAAAGGAAAACTATGCGTGAAGGGCAAGTTCGGTTTTCAGTTCGAAATGAGCAGAGACCGGCTCAGGACACCACTCATACGAAGAGATGGTGAAAAGAGGGAAAGACTTGACGGAAGAGACATCGGCTCGGTGTTCAGGGAAGCTTCGTGGGAAGAGGCCCTTGATCTGGTTGCATCGGAAATCAGGGAAATAAAGAAAAGAAACGGCAGTGCTTCCCTTGGCGGCATTGCAAGTGACAGAGCCACCAATGAAGATATATTCGCATTCCAGAAATTCATGAGGGCTGTTATAGGATCTGATAACGTGGATCAATCGGCGACCCTCTGTCACGCACCATCAGCAAGTATGCTTTCACTGGCTACCGGTGCAGGAGCATCAACAAATTCCATTGAGGATATCAGTAATGCCAGGACAATAATGGTGGTGGGATCAAATGTGGACAGGGCCCATCCGGTAATATCATCGTTCATCAAGAAAGCGGCAAGGAGCGGGGCCAGTCTGATAGTTGTTGATCCCAGAAAAGTTGAGATATCAAGGCATGCGGAAATGACTCTCAATTTGAAACCCGGCACTGATGTAGTCCTGTTTTCTGCGATGGCCAGGTACATCATGGACATGGGCTGGTCGGACAGGAAATTTATCGGGGAGCGTACCGAAGGTTTCCCGGAGTATGCGAGAAGCATTGAACCATTTACGGTCGACATGGCTGCCCGCATCACAGGGCTGTCGCAGGACCAGATAAAGGAGGCGGCCAGAACATATGCGACAGAAAAACCCTCGCTGATCATGTGGACGCTGGGAATAACTGAACACGAAAACGGTTCGGACAATGTTTCCTCACTGGTAAACCTTGCACTTCTCACTGGAAATGTCGGAGTCCCCGGAAGCGGGCTTGACCCGATAAGGGGGCAGAATAATGTTCAGGGTGGAGCCGACATGGGATGTGTCGCAGGGTCTCTTCCCGGGTATCAGCCTTATCTTAATCCGGAGGTCCGTGCTAAATTCGAAAGCAGGTGGAATCGCAAACTTCCGGGATTTACCGGCTGGAAGAGCGTAGATATGATTGAAGCCGGCATGAAAGGACTGATCAGGTTTATGTATATATCCGGAGAGAACACGGTCCGTTCACACCCGGACTCCTCCTATGTGGCAGAGTCATTCAGGAAACTGGATTTTCTCGTGGTTCAGGATATATTCATGACAGAGACTGCTGAATATGCTGATGTGGTACTTCCAGTCGCATCTTCCTTTGAGAAGTCCGGTACGTTTACGAACACCGAACGGAGGGTACAGTTGCTCAACCCGCTCTTTTCCCCTCCCGGTTTAGCGAAGCCTGATTGGCAGATATATTCCCTGCTCGCTGCAAAGCTCGATTATGACATGGAATTTGAATCCCCCGCGATTATAATGGATGAAGTGGCTGCTCTGGTTCCGATATATGCAGGGATAAGTCATGCAAGATTACAGCAGGACGGACTCCAATGGCCTGTGACAACACCGGAAGATCCGGGCACAAAAACGCTACATGTTGGAAAATTCATCAACGGAAACGGCAAATTCAGAATCCTTCGCTGGAGAGAACCCGACAAGGTTTCCGAATACACACATCCATATGTGCTGATAACCGGAAGACAGAGGGAGCATTATCATACTGCCACCATGACTTCCAGATCGCAGATCATTAACGAACTGGAGAAAGGCGGTTTAGTGGAGATGAATAATGAAGACATGCGTAATGAAGGTATTGAAGAAGGGGAAAAGGTGGAGATAATCTCGCAGGCAGGCCACATTTATACAAAAGTGAAATCAAGCGGGGATCTGCCAAGGGGGGTAATGTTTACCACTTTCCATTACGCCGATCTGCCGACAAATGTCCTGACCTCTCGCGTGTTTGACGGACCTACCCGCACTCCGGCGTACAAAGACACAAGGGTAAGAATCCGCAAATTACCCGGAACATAGATTCACCGGGAGGTTTTCCTTCAAGATTGTCAGTGCATGTTGCGAAAGATGAGTGTCATGTGCCTGACGCAATCTTAACAGCACGGTCGGACCATCTCCCCTGATGATCCCAATTCCATTCAGGTTCTCGTCGCGTGAACGTGACGGAGTTTTCTTCGGACCAGTATATTATGGAAAATCCAGGCATATCTCAAAAGCTTCCAGCTAAACTCTTCCCGGGGTCCTATGAGAATTCATAACTGATTCAGTATTCTCACAAGATTCAAACGGTGATGACAAGAATTATTTTCCGTGTCCTGCTGACATGAAACATGAAGCTCACAAAACTGGGTTGGTCTGACCTCAGGGTCTCCGTATTATGTCTGGGCGGCATGTCATTTGGATCCACGGAATGGATGGTTAAGGGAAATGAGGCAGAGAAAATAATAAAAACTGCAATAGACGGAGGAATCAATTTTATCGATACTGCCAACATTTATTCGAATGGAGAATCCGAAAAAATTCTTGGAGCGACAATAAAAAACATGGGAATAAGAGATGAGCTGGTTTTATGCAGCAAAGCGGGCGGGAAGTTCAATGAAGTGCATCAGGGATTCTCCAGATCAGAAATAAACTATCAGATGAGAGGATCGCTGGAAAGATTGCAGACGGATAGGCTGGACGTATATACCCTCCACACGTGGTTTGACAGCCTGGAAACCCATAGCATCCTCCGCAGCCTTAAACAGATTGTTGACGATGGCAGGACTTCGTATATCGGAGTGAGTAATTTTCTTGGATACCAGCTGGCCGAATTCTATCACGCTGCAAGGGAGGCGGGAATGGACACTCCTGTGCTGGTGCAGAATCACTATAACGCTGTTTACAGGGAAGATGAGAGGGAGGTAATTCCGTACTCATCTGGAAAAAACATTGCCTATACGCCATTCAGCCCGCTGGCAGCAGGATTTCTCACTGGCAAGTACCGGAGGGATTCTACACAGGATACGGTCAGATCGAGGACTTATCCGGCCATGAAGAAGAGGTATTTCAGGAGTGAGGACTTCAATGTGCTCGAAACCGTGGAAGAGATAGCCGGAGAAAAAGGGACCAAATCATCCATAATCTCACTGGCATATGTACTTGCCAAGGGATTTATTCCTGTATTCGGGGCGACTAAAGCGGAACATGTTCTTGATGCCATTCAGGCAACAGAGATATCACTCGGAGACAAGGATGTGAAAAGGATAGATGAAAAATATGTGCCTCACCCGGTATCTATGGGCACCGCAGGCTATTAGCACAGCAAACGGGAAACCGCATATCCTTCAGTGGTGGAATGTGTTCCGACTCAAATTGCCATATATGGTTGTGGCGTCAAACATTATGCCAAAGTTGGATAACAGATCAGGCAAGTCAGTTTACTTTCTGAACCATCACTTTGTCTGATACCTCAAATACATGAAAAAGTAATAACCGGCGATATTGAGAGAAAGTTCAGGGAGATAGTCAGGATTTATCCATTAATACCTAAAAAAAATCAAGAGTTTTCCCATCAAAGGGAGCCCGAGTCTTCAGATCTATCATACTTGTCTTATGATGTTCAGTAAACAACGCAACTACTTTGATATAACTTCTTACCGATTCGTCTGGAAGAATAACAGTAATCCTTAGAGTATCCTTGAATGGCTGGAGGAAAACTGAAAGTCTTGGTATATTTTTCTCGTTGAAGTGTTGTCTGAGTGTTGTCAAAAGGGGGTGGCTGCTGCTACTCTCTCTAATTGGGCTATATTTTGAGCCTGAACTCGGAATCTCCACATTTTTTCCGTTGCGTGCATCAGATCCGTATAGCAGGAGGCGATATTTCTGGTCCCGGGATATCTTGTCCTCAAGTTCGGCAATAAATTCCGTCCCCGGTATCCCGACATTCTCGATCTCTTCCTGATTCATGTGAACATCTGCGACAAGTACGGACAGCGGTATTCTTCTGTTTATCTCTCCAAGTATGGAAAGCAACCCGCCGGAGGGTCCGAAGTATTCCACTGAAATGCTGTCGGAAGATGACAGATGCTTGCGTAAAATTGCCGATGCCTCACTCCCGACGGAGTTGTGGAATCTGAAATCAGCGTACAGGTTTCCATTCGAGACGTAAGTATATGTGAGAATCATTGTTGGAATTGACAGAAAATCCCTGATTATGGCGGCGTCTCCGGATCCCCGTAAATCCCTCTCTACGACTATATAATCATCCTGTTCTACTCCCTTAGCTGCTCTCAACATAACAGGATCGTGTTTCTCAGGTTGTTTTTTTCCGAAGAATGTCAGGAATGATGTCTTCTCTCCACTCTCGAATATATAGGCCAGGTCGAGGTGATCAGGATCAGAGGAAGAAATGTGAAAATTCATGTCCTGCCGTAGTGATATTATACACCTCTTGTCAAGATAGTTCTCGACATCTGAAATGATCATGCTGTTCCAACCCCTTCGTTATTGTTTGATCGGTCCCTGGGCTTTAAAGTTTCTGGCATAGCGATATTTCAGAAATACTGCCAGAATTTATCCTGCCAGAGATCATACTCTTCCTTAAGTTCCTTTATCTTAACTATTTTGAAATTCTGACGATTGGATGCATCCCTGTATTGCTTCTCCAGATCAGACTGACTGAGATGAGCGAGCTCGTCAAACCGGTCGCGTATCATCTTTTCAACATGGGGATGCAGCTTGTTCACCTTTGCCCCTGTGAACAACACCTTGAAGAATTTTTTTTCTTCGAGCGTTACGTGGAAAATCTTCCAGTCAATCTCCATCGTTGCGGACATTTCGTTGCCAACAATGTTTCCAAGCGCCATAACAGTGGCAATCCCCTCATGATCATCGCTCAGCTGGAAGGATATCTCAAGACCTTTCTCCATTGTGTTGCATACGAATTCCCATTATTTAACATATGTCAGCCATTCCTTCGTCTAAACGGATCTTGCACTTCCTGATTTATCGGCATGGCAATCCCTTTCAGGAACGGATTACAGGTAAGAAAGAATGGCAGGAGAAATTCAGAGGACCTGTTGTAAAACGGTTCCGGTCATTCAGTTCAATGAATTATGGGGTGCCGGAATCCGGCTCTTTATTGACGGTGTCTTCAGTTATTATTGGTATCCGCCTTCTGTTCAACTGCATAACCATCATGCGGAAAGTCTGTACGGAGTCAAACTCAAGGGTAATCGGCTTTTCGCTACCTTTAAAGAATATGGTAAGTGGCTGTATACCCGGGGCTGCACTCTTGACATGAATACTCTCTATGTTGTTATAAGCGAATGCCTCAGGTCTGCTGCTCCCTAAAATCCTGAAGCCTCCCGAAAAGAATTGAATACCCATTACGCTTTTTCTCAGGAATGAAGGGAGAAACAGAATGATGAGTAAAAATGGAATGAATGAATATGTCGGCATTTTTATGCTGTACTCAAGGGCGATGAATACGGCAATCACTCCGAACGGAATAACTGTCGGAAGCCAACTGTAAATCCCCTTCTTACTCAGGACCTTTATCACGTCCGCTGACTGGTTTGTATCTGGCGTGACGATACTTGTGGCATCATAAGCTTCAGGTGAATCCACGGGCTCCTTGTTTTCGGTAGCCTGCATGCTGAACTCACTGTCCAGAAGAAAATTACCGCAGCTGGCGCATATGGAAGCCGAAGACTTGTTTTTATGGCCGCAGTTTGGGCATTGGACTTTCGCCATCTACAGCAATCCTCTTGGCAGGTATAAAGAATACGATTCAGTTAGTCCGGAACCTGTCCGGATACGGACTGCAGTGTGGCATTTACTGGCCCGGTCCTTGTGCGGTAATGTTCGGATCATGATCTCAAAGCCCGCCTGTCCTGAAAGCTCAATCAGTGACAGCATAACGCATGAACCTGGAACCGCGTCCAATGACAATGTTTATGCAAGGCCGGAGGAAAAGAAATCCTTCCAGAGGTCCTGAATAAGTGACTTTGGCAGGCACGAAACTGTCCACCAGGTAACTCACAACGAATCGGATTTGGAATTTCGCTCATCACCATGAACATTAGCAGAAGCGATAGAATTTTAAAATTCCTCAAGCTCTACAATGGAAATCCTGGAAAAGGTGCGCATTTCTTGCCGCAGGAAGCGTGGTATCCGGAGTTCAAAAACACGCAAGGATGTAACAGCATGGTTGTCAGCATAAATATTGCCGGTGAATCGGGGTGGGAAAAAGATCCACTACTGAAAATGATTAGCTCCGTGAAAAACAGTGATCTCAGGGAACACGGTGTACTGTATTTTCGCTTGTACAGAATTCTGCGTTTCGGGGACAGGATCGACAGGAAGGCACTTGATGGCATGCTCCCGACACCTCAAAAAAGAAAGAACTATTCAGCGAATACGGTTGAGGACATGCTTGAAAGGCTGGAGAATGCCGAATTGAGTTTACTACTGGACGATCGGGATATTTTTCTTCACCGCGTGGAAGAACTCAGGAAGCTGTCCCTGACTAATATTTACGTTGTCAATGAAGATCCATTCTATCTGCAAAACAAGGTGGGCATTCTGGAGGCCTTGGCCGGGCAGTACCCGGAAACGCTGGAGAATGCATTTAAGCTTGCGGAAAAACTTCCGGCACGAAGCGACGAGGCTGGAATCGCCTTCCAAAATATCGCGTCCACAGCCATAGATTGTGCGCATATCCTTGGTCCGGAAAATAAACTTCTCGACTTTATTTCGAAATCGCTGAAAAGAATCTCAAAGAAAGAGATCAGGCAAGAGGCATATGCATTTGCTGTAAGGAAACTGTGCATGAGGGATGAAACCACACCGGCGACGAGCATCGATTTGATAGAGTTTGCGGAAAAATCACTTCTGCCGGTGATAACGGAGATATTAGACCTGACCTTCACCAACGTACAGATTGCGGTGGCGAAATCGCTCCTTGCCAATGCCTCCAGGAATGGAAAAAAGAAAGAATTGCAATCTGAGAGCATGGAATACTTCAGAAAGGCCAAAGATTCATTGTCAAGCAGGTCACCTGAACCATACAAACTCATGCTGGATTTCAACCTGATCAGGGGATTCGCTCAGGCTGGAATGGACGAGGAATCGCGGAAGGCGAAAAGCAGGTTATTGCAGGATTTCGAAAAAGACGTAAAAAGCACAAGGGATACAATAAATATGCTGGCGCGGGAAAGAGCATCTCTTGGAGGACGTCTCCCGCACGATCTGAAAGCCATGGAAGATGAGTTGATGGAAATGGCGGAAGATCAATTTATGACACTTGGCATGGCAATTACTCTTGCAGCCAAATTTGCGCGGAATGAGGAATTTGCCGTCTCGTGCATTCACGACGCCCATCGCATTATCAGAGATATCCCGATGATGCACGCAAAATTACAGACCATGTTGCAGCTTGGAACAGTTTATTCTTTCAGGAATGAGCCTGCCAAAGCTCTGGAAGTATTTAGAGAGGCTTTCATCTTTGTAAATAACGGGCAGAAAAATGTTGCAAAGGAATTGTTTTACGGAGATATGGCGGAAGCTTGTGCGGAGGCATATTTTTTCAGTCCTAATGAGGCACTGCTTGATGAGTACCTCAAATCGGCCAGGAAGACTCCGTTAAATTCGGATGAACTTGACCGTTCTATCCTCACATTTCTCACAAGGATATATTTTCAGGCACGCTCATATAAATGGAAAATGAATTTCAACGGGTAGGAAAAAATTTCCAGGAAATCCACAGGCACCTGGATTTTGCAGGTCACTACAGGTCTCCTTCATTATTTGAAACACCGTCATCCATGCCTTTGGCAATAAGGAAGCCTCTTGCTCTCTCCGAATACTTGTACTCACTCACTTTCTCCCAGAAAGCCTTAGAATGATCCGGGTGGACAAGGTGCGTAATTTCGTGCATGATTACGTAGTCAAGAACCCAGTCAGGCACGTCCCGAAGTTTGTGGGAAATCCTGATGGTCCTATTATCCGGTGTGCAGCTTCCGTTACGTCTGTTCTGATTGGTTACGAATTCAATGGATGCGGCCTTGAGTTTTCCCTTGAAATATTTATTGTTGAGATGATCAAATCGTCTCTTCAGGCGTTCCTCTTTATTTATCGCGGTTTTCAATTGCCTGTTCTCGATCTTTTGTTTCATTCGTCCTACGAGTTCTTCTTCCATTTCCGGGTGCAATCCGAGAGGCAAGTGCACCATAAGGGTACCATCATCTATTTTTGCATGAACGGTCTTTTTCCTTGCGGGACTCCTGATGATCCTGACATTCATAGGTTACTGGCCATTACGCCGGAACTGTATAAATTTGTTGGCAATACCCGGGACGATTTGTAGAAACTCAGCCGCTGGACGCTGTTTCCAGAATTATTAATAGTCAAATATTGTGCAACGTCAAAGTATTTAACACACAATTGACTGGAATATCCATGGTTCAATTCAAAGTGATAGAGCATACGGGAAACAATGACAACAAATCCGGGAAACACAGAATTACAGCCATTAACTTCCTGAATCCCACCTATGTAAAAATATCTTCTACGGCGAATGTAGAAAAGGGGGATTTCATAGAGGTTGAAGGAAATACTGCCTTCAGTAATAAGACGGAAATAGGAAAAGTGGAGGACAGGAAGGACGGCAAGTCCATAAGCGTCAACACAGCCTACGACATCAAGTATACCGGAGGCTACTCGCTGGACGGAAAAACGGTATATCTCGACGAGCATTTTCCACCCTTACTTAACGTAGCAGGAAAGACAGTGGATGCCAGAGAGAGCATAGGCCTTCACCATGAACTGCCGGAGAAGTGGCTATCCGATGATGCATATGAATACCCGTATGCCCATGAAATTGCAACTGGTATCGAAAAAGAATACGTTGAATATCTGGGAGTTTCGTGGAAAGATTATTGCAACGAGGTCGACAGGAATCTCAGGAAGGTATACAGGAACAAACTTGAGAAATCACCGGCATCTCTTGATTTAGCACCATATCTCTACTGCCGCGACAGGGAAGCTCTGAAAGAAATCAGGGAAAGTTCCGGGGAATGAGGCTGGCATGACCTCGCAATGTCCGGGATTCAATATGTAAACCTTTTGCACAATTTTCAACCGGCGATGACAGAATATATCTATTTACCGTTGGCAACAGCATACACGATGATTACTATTAATAAATCCTGGCGGAGCCTGTTTGCTTTAACTTAATTTCCTGAATAAACAACAGAGTTTCCAAAGGATTTTACACCTTCTAGGGACAAGCTAAACATAGGGAAGGCATTGCAAATGGTTTTTATAGAATCTATCCAGTATTCATCTTCATTCAGACCAGTCTGTGATTTAACGGTGATGTGGGGTTCTACAAAATCGGGTAAGATATTATTTGACCTTTTTTGGAATTGCGTTATTTTTTCTCCATATTTCTTCGGAGGTAAGATAGCAATAAAATATTCCACACCTGACTGATTTATGCCAGTGATTAGAATTTTCTCTAAAATGTCACAATGAGCCTTCAGAGATCGACAACAAAATCTGTACCGCATTTCATAAATCAAAATTATTTAAATAATTATTTGTAATTATGAAATGTAGAAATGAAAGAACAAATGTTACCCTTCGCTTTTTCAAAAGGTGAAATTGCTATTACAAGGGCTATCTCTGATCACAAATACTCATCAATTCGTGATCTTTCGAATTTCATGGGGAAGTCAGCAAGTTCAATCTCTCAAACCGTTAAGAGTCTTGAAACGAAAGGAGTAATTAAAACGAAGAGGAAGGGCATGAAGAAATTAATGGAGATATCCGATAGAAATTATGCTCTTTCCTTACAGGAAATGTTCAGGTCTGAACCGTATGTTCCATGGGAAAAATTGATTTCAAATTTAAATATTGCAGTTCTGTTCCGGAATTTAACAGGAGAAGAAAGCTTTGAGTATGGGATATCTCCTGTTTCTTTGTGGAGAGCAAGACGAAATTTATCAATGCATGGTATGTATTTTACCTCGCCAGAGAAGCAATCAGCCGGAAATAGAAACCTGTCACGCTTCATCGTCGAGTTTTCAGATCACGTAAGCAGGGAGTATCTGGCGGAGAAGTTGCCAGGAGACGCAATCACTATTTGGAGGAGCGGTTATCGTTGTCTTTTCAAGAGGAGGGATTATTCCAGGAAGGTTGCTGAGAAACCACTAATTGACACATTTCCCACTGCTCTTACTGTTTCATCGGATTATGGAATACAGCTCATGACATCGGATTCATATTATTACCACGAGCCAAATCTGAATAAGTTAGACATAGAAGATGTAATTCTCCACACATTGCTTATAGATCCAGAGAGCCAAACTTATTCCACCTATGCACTACTCCTAGCTTTCAAGAATAAAAGAAAGATAGACATGAATTTACTCATAGACAAGTCACGCAAATATAAGCTTGTAGACAGAACCAGAAATTTTGTCAAGTATATCAAGAGCAATGGAAAAACCAGAGAATGGCCACTACCTGACCAAAAGGAACTCCAGGAACAAGCTGATTTGTATTACCATCCATTGAGCTCTTTGAAGAAGCCATCTTTGGTTCGGGCCTTGTAATTCCCCTTATCAATGTCCTTCCATGCTTCCTCAATTAGTTTTAGTGTTTTCATATCTGAGGAGGATATCTTAGAACTCACCTTTTTCAGAACAACCAAATCATCTTGTGTAGTGACTGCCAACAGACTACCTTCGCCAATATTGAGTTTCTTACGTATACTAGAGGGGATAACTATTTGTCCTTTTGAACTGGTTTTAGTGAACTCAGTCTCAACTTTTTCCTTACTCATCTATGTAAATATTTCTTACTTGCGAATAAATATATTCATCTGGAGTTTTCATATTATGCGAAGCTATGCTGAATGAATTTTTGCTCCTGCTATGAATTTTCTAGCTGGTAGAAAGTACCCATTGATATCCGCTTAATTAATTACACAACTCCCTGCCTATCCACGAGAAGATAGGATTTGCTTAAATTTTTACATGGGCTTGGCCGGATTTGAACCGGCGATCCCCGCTGTGTGAGAGCGATGTCATGACCGCTAGACCACAAGCCCGAAGGTACCTCCCATTTTAAACCATGATTATAAACTTTCTTAAGGACCCGTCATGTCTTTGTATGTAAACTCATCGGCGCCGAATTGTTGAGATTATAACTCTTCCAGCAGTCTTTCAAATATTGCTGCTCTCAGCGGCATCTGGTTCAAATCCACAAATTCGGTTTCGGCGTGTGCACCGTTTCCTACGGCTCCAAGACCGTCAAGAACAGGTATGCCCACAGCAGCACAGAAATTGCCGTCACTTCCTCCGCCAACAGTGCAGTCTTCGATGCTTGTCCCGAATTCTGCGCCAATGGTCTTTGCAACTTCAAGAAGCCGCGCCGTTTCATAGGTTTTCTGCATCGGAGGCCTGTTTAACCCGCCTGAGATTTCCAGCTTGATGGATGGATTATTCGGCTTTATGGACATAACACTCTTCACTACATTCTTTGCCTCAGCTTCGCTGGCAACCCTGAAATCAACTCCAAGACTGGTATGATCAGCTATAACGTTGGTCCTTGTCCCTCCATTTACCGTACAGACGTTAATCGTTGTCCCTTTCTCTATCCGGTTCAGACTCTGCAGAAAGAGGATTACTCTGGCAGCCTCTTCAATAGCATTTACTCCTTTCCATGGTTCAAGGCCTGCATGTGCAGCTTTTCCCAGGACATTGATGCTAAACTCTCCAATGCCCTTTCTTGCTGTCTTGACTTTTCCGTCCTGTGGCGGCTCCAGTACCAGTGCAGCCTCGGAAGCTCTTGCTTTGGTTTCAATCAGTTCCCTTGAAAAATTACTCCCTGTTTCCTCGTCTGAGGTGATTAACATCTCAATCGGCCTGTTCGGTCTACCGTATTCCTCAAGTGATCTAAGCGCCCACAGCCCCTGCACAAGTCCACCCTTCATATCAAATATGCCGGGTCCTCTCGCAATCCCGTCCGAGATACTGAAAGGAATCCTGGACAGTGTTCCCTTTGACCACACCGTGTCGTAATGTGCAAGGATAAGTAACGGCTTCTTCACAGCACCCCTGCCAATCCTTACTGACACGTTATTTCCAGCAGTCGCGTTTTCTATCAGTTCTGCTTCACATGAGAGGTTCTTTTCAACATATTTCAGCAGATAGTCCGCCGCCCTGTCCAAAAGATTCTTGTCGGTGGATGGCGTCTCAAAATTAACTAATGTCTCAAGATCCTTAATCATGCCCTCTTTATTTTCTGAGATAAATTCTGCAGGCTTCATGGGAATGTTACCATCCGGAAATAACCTTACCGGATATATGATGTATGGTTGGCAGGAAGCAAATGTAATTCGCCGCACCACCATACATAAATACTTATAACCAGTTTTTAATTAAGAATTCGTCCCATCAATAGTATGCGTGATTCATGATCACATATGACGACGTGGGACAAAATATCGTCCAGTCATGGGCCTCGGGTGAAGCATCTGATGTGCCATCAGGCTGTGAGTTCCCGATCAGCGACAGACGAAAAAATTCCCAGAGGGTCAGCGGAACTACGAAACGTGAATAGTTCCCGTTAAACTGGGGAAAAGTCTTACATTTCGGAGAATATAATGGAAAATTATGGCATTTCCGCCAGAGTGCAGAGCGATGATCTGGAATACATTGTAAAAGTGGTCAAATCAAGGCTGATTGCTTACGATATACAGGTAAACCCTGTGAGTGTGCGTTTCTACTATGTAAACAGCGATAATCCCGATCTCGGCGGTTCTTTTGACGAAATCAGGAAAGAACTGGTGTTCAAGGGCTATATCCCGTTTCTTTCCCAGAACGGGGAGCATTTCCTCGAGGTGACCAGGAGACCCAGCGTAAATTTCCATGGCATCTACCTTAACGTTGCTATGCTTATCCTGACAGTTCTTTCCACAATATATGTCGGATCGATTTATGCAACAGATTACGTATCCGGACCCGATGCATTCATGCTCAGGATAGTGTATGGCTTCGTGTTTTTTTCCCTTCCCCTGATGGTAATTCTCGGTGTGCACGAAACCGGGCACTACATCGTTGCAAAGAGACATAGCGTCAGGGCTTCCCTGCCATTCTTCATCCCGTTTCCTCTGGGTCTCGGAACCTTCGGGGCGTTCATATCGCTCCGTGATCCGGTTCCCAACAGGCGGGCAATGACAGAGATCGGTGTCGCTGGTCCTCTTGCAGGATTCCTGACCGCCATACCGTTTCTGTTCCTTGCGTCATACCTCAGTCATGAGTTTGTTCCGCTCAGCAATGCGGTCGTTGGCCTGAACATAAACTTTCCCGTAATATACTATCTCCTCGGCCTCATCACTCCTCCGGGTCATCCTGTATTTCCCATGGTTCTCGCAGCATGGGTTGGAATGTTTGCCACTGCGATGAACCTAATTCCAGTCGGCCAGCTGGATGGAGGTCACGTTGTCAGGGGACTGCTTGGAAAAAGGGCAGCGGTGGTTGACTACCTCTTTGTGGCATTTCTGTTCATCCTGGGGTTCAGGTACAACGGCTGGTGGATGCTCGCCATATTCGTGGTATTCATGGGTCTCACTCATCCGCCGGCCCTTGATGATTATTCAGGAATAAGAAGAATGGACGTTGTGCTGGGAATAATCGCACTGGTTATGTTCATTCTCACCTTTACGGCAATACCCATCAAGTAGTATTTTCTCATTTTCAAATTCAATGAAAATGGTTTAATACTATACACCTGTTTTTCCTCTCATATTATGGATGACACCTTCAGTCTATTTGTCAGTTTCCTGAGAGAGAATGCGGAGATCATCAGGAACGATCTCATGATGCCTGCCGATTCCTGGCGAAGATCACTTTACGGGGAGGTATTCAGGGAAAACTATGTCGCATTCCGGGATCCCTCCTCTGTCTCCAAGGTAATTTCGGCAACGGACAGCACGGAATTTGTGAGGGAATTATATAACGGAAAAAAGATCATACTGATCAGGGCATACACCACTGTGGGAAAGCGCGTATATACGAGTTTTATTTCCAGGGTAATGTCAGTGGCACGTGATGATCTCCAGAGATTCCTCATAATGCTAATGGAGCACTCCGAGCACCTCAGCATTCTGGAGATGCTCGGACACGAGAAACCGGATTTCATTCTGGTGGACGGCTCCCTCAGCGGTCGCCTTTACAGGAACCTGAATCCTGTGGATGCCGAAGGATATGATAATTTTCACGAGGAATATGTCCAGACTCTCGGAAAACTCATAGAAACGGTATCCGGTTTTAACATTCCCCTGATATTTATGGCAAAAAGTTCAGAGACCTCCGCATTCAGGAAATTTCTGCTCAACAACCTGAAGAATCTAAGGCCGAAGGATAAAGCGGTAAGTGATGAATCCAGGCTCAAGGCCAGCGATCACTACCTCGTCAGGTCACTGGCAAGGGAACCGGGATATACGAAACCAATAGTCCAGCCAATCAGGAAGATCTGGAAAGAAGGAGATGAAAGGTTCCCCGTCATTCTGACACACATACTGCCGAGGGAGACCGATCTCCCAATAAAGGCAGACATAGTCATGTCTCCGGACGGCTATGTGCCGGACACGGTGGAACCAGCAGTCGTTTCGCAGGAAATCATTGACCTCATGTTCTGGGGATATGGTGATTTGAAGACCTACAACATATGGCTTGCTGACGTTGATCGTCTGGTGAAATTCAGGAGCAGCGAAGTGGAGAATATTTACATGAAGGCATTTGAAAAAGAGATCGGAATAAGCTTTTACGAGACAAGGGGGGAAAGGCGTGCAAGAATCAGGATCTGAACTGGGTTATGTGGTCGGAGACAACACCTCCGACATATTCCGTTTCGTGATAAAGGAAGATGCCAGACTGAAGAAATGGGAATACGTGTACCTTGACATAAGAGAATCGAAGGTGCTCGGCAGGGTTGAGAGGATAATTTCAAGGAGCGAACTGCTCAATGAAAGCATGGACTTTGAGAGCGTCAACAAATACGTGGCGAGTGATCTCAACTATTCGGTGAGCGTTTGCATTGCCCGTGCACTTGGCTCCATATCCGGAAGGAATCTTGAACTTTCCAGGGATCTTATCACGCCGGGTACAAAGGTTTACAGAGCTGCCACGGAGATGCTGGAATCCATATTCAGGTTTTCCAACGATGAATCACTTGATGTGGGATTCCTTGCTGACAGGTCAGATGTCAGGGTTTCCGTGAGCGTGAAGGGTATGATGAGACACGTTGCTATCCTGGCGCAGACTGGTGCCGGAAAGAGCCATACGGCTGGCGTTCTGATGGAGGAACTGTTGAAAAAAGGGGCTTCCATAATTGTGCTTGATCCGCACGCCGATTATGTTCTCATGAGAAAAGGTTCCAAAAACAGCTTATACAGTAGTTCCATCAGGATTTTCCGGACACCTCTCAGCACAGGCAGGTATGATTCTTTCCAGAGGGGTATAGTGGATGAGTTCACCCTTAAGTTTTCCGACCTTGATTCAGAAGACGTCTCCGGGATAATGGACATAAAGGAATCATGGACGAACCTGCGTCATGCAGTGAGTGAAGCAATAAAGAACATGCACGGGAAGAGGGACTTTGACGATTTCATGAGCTCCATTGGAAACCTGCAGGAGGAAGATCAGCGCAGGATAGCCGGAAGACTGAGTTTTCTCAAAAAGGTGAAGACAATTTTCGGCGAGAGAACTACCGGTCTGGCGGACTATCTCTCTCCGGGGACCATGTCTATCCTTGATCTTT
Source organism: Thermoplasmatota archaeon (assembly GCA_023487765.1). GTDB lineage: Archaea > Thermoplasmatota > Thermoplasmata > Thermoplasmatales > Thermoplasmataceae > JAJZOM01. The sequence goes on along the minus strand of JAMDBW010000025.1, from coordinate 11,654 downwards.
CGGGAATGGACCAGTTTCTTGCCAATTATTTCTCGTACAGGGTGATGAACGAGATATACGGGGCAAAGGTATCGGCCGCATACAGGTTTCCGGTATTCATTTTCATAGAGGAGGCACACAATTTCGTCCCGCCCGGCAGCCAGACACAGATTTCCCAGATGATCAAGAAGATCGCATCGGAAGGAAGGAAATTCGGGATATTTCTCGTGGTGATAACGCAGAGACCGGGGAAGATCGATCAGGATGTGCTCAGCCAGTGCAACTCCGAGATTGTCCTGAGAATAACCAACCCGCTTGACCAGAAAGCGGTTCTGGAGAGCGGTGAGAGCATCAGCCAGGCTGTCATTGATGATCTGCCCTCCCTGAATGTAGGGGAGGCAATACTTGTCGGGCAGTTTGTCAAGGTTCCGGTCAATGTCAGGATAAGATCGAGGGAAAGCATGGAGGGAGGAGGAGACATAGACGTTGTTGCACTGCTCAAGGAAGCGAAGGAAGAACGGGAAAGAAAGAACAGCGCGTCAGGGGATCTGAAGAGGATATCCAAAATACTTGGTGATTGAATTGTTGAAATTTTTGCACATGTCGGATACGCATTTAGGGAGCAGGCAGTACATGAGGGATGACAGGGAGGATGATTTCTATGAGGCATTCAGGGAAGCAATCGGGATAGCGGTGAGCGAGAAGGTTGATTTCATAGTGCATTCCGGGGACCTGTTTGATACGTGGAGTCCAAGCAACAGGGCACTCTCGGAGTTCAAGGATACCGCCCTGACGCTGAAAGAGGCGGGAATACCGATGTTCCTCATAATGGGCGATCATGACCGGCCCAAGAGGACGGATTACCCTGCTGCCAGAATATTTGATTTCCTTGGAATCAGGCTCCTTGGACACGACGGCGTAGAGGAGTACCTGTTCAGCAAGGAAGGAGAAGAGGTGCTGATAGCCGGAATATCGAACCTGAAAGGTTCCCGCAGGGATCAGTTGCTTGAAGAGTACGAAAAGGCTGACATTCTCGCAAAAGGACACAGGAACTCAATTCTTCTGTCACATCAGGGAATCACAGGTTTCCTCATAGATGAGGCATGCGAGGCAAAATACGATGACCTTCCAAAGAACTTCAGCTATCTTGCATTCGGGCACGTTCATGATGGAGGGATCAGGAATGAGCGTTATCCTGTATTTTCATATGCCGGATCGACCGAGATGAAGAGCACAAGGGAAATCCAGGCATTCATAAGGAACGGGAAATCAGTGAATCTCGTAACCCTGGTGAACGGAGAAGTGGATGTAAAGAGAATAAAGCTCTCTTCCGTCAGGTTCCAGTACCTTATAGACACCAACTTTGAAAACTACCTGAATGACATAGAAGGCATGATATCACAGTATTCCGCATCTTTTGCAAACAAGACGCCCCTGGTTACCTTAAGAATTAACGGAAACGGGGACCATGATGAGGTGAAACGAAACATTGCCAGATATACTGAAATAAATTTCAGGCCTCCTGAATTCATCAGCGGCAGGACCGAGATAGAAGCCAGACCTGGAATGGATTCAGCTGAAGATTACATAAAGGCTTACTTCAGGGATAATACGAATCTCGCGGACCTTGCATCGGAATTTTACAGGCAGATAAAGTCGGATCGGGAGGACGGAATGAGATGGCTCAGGTCAAAACTCGGCATCGGTGATGTTCAATGATGATCAGGAACCTCGAGCTTCACAATTTTCTCTCCCACGAAAACAGTGTTGTTTCATTCGATCAGGGAGTCAACATAATAGTGGGTCAGAATGGAGCCGGAAAGAGCAGCATTATAGACGCGATCAAGTTCGCACTCTTCGGGGACAGGAGAGGGGATTCCATAGCCGACCTCGTCAAGAGAGGAAAGGATAACATGACCGTTTCCCTTGAATTTTCCACCGGCGGGGATGATTATCGCATAACAAGAATGCTGACAATGGGAAAGAATGACGTCAGGAACCGTGATGCCTCTCTACTCAGGAACGGCACTGAAATAGCCAGAACAGTGAAGGAAGTGAACTCCGCCATAGAGGACACACTTGGCATCAACAAGGAACTTTTCCGTAATTCTGTGTTTGTTGAGCAGGGTGAGATAGCAACCCTGGTCTCGGAGGAGAAGGCAAAGAGAGAAGAAACTTTCGGAAAGATACTGGGTTTGAATCTCCTGAGCCAGTATGCAGACGATCTCGGCAAGCTGGCAAGGGAAACGGAGATGCATGCCGGGAGGTTTGCAGGGGTATCCGACAACATTGATCAGGTCAATGCAGAGTTATCAGGGCTCACCTCAGATCGTTCTGAAATCGAAGCACGGGTATCCGCGTTCGAGAGGCAGAAGAATGATCTTGAATCCGACCTGACCACTGCAGACGCTGAAAGAACGGCATTGAGGAATGAGGTATCCCGCCTCGTGGCTTCAGCAGAACTTGCAGGCAGGAGGAAAAAACTGAGGAATGAACTGGCCGGGAAAATATCAGGAAGGGAGGCAAAAATCAGGGAACTCCGACTGGAATCAGATAAATTGAACAGCACGATGGACAGCAGCCTCCTGAAAAAGTCCAGAGAGATAGAATCATATTTCACCGTTGCGGAAAGAATAAACGACAGGACCGTGGCTCTCAGAGACATAGATTCCACCATAAGAAAAATCTCCGAAATGCAGGCATCCATGGAAAAACTCAGGGGAGATCATGAAACGTACGTGAAACTGGACAGCCGTCGCAACGACCTCAGGTCGGACCTGCACGCACTGGAAGAAGATAGCAACAGATATCGCCAGACTCTGGCACGTGTGGAGGAACTGCAGAAAGAACTTGATGCAGTGAAATCCAGGCAGGGAAGCCAGCTCACCGTGATTAAACAGAAGCTTGGCCGGCAGGATATCTCGGCCGAAACTCTGGGAATGCTGAAAACCAGTGCACAGAATGAACTGAGGGAGTGCGAATCCAGAATAGGTGAGTTTAAGGCTTCTGCAGGCTCTATTTTTGAACAGAGAAAAGAACTGTCGGGGAAGCTCTCTTCCATACAGGGCCTCACCAGGTGTCCGCTCTGCCTCCAGCCGCTTACTGCTGAACATCTTGAAAGCATAAAGAATGAATACTCAAGAAATGACATGGACCTGCTCAATAAACAGAATAACATAAGCACCGGAAAAACCATGATGGAAGCCAGGAAAAAGAAAATCCTGGAGGAACTGGACTTTCTTGATTCCAGGATGGTTTCCGACTTTATCATGGACTTGCAGACAGTCACGAAGGATGAATCCAACCTGCTAAAATTCAAGGAAACACTGGATTCACTGAGGGAACGGAACGAAAGATACGTATCAGTGAAAACGGAACTCGACCAGGTTGAAAGGCAACTGTCGGATTTGAAAGAGAACGACCAGAGATTCCGGTCCATGGAGATGTCACTGGGAACGCAGGAAACATCGGCAATAGGGGTGAGGAGGGCAGAGATCGAAAAATCCCTTAAGGAACTCAACGACATGAGGAAATCGCTGACCTACTCCCTGGGCTTTGCGCCGGACGCGGGTACCAGAGAAAAAATGGCTGCAATGAAGGGTTACGAAGGGAGAATTACAGAACTGACAGCGAATATTGCCACTGAAGAGAGCCTGAAACAGGCGGATGTTGAGCTTCTCGCTTCAGCAGTCAAAGAAATCGAGGACCTGGAGGCAATGGTTTCCGGATTGCCGGACCTGCGCTCCAGGGCAGGAATCGCGGAAGAGAGATACAATTCACTCAGTGTCAGGCTGAGAGAGGCCATTGCTGTTCTTTCCGGTGCGCAGGCTGACATGAAGTCAGTGGACGGAAGGATTCTTGAACACAGGGAAAACATTAAAAGACTCACGGAAGAGAAGGAAAAGATGGAAACACTGAAGAAAGCGGTCCTGTCCATCAATGCACTGAGGGGATGCTTCGACAGAGAAGGTATACAGAAGGCGATAAGGAAGGATTCAGCGGTGTTCATAACAAACAAGATGCGTGAATATTCCTTTGCCTTTAACCTGAATTTTGACGATGTCAGGGTCAGTGAAGATATGGGGATAGAGGTATCCCAGAACGGAAGCTTGGAGAGCGTCGACATGCTCAGCGGCGGAGAGAAAACCGCTCTCGCCATAGCCTTGAGGCTTGCTCTTGCAAAGTATGTGATGGAAAACATAAAAACAATGATAATGGACGAACCCACGACATTTCTTGACCAGGACCGCAGACAGAACCTGAAGGACATAATACAGTACACATTCAGGGGAGAGGACAACCCGGTACCGCAGATGATCATCGTGACACATCACACTGAACTGATCTCAGTGGCAGATAATGTCAATGAGGTCGTCAAGAGAAATGGCACCTCGGAAGTGAAGGTTGTCAGCTGATCGGCCGGTACCTGTCCGGAGGTTCCGGGAATGGTGATCGGGCTATCCTTCCTGCTCCATGAGCTTTACATCAGACCGGGTGTTCGATGATCATGCCGCGGATGGCGCTGCTTGTTATTGATGTGCAAAACGAATATTTCACCGGAAAGCTTCCGGTCACTTTCCCGAATGGAAGTCTTGCGAATATTCTGAGGTGCATGGACGAGTCTTCAAAATCAGGGATACCTGTTGCAGTGATCCAGCATTCATCCTCCGGAAACACGTTCAGGAAAGGGACAGCGGGATGGGAACTCCACGATGAGATCAGGAAACGCAAGTATGATATACTCATAGAAAAGCACCTTCCGGGCAGCTTCACCGGAACCGGTCTCGAGGACTGGCTCAGGCAAAATAACATTGACACGGTGGCAATAACCGGTTACATGACACAGATGTGCTGCGATACCACGGCAAGACAGGCGCTTCACCGTGGATATGACGTGGAATTCCTTTCTGACGCCACTGGAACACTGGATATCACAAACTCCGCAGGATCTGTCTCTGCCGGGGATTTGCACAAGGCAATTCTGGTAACGCAGGAATCAAGATTCAGTAAAGTCATGGACACTGATTCATGGATAGAGGCCATGAAAGATACTTCGCAGTAAGGAAACCTTACATCCGCCCGGTTCTGTAAAAATGGGTAATATCCGGGGCCGGCATGCCGGCAGTCAGCCGCCCGGCAGAGCATGCAGGAATATTTAAGCTGAACGAAAGCGTATGATATTATGAACGAGAAATCCAATTCTATGTTCCTGAGCTACGGTGCAGACTATTACACAGAGGATTTTCCACTTCAGCAGATATTGAGGTATTCCGGCCTCAAGTACAACAGCGAACTGGGCAGACTTGGTAAATATGTGTCAACGGAATTCCTGGAAGCGCTCGATTTCATTGACCATTATGGAAAACCTTATCTCGAGTACTGGAACTCTTTAGGCGAAAGGATCGACCATGTAAGGATTTCACCGGAACACAGGAGGATACTTGATGAACTTTTCAGCTACGGCATAGTCAGGAAAGTCATAACCGGTGAGGAAAGCTGGCTTTACCATTTCATCAGCGGCTACATCATATCAGATTCCGGCATTTTCTGTACTGTAACGCTTACCATGCAGACTGCCTACGCCCTGAATAAATTCGGTGATGGTGCTGTCAGGGAAAAATATCTTCCCAGATACCTCTCCAGGGAGAAACCATGGATGGGAGCAACGTTTTACACGGAACTACAGGGCGGCAGCGATCTGGGGAGCAACACAACGAAAGCCGAACTGGTAGACGGGGAGTGGCATATCAACGGCCCTGACAAGTATTTCGCCAGCAATGCCGGTCTTGCGGACGGGGCAATAGTGACTGCGAAGCCTGTTCCGGTGAAATCCGGCGCAAAAGGCATATCGATATTCTTTGTCCCGGCGTGTCTGGACGACGGGGTTCATAACTACAGAATCAGGAGGCTCAAGAACAAGATTGGCACGATCGCCGTTCCAACTGGCGAAGTCGAGATGGAGAATTCAGTGGGTTTCCTGCTGGGAAAACCTGCGGAGGGAATCTATGGTGCAATGGACATACTTATGATCTCCAGGCTAGACAATGCGTTTGCCGCACTCGGGATATCAAGGAAGGCACTGTGGGAGGCATTTCTTTATGCCAGTTCCAGGAATAGTTTCGGCAGTAATATAATAGAACACCCACTTCTGAGAAGGGATTTCCTGGAAATGGAAGCTGATCTTGAAGGATCCACAATCCTTTCGGTAAAAGCTGCTGAAGCTTTCAGCCGATCTGCAAACGATCATTTTCCGTATTCAGAGGAATATCATTATGCCAGAATCCTCACGCACATTTCCAAGAACATAACTGCCAGTCTCAGTGACAGGATTACCAGATATTCCATGGAGATTTTCGGAGGAATAGGATTTCTGGAGGAGTTTCCCATAGCTAAATTCCACAGGGACGCAATAGTCACTCCAATATGGGAAGGGACCAGCAATATCCAGGCACTGGAAATGTATGAGACGATAGTCAAGAAGAACAGCGATCGAAAACTTCTGGAGACCATCAGAAAACTTGTAAATGGCTTTTCGAAAGAAATCGGGGTTTCAAAGACGCTCCTTTCAAGGGCGGGCGATATAGAAAAACGCTTGAAGGAACTGGCTGCCATGGGAAATGACGCACAGTACTACCTGAAAAACCTTCTTGACGAATTCGGGCACCTGTTTTCTTCGGCACTTCTCTTCGACCTCCATGTACACTCCCCGGAGGAGGACAGGGAAAGAACGGCAATTATGGCGGAGATATATTACATCAGAAATGTCTCGCATGGGGAGATTCCCGTGGAACTGCTCAATTCCGCCAGACCACTGGAGTGGATGTTCAACTCCCGACGAATAAGCGGAAATTGATAACGAGGAGTTCCCGGATAATGCGGCGGGCATCCATGGCCCGACGCTGCGGGTACGACACAGCACAACAAAATAACTAAATATAACTCTGAACACTCAAGAAGCAGCACACATGGATTCCAGGAATCTCATGGGACGGGTTGAATTTGAAGATCAGCGCAGTGATTCCGACAATAAATGAAGAAAAGACCATCGGATCAGTCATAGACGGACTGAATCAACTGGGTAACGTAGAGGTTATTATCGTGGACACAAACTCAACAGACAGGACACGGGAAATAGCTGCTTCAAAGGGTGCCAGGGTTATCGAGGAACCCCGGAGAGGTTACGGGGTAGCCTACAAGGCCGGACTGAAGGAGATCACCGGGGAGATAGTAGTGTGTCTTGATGGAGACGGCACTTATCCAACTGACATAATAAGACCCCTGATCGACGTCCTTCTGATGGATGGTGTGGACTTCATTTCCTGTGACCGGATCACACTCAGGACTGAAAAATCATATACGACCCTTCATTACGTCGGGAATGGCGTCCTGACGAAAACCATAGGGCTTCTCTTCAAGACCAGTCTCAAGGATTCACAAAGCGGAATGTGGATTTTCAGGCCGTACCTGTACAGGAAGATGAAGAACCTCAGTGACGGAATGTCATTTTCGCAGGACATAAAGATCGAAGCCATGAGGCTTGGCACACTGATCGAAGTCCCCATAAGATACGGTGTCAGGATAACGAAACCAAAACTGAAGACATGGAGGGACGGCTTCTCGAATCTCTTTTATGTCTTTATAAAAAGAGTAAGCAGTTCTTCTGATTAGCAAAGTTATTAGAACGCCTTAGTTAATTACTTACACATATGGCTATCCTCAAGCGTAAGTCACAGAAGGAGGATGAAGATCGCTCCGGATCGAGGAAATTCATAGATCTTAACGATTATAAGTTCCAGGAGGAGAAAGAGGAAACCGGATCTACGATCCGGGTTGCCGAAATCGGCAGGCTTGAAGACATCAGGAAGATAAGTTCATACATTTATGACGGCGACATTCTGGTCCTTGACTGCAGTTCCATATCATCCGAGGAATACATGATGCGCAGGATAACCGAGGAGATAAAGCGCGTTGTGAAGGATATAAACGGGGACGTGGCCGGGATAAGTAAAAGCTATCTCATAGTGAGCCCGCCCGGGACTGTAATCGATCGAAACAGGATCAAGAGCTACTGACTTATGGGAACGCCGGGAGCCTTTGTCTCCGGTGCAATGTACTCACTCATTTTCTTATGGAACCTCACAAGCATGAAACTTCCGGCAAAGACAGCGACCGTTGCGACAGCAAATACATACGTGTAACCCAGCGTAAACGCAATAATTCCGGATATCACTCCGCTGCCTATCTGTCCCACCCCAAGGAATGAATTGTAATATCCGATGGCTTTTCCCCTGTTCTCCGGAAGTGCAAGTTTTGAAATGGATGTGACCCAGCTTATGCTTATAAAGCTCCAGAAGAAGCCCATGAGCGCATAACAGGAAACTGCAATCCAAATAGCATAATTGAAGCCGATGAAAGCGAATGTCAGAATGGAACTGAAAGCCAGGATCCCCACTCTGGAAAACAGGGCCATTGACAGTGATCCGGTCAGACCCAGTGAATTAATAGCTTTCCCGCTCATTCTGAAAGCAATTGCAGATGCTACGTTATTTAGCAGAAACATGACAAATATCTGAGTCTCCGTGCCATTCAATTTTTCAAGGAGAAATACCGGAAAAGGTATGAAGTACAGCTGGAAACCGAACATTAGAAAGCTTGTGTAAAAAATGTAAATCTTTGTTCTTCTGGCAAACTTATGCGTCTTGCCTTTCCGGAGCGAAATGGTGTGAATTACGTGGCTTGGAAAGTACCGTATCCGCTCAACCGTTCTGATGGCGTATATCTGATCCAGTTCTACACTGCCCCTGGACAGCTTTTTCTTTGGTTCTGGAAGAAGTATCCATGCGCTGATTCCAGCGAAAAGGTATACGAATGCGGAAATCAGGTAGAGTTCGGGCAGGAAGCTTCTGCCTTTGCTTCCGTATAAATTCAGTATAAGAGTTCCGGCTCCGAGTCCAGCCACGAGGCCGATATATGCCACTGTGTTGAAACTCGCCATTACGTTTGGCCATCTTTTCTCAACGGTGCTTTCAATAATCAGGAGGGTTGCTACAGGAGTGCTGGCCATGGCAAGAATTTGAAATATGACAAGTGTAAGAATGTACATTCCTATGGAGTTGACAACGAGGATCAGCAGAAGCGAAACGAAAGACCCGAGGAATCCGATAAGGAGAAATATTTTCCTTTTTTCCAGGACGTCGGAGAGATTTCCCCACAGGATTAGTGCAGGAACCGAGGCAGCCGAAGCAATAGAAACGGTCAGCCCGACATATGCGACGCTTGAGTGGAGATAGATCACCACGAATAAGGGTATGAGGGGCGAAGTGAGCCCGTTCGAGACATTTGAAAGTAGATAACTGATAAACCACGCATGACCATCCATGACTGGTGCTTTCACAGTACGCTCCACTCCTTTACTTACTGTACTCAAGGTCATCCGATTCCCCCGAGGAGGCCCCATCCGTGAGGGTAGGGATGAAACGGGACCGAAATTGCAACCCCTTCCTGTATCTTACCACTCTTCCTCCATTAACGGTTCGTTACGCAAGTTTAAGACGGGGACCCTCAGATCCCGTCCGGTCATGCCTGACCGTAGGTCCACATCGGGGTTGTTAGAAAGGGTTTTTAAATCCTGCTCACTGAGACTCTGGTCTCTGTTCAAAGACAGGATCACAGAGCCACGGACTTGTGGAGCATCCATGGGTGCGTATGTATCTCTCCGATCTAACTTCTGCTTTTCTTTCATGTTTTTCATGTTTTCAAAGCCCCCTAATCAACCAATTACTCTCAAACCTCGCGGTTCAAGCCCCTTCCGTCAGGGGTGATTGACTACGTCAGTCTTCCAGCTTCACACATTATCCAGAAATCATATAATTGCGTTTCGAGAATTCACGACTCCGGTTGAATATTTTTTTCATTGAAGATCCCCGACTAATTTCGCGGTAACTGATAAGAAAACCTCTCGATCACAGCCATCAGCAGTCTGTTTTCGAAAACCAAAAGTCTTTGCACTCAGTCTTTTCATGGTTTCGCTTGCACATCAGAATTAAAGTAAAGGTCGGTGGAAAACCTCCCGAGCTTCACGGAGACGAGATGATTGTTTACACTGTAGCCAAAATGGAGCGGGGGCAGGCTAACATTGACATAATAAAGCAGGTGTCAAAATATTACCATATTGAACAGACCTCAGTCAGAATAGTGTCCGGCTTCTCCAGCAGAAAAAAACTGCTTGAGATTCGTGAAAAGCAGGATCCTCAGTAGAAACCCGACAGAAGCAGGCTGAAGGCCGTGTATAATTAAGGTGTTTTCCGGCATTCAACTTCGCGGTAGCTTAATATTTAGGGTAACTCCTTATGAACCGCTGGGAACTGATGTTCAATGGAAAACAGTTATGCCCGTAAGTACGCCAGCATGGGTCCGGGGAAATACAGCTACGTTTTCGCGTATGTAATTACTGCGTTCTTTTACCTTATAACCGGAACACTGGTGCTTGGCCTGATTTTCTCAGGCATCGTAAACATATCGCCCGATGACGTCTTCATGCTTGAACTGTACGGTTTCGTGGTAATGCTGATTTTCGGTGTATCCTACATCTTCATTCCCGCGATGTCCGGAAAAACTCCATCAGGAAAGATACAGGCGCTGGAATTTACCCTGTTGAATCTTGGCATCATCACGGTATTCTCCAGCTCAGTTGCGAGATATTATTATGATCTGGCGTCAATTGAATTTCTCGGCTTCATCCTGATCACCATTTCTGCAGTGATGCATATCATGAACACTGTCCCTTTCGGCAAAAAAACTGTGCCCTTGAAACCTAAGAAAGTTCCGGAAAACTGAGATCAAATGGAAAATGATCCATCGGGAACTTACGTAATGGATTTACTCGGACAGAACGGCATGAGTGGCGCAACGGGACAGCAAAACAAATCGCTTCAGGTGCAACAAACCGGATCGCTCATTTTGTGTTCCCGGGAAAAACAACAGTGAACTTATCACCCAGAAGTTCTGTGTACTCTCCGGAGAAGTCACTTGAGAATTCTTCAATGACAGGAAGCAGTTCCCCGTATTCCAGGTCATTGAGTTCCCTGTACTCAAAGTCAGGGATACCTACCTTTTCCTCGTACAGTTTCCTCCCGAATTCTCTCGCTTTTCCAGTGAGAATGTTCATTGCTTCCGCATAGCTCCTTCCGGCAAGTTTCTGAAAATCATCAGACCCTATGAGATTCTTCAGGGAAAGCGCCTTGAGAAATGATTGCAGTTCTCTTGCTGGAGGCTGCAGTCCTATCTTTCCCGGTTCGATTCTGCCCCGTATGAATATCTTCCCTCCGATCATCCCGCTGCCGATGTAATTTCCAACCTCTGATTTCATGGTATTGAGAATCACTGTTCTTCCGCCAGCCATGTATTCTCCAAGGTAATCGTCCACGGTCCCGCCGATAACCATGTATGGACGGTCTTTTCCATACTCCCTCATCTGTACAGACACCCTGTTTCCGGCGTTTCCACGCACAAAAATTCTTCCTCCCTGGAGTGCCTGCCCGAGTACGTCTCTCGCGTCACCCGACACTGAAATTTTTCCTGAATGCATCGTATCTCCCGCATCATCTCCTACGTTTCCATGCACAAAGAATGAATTCTCCTCGTTCAGGTTTGCAAGGCAGTTTCCGGCTATAAGG
>JAMDBW010000075.1 GCA_023487765.1 Thermoplasmatota archaeon | reverse complement strand
TCTGCGGGTGCAGGAGAATGTTTTGAAATCAAGGCCGGGACCGGATTGCCGGATACAGAAAATATGGGCTTGCCATTGACCTCATAGAGTGCGATTGTTCTTCCGGGCCTCATCATAACGCCTCCGAAAATCACTTTTCCGATTCGGGAAATGGCATCCGGCACTTCATCTCTGCCTCCAAGGCTAGTTCCGCCCGTAATTATCAGTGCATCATAGATCTGGATGCTTTCCGTGATCTTCCCGGATATTTCCTGTTGATTGTCGTGAAGTATCCCTATGGCCTCTGTGCTGACAAAAGACCGCCGGAAATAGCTGGCGAGCATGATCTGATTCGTATTCTCGATGAAGTTCTCAGATTCCCTGAACAGTTCATTTCCCGTTGAAATAATGCCGAGTCTTAATTTTCGAAAAACCCCTACTTCCGGTATTCCCGAACTGATCATCGCCGCCGCCTGCCAGGGCCTTATTATACTGGAGCCCCTAACTATTTCTGTGCCGGCATGAAGATCATCGCCTGCTCTCTCGACGTTTTCCCAGGGTTCGGGTCCCCTGGAGAAGATTATGAAACCTGTTTCCCTTTCCACATCTTCCACCATAAGAACTGTATCACATCCCGGGGGGAGCCTTCCTCCGGTGTAGATTTCAAAACATTCTCCTGCACCCGCATAATGGCTGGCCATTTCACCTGCCTGAACAATGCCGATAATTTTCAGTTTTACCGGATTCGTCTCAGTGGCGTCATTACAGTTCCCGGAGTTGACAGCGAATCCGTCCACCAGACTCCTGTGGTAACCGGGCACATCTGATTTTGAATACACAGTTGAACATGCTATCAGTCCCGGAGAATCAGAACACGGCACACTCATTGTTCCGGGTTTTATCCAGCTTGTTGAAGAAATTCGCTGAAGTGCTTCCTCGAATGAGATTAGTCCGTAGAACCTGCCCATTTTTTTCCTGAACTGAACCATTGCGCCACCGGAATCCTATCTGTTCAGTTCGTGGTGAATGTGATCTATTTCCTTCAGAATCAATTCTACAATACCAAGTGATGCTCCGTCAGGATTCCCGGGAAGGCAGAAAACGGGCTTTCTGTGCACCACAAATGCGGAAGCCCTTGACAGCATAGCGGACGACCCTATTTCATTGAACGATAACATGGAGAAGATTGTAGAGAAGCCTTTCATCTCGTATTCTGCAATTCTGCCAACGGCTTCAACCGTGACATCATGTAGCGTAATTCCGGTTCCACCGGAAATAACCACGGCATCTGCATCTTTTATGAATTCAAGTACCATTTTTGTTATTTCGGCTTCATCATCTCTTACAATTTCATAGTTTGACACTTCGTGCCCGTTTTTCTCCAGAATATTGATTATGGCAGTTCCGGATTCATCGTTTTCCATACTTCTCGTCGAACTGCAGACCAGTACCCCGAATTTAGCATGGAAATATTCTATCCTGTGATCATGCATGCCCTTTCACCTTGGTCTCCACTATCACGTCGGAAATCTTTGTTTCCGGATAATTCCCCGTGTCATCCTTCTCGATGTATTTCACCATGTCCCAGACAGTGAGGAGTGCAGATGTGACACCGCTTAATGCATCCATCTCAACTCCGGTTTTCCACTGCGCAATTACGGAGCAGCTTGCTTTTACCGAATCTTCCAGCAGTTCAATATATACGTCCACTCCTTCCAGTGGAATCTGGTGGCAGTAAGGAAGCCTGTTCCAGGCCTCTTTGGCACCCTCCATGCCAGCAATTTTTGCCGATGTGAACACGTCGCCTTTCCTTACCTTGCCATTGGATATGGTCTCAATGGTTTCCTTTTTCAGGTAAATCCTTCCTGATGCTTTCGCGTACCTTCTGACAATATCCTTGTCCGAGATATCAATCATTATACCAAGTTTATGATAATTAGCAATAAAGACATTCCCACCCGGACCTGATTCCGGCAGAAATGTCCCCTTGTCGTAAAAGCAGTCCGAATCAACATTAATTACCGGCAATGCATGTTCATTGCGACGATGATTGCTGTAATACCGGTAAAACTCTCTGTGCGTCTTCCCGGCAAGCATTTCCTTAAATTCGGTAACGAAACCATGATTGAGAGAATATACAGAAAAGTGTCGTCGGTGACCGAGACTGTCATATATTCAAAAATTGACCTGCCGATTCCATACGTGGTTGATGATTCACACAATATCATGCATCTGGTGAACGCCCTTAAAGCAGAATATAATGAATTTGCCCTTATTGGCGGTGATATGCCGTTTTTTACCGTAAATGATCTTCGTAAACTTTTATCAGGTTATAATGGAACCCCGGTCACCCCCGTCGATTCTGACGGCAATATAGAGCCTTTGTTCAGCATATACAGGGGAGGAACTGTGAAAGCAAAAAACCTGAGAGAGGCACTCGTTACTTCAGATACAAAATTCATCCCGAAAGAACAGTTCAGTTCCCTGGCTTTTTTCAATGTGAATACTGTGGAGGAATATGTTTCAGCCTTGCGGATTCATGAGGAACAGCAACGAGAATCTCGGACTTCCTGAAAATGATTCCCGGGAATTCAGGAAATCTGAATTTGCAGATTGAGGCGTGGCAATTCATTTTTAAGGTTGCTAATGGCTGCCGGTGAACTGCGGGATTCGAAATAGTTATTTGTGTATGGTGCAGGAACAGCGCGATGAACTGAATTTGCCAGACGTTCGTGAACCCGGTTCGATTTCAACGGGACGGCTTCTCCGGCCCAGTGACACTAAAAATTTTTAAGCCGGCTGAACCTCATTTTTTGCATATGCAAATTTTCGTAAGGAGAGCCCTGGAAACAGATGCGGATTCTATTAACAGGATCGCTGCTGCTTCGTGGCTGCACACATACAGGGATATTTATGATGCCGAAGAAATCGGTAGGTGGATTGAAAGGAATTATTCGCCAGAGACGTTGCGGAAACATATTTCTGTTATAGAAAATGACAGGACTTGTCTTTTCATAGTGGCTCTGGTGGAAAATAATATCGCTGGTTTCATGGAACTGAAAGTCAGGGACCGGACAACAGAACTCCTCAGGATTTACATAACCCCCGATCTTACGGGAAATGGCATTGGATCTGAATTGCTTAGACACGGAGAGAACTGGATGATGTCAAATGGAGAGGGGCGTCTCACGGTTTCTGTGCACAAAAAAAATCTACCGGGAGTGAGATTTTACGAGGCGAGAGGATTCAGATTCAAAGAGGAGATAGAGCAGCACATTGTTCTGGACAAAAATCTGGCCGGGTCCTAATCTCTCCATTCCGCCTCTCCGTCAGGTTTCACATCCTTTTTCCAGATTGGTACTTTTTTCTTTATGCTGTCAATTATATATTCACACGCCTCGAATGCTTCCCTTCTGTGGGCAGATGAAACAGAAATTGCGACTGAATCCTCCTTGATATTCACCAGTCCAATTCTGTGCACAACATTTACGTCGAGCACCCCGTATCTCACCATGGCCTCGTCCACAATGGCATGAATAGCATTCAGGGCCATTTCCTTATAACTTTCATATATGAGGGAAGTCACTTCCATGCTGCCGGAGTGTTTTCTCACTGTCCCCTGGAATGTAACTATTGCACCGGCTTCGGCGTTTCTTGTCGATCGAATCAGTTCTTCCACGTCCAGGGGTTCTTCCTGAATCCTGATCATCATGATCTCGTGCCATGTCTTCAGGCTGGGCACCCTTATAAATATCTCGTGGGGAATAGCGGGCTCAGGGTTATGCTTATCCCGAAAACATCGTCCATTGAAGGAATCTAACCGCCGCTGACTACTGGAAATAACGCGAGTTCATCGTTGTCCGCAAGAACTCTGTTTCCATCACAGAAATTCTGGTTCAGTGCGAACATAAGCGGATTCTTTCTGAGGGACAGCCCGCTTCGTTCTTCCTTTATCATGCTTATTATGCTGGAAACAGATGATCCTTCAGGCACTTCCATTATCTCCATTTCCAGTCCGGCATCATCCTTCACTGACCCAAAATATTTCACTGTTATTTTCAAGCTCATCCTCCTTTTTCCAATAAGGCTCCCTGTCTTTTACCGATGCAAGGAAAATCCCGTCCAGATCTTCATTGCGAACACCATTTCTAATGCCGGATATTATGTTCCTGTAATTATCGCTCCTCATAAGACATGGCTTGAGCATACCTGTGGATGTCAGTCTGATTCTTGTGCAGTTATCGCAGAAATGGGAGTTCCTCATAGGCTTGACGAATTCCACTTCTGCTTCTTTGCCACCGATCATGAGGTGATATTTCGGGCGGTGATGCAGATCGTTGAACTCAGATCTGAATGATTTCGCCGATATATCCTTCTCAATGTGTTCAAGCGATACATGATATTTCTGGAATTCCCCGGAATTCTCCATCTCCCGTGTGGTCTCAAACTCTATGAGCTGGAGGATAACGTTCTCCTCGGCAGACAGCCTGATCATGAGAGGAATCTGGCTTTCATTGAGATTTTTCAGGACCACGAAATTAACCTTGATCGGTGAAAGTCCCGCTTCATGGGCTGCCCTTATGCCCTTAACAACTTCCTCGATTCCATCGACACCAGTTATGAACTCAAATTTTTCCTTTTCTATGGAATGCAGAGAAATGTTTACGCGATCAAGACCCGCTGCCTTGAGGTCCCTGGCTATTTTTGGAAGCATTATCCCATTCGTGGTCATTGAGATGTTGCCGGAAATATGCTTTCTCGTCCTTCTCACAATATCGACGATGTCTTTCCTGATCGTGGGTTCTCCGCCGGTGAATTTAATCTTATTGACTCCCCATCTGGCTGCGGTTTCTATAACCTTTTCTATCTCCTCGGCTGAAAGATATTCGGAGTGGATGCCGGTACCCTCCATGTGACAGAAAAAGCACCTGAAATTGCATGTGGTGTTTACCTGAACCCTCATGCTCCTGACCGGTCTTCCGTAATTGTCAGCAGCCAGCGCCATGACATTCTAATGTATACTGGTTAGTTAAGTTTTCCTAGCTTTCAACATAATAAACACGAATTTTTTCATCATTGAATCGCGTCCGGACTGTCGGACTGACGATTTTATTTATGTTCACGATTCGTCTGGAATTGCCGTATTATTGTCGTGAAATAGTGAACACACTTTCATATATGGACTAATCATGAAGCTAAAAGTGCAAGAAACTGAAATCGTTTTAAAGCACTTGAAAAAGGATCAGCTCGGCCTGAGACACGCCGTTTCCCAGGCTGTGTCGTTGAATGCGCCTGGTGGAACAATTGTTTTGTATGTGACATCGACTGCCGCCCTCATGTTTTACACATTCGGGACGGCTTATCCGAACGGGGCGTTTGCCATACCGCTGATCCTTCTCCTCTCACTTGTCATATATGGCCTGATGAGTTTCTCCATGTATGAGTTTTCCAGGGAACTTTCCAGTTCCGGCGGGTACTACACCTTTGTATCAAGAGGCCTGGGGAGTTCTGCAGGATACCTGACATCTCTGTCTTACGTTTCTTACCAGATCCTGAGTTTCACGGGATTTGGAATCCTTGGATTCGCAGCCTTCATTTATGGTGTCCTTCCTGCTATCGGAATAACCCTGCCGTACCAGAATTTTCTATGGATACCGGTCGTGCTGGTATTCATTGTGTTTGTGTCATCGCTGATATATTCCGGCATAAAACCGTCTTTGAGATACGTTCTTTACACCATTCTAATTGAGATAACATTTTTCATCATCACTTCGGTTGCGATCATAGCCACACATCATAGTGAATTGACTTTGAAGCCATTCACGGCGGCACCCATCGGGAATAACCCGCTCCTTTTGAGCACCATGATGATCTATGCGATTGGGACATTCGTAGGCATAGGGGGGGCCCTGCCTGTCGCTGAAGAGACCCAGAATCCCAAGAGAAACGTTCCTCTGGCAATCATAATTACCATATTGATTCTTGGAGTCACAATAATTTTGTCATCCTACGCACAGATGATTGCCTGGGGAGAAGTCAATATGGCCGGTTTTGGTGTTGTGACGCCTTACCCGGTCCTTTTAATATATCAGAATAGCTTTGGAGCTTTTGGAACTGCGCTTCTGGCAGTATTGATAATAATTGTTGCAAACTCGTACTTCACTGCCACAGTGTCGCTTGGGACCAATGCGAGCAGGGTGCTGTTCTCAATGTCGAGAGAAAAGGTTATTGATGAGAGAATATCAAGAATGCACCATAGAACAGGGGTACCTACAAATGCAGTTGTGCTCATTGCAATAATTTCAGCGGTTATTGTCATTACCACTGGAATCGTATTCGAAAACCTCTATCCGGGACAGCCGGTACTGGCTCTCACCTATGCATCGATATTCCTGCTGATTCTCGAGAGCCCCATTTCGTATCTGATTCATATACTTACAAACACCTCTCTGGTGTTGTACCTGAAGAAGGAGGGCAAAAAGATCCGATACTTCAGGCATCTCATAATACCGGGCATTTCTACCCTCACACTTATTTTTGCGATTGTTGTTGCGGTTTATTTCAACCTGAGTGTGCCGTACATATACGGAATATATGGGGCAATGGTCTGGATAGCAGTAATTCTGGCCATTACGATCGTAATCAGAACAAAATACAAAGAGAAGCTTGAACTGATTGGTGATTTCTCCCTCTAATTTTTTATGCCAATTTAATTTCTTTTATATTATATAAATTAATATCTTATATCGGTTTTCGATATCTAATCGATATCGAATGTCAAGAGATGGGATAAAACCAGACTGGGACCTAATGAGAGACTTCAAGCAGAACTTCGACCCCTCAAATTTCAGTTTTGTCAGATCTTTCAGGCGGCATGGAGGAATGAGATACTACGTTCTCTGGCTGCTCAGTCAACGATCAATGCGTGGATCGGAGATTATGGACGAGATACAGAAACAGACCATGGGATGGTGGAGACCCAGTCCCGGAACTATATATCCATTGCTAAGCTCACTGGAGAATGATGGCCTTGTCAGAAGACTTGAAGACCTCAGATATGAACTCTCAGACGAAGGAGCGAGCGAAATTGGCCTTAAGAGAGAAGACCAGTCTCCGGCGAACCGGGAAGAATGGAACATAGATCGCATCCTTTCAGAGATGGAGAGTGATCTGGCATATCTCGAGGAGGAAAAGGATAAACTGGTAGATTTTGAGGCTAAATTAAAGGCCCTTTCCAGTAGATTGTCACACCTGATGAAAGATGGAAAAGAGGAGAAATGAAAGTATGGTGAATATTATCAGAACAGAGAATCTGACAAAAATTTACGGCGGAAATATAAGGGCCATAGAAAATATAAATATAGAGATCGAGGAAGGTGAAGTTTATGGCCTTCTTGGACCAAACGGCGCAGGAAAAAGCACTACGATAAATATTCTCACGACCAGGCTTTCACCTACATCAGGAAAGGCAAAAGTTGCAGGATATGACATAATAAGAGATTCTCCGAAAGTGAGGAAGATAATAGGGGTTGTCCCGCAGGACCTTACTGCCGACGAAGATCTCACAGGATCTGAAAATCTCAAACTTGTATCCCGGTTTTACGATATTCCACGTCTGAAGGCACAGGAAAGGATTACAAAACTTCTCGAACTGGTTGAACTTGACGAATCTGCCAACAGGTATGTACGGCAATATTCCGGAGGAATGAGAAAGCGGCTTGAGCTGGTTACTGGACTGATTAATGAGCCAAAGATCCTTTTTCTCGATGAACCGACTCTGGGCCTCGACGTGCAGACCAGAAGCCAGATGTGGAAATACGTGAGAGAAATACAGGAAACCCTCAATGTAACCATAATACTTACAAGCCATTATCTTGAAGAAGTGGATGCTCTGGCAGATCGGATATCCATAATAGACCACGGAAAAATTCTTGTCACGGATTCGCCGGCTCAGTTGAAGTCAAACCTGAAAGGTGACATGATTCAGCTTGCTGCCAAGAACCGCGAGGAAAGAGATCTCCTCAAGACCTATCCCGGAGCACTTGAGGTTAAGAATGACAGTGAAGAAACCGGAGTTCTCCTGAAGGTAAACAGTTCCGACGATGAACTGCCGGGACTGATGAAATTCATTTCTGAAAGGAATATCGGAATAACAAGAATAACAATTCATAAGCCTTCGCTTGACGAGGTATTCCTTGAGTATACCGGAAGGGACATCAGGGAACAGGAAGCCGAAGATTCCCGTAAAACAATGATCAACATGAGGAGGCTGAGGAATTGAGCGGCCTGCTTCCCCTGACAATGCGGGACCTCAAAAAATGGTATAGAAACCCGATTTCACTGCTCACCGGTTTAATTCAGCCATTCTTCTGGATAGCGCTGTTCGGAAGTGCATTTGACATAACAAAGATCGGATTCCCGGGTTTCAATGCCGGCACAAGCCTTCTGGGGGGCGCCCCCAACTACATAACTTTCATAGTTGGAGGAGTGTTGACAATTTCAGGCCTCTTTACTGCGATGTTTGCAGGCGTGAACCTGATTTTTGACCGCAGGCTCGGCCCCATGGCAAGATTTCTGGTATCTCCCATAAGAAGGAGTTCCATAGTATTCGCGAAAATTATATCTGCCACATTCAGGATCCTTGTTCAGGTAGTGATACTCATTCTCGCAGCGGTTTTGTTGCCAAACGGGCTTATATTCCCGGCAGGATTTTCCATGATCAATGTCGCCATAATAATCATCACAGTGGTGCTTGTATCACTCATTTTTACATCCATTTTCTCTGCCATTGCCATCCGGATTACGAGAATGGAGACAATATTCGGGATAATCAATCTCGTCAATTTGCCCCTGTTATTTGCCAGTTATGCCATGTTCCCTTCCGGCCTTATGGCAGGATGGTTGAGCGATGTGGCCCGGTACAACCCGGTTTCGTGGTCATCGGAAGCAATCCGGATGGCAATGGCA
>JAMDBW010000072.1 GCA_023487765.1 Thermoplasmatota archaeon | reverse complement strand
TTCGGTTTCTCGTCCGTCTTTACCTGCTCCGTTTCACTTTCCTCTTCGTTAACCATGAATATACAGTCTTAACTTGTATATAGAGATTTCTGGATATCGAGATTTCTAATAATCTTTATTCTATATCTCAAATACCGGATGAATTTCTGTGCCAAATGATTGGAGCCAATAAGCTTTGGGACAATATTATCTCGGGGACAGTTGCCTGTAATCCCTTATCATTTCCGGGCTGGTATGCCTCAGGTAGCTGTACTGTCTCAGGTTGTGCATATTGATCTTCAGGCTCTCTTCCGTCTTCTTCCTCTGAGGCAGCTTCTTCCTTATCTTTGCAGGCATCTTTCTCTTCACCATTGAGTTCACAGATTCTGACAATGAACGCATGTGATACTTCTCCAGCCATTCCTGTGGATTGTCCATAAAATTGTACAGCATCATCTTCCATGATTCTACACCCTTTGCACGGAATGTCGCATTTGTCTTCGGAAGGAAATATGGCGTTATGCCGTATCCGTCAACGATGGAGCAGATCTTCCTGTTCGAGTACAGTGCGTCTCCAAGCATCATCTCCATCTGCGGGCAGAGGCTGGCGGTCTGTGCCATTACATCGGGAAACATGGATAACTCACCCGTTGAGTGATCATCTGTTGTGAAAAAGCCGGATATGATCTTCGTGTGAACTCCTGCTGAAAGAGAGGAATACTGGAAGTCATGCTTTCCCTTTGTGTGAGGGAAGGCATCGGATTCCTTTCCGTCCCTGCTCTTCTCCCTTTCCAGCCTCTGCTGGCTCCTCTTCGATTCGTAATTCACCTTCATGGTGCTCGGATCGCCGGTACCGTCGGTGGAGAATATCTTCTCCTCCGAATTTCCGGCCTCGTTCATGATCCTGAGAACCTCATCCAGGAGCTTCTCCGTTCTTTCCGGATCATAACCGCGCTCTATGGTCTTGTAGGAGAATTCGGATGAGATGCCGAGTTTTTCCCCGAACAGCCTCAGGAATCCCTGTGCAACCCTGTTGGGCATGCCGAAGTATGCCTGCATGAGCATGACCTTCACTATGTCCGCTGCAGGAACAGGAGGCCTTCCTGCTCCCCTCTTCTTTTCCGGGATACGGGATGAGGCAATGTCCACCACATCCCTCATGGTTTCCAGTACATCGGCGATCTCGTTCACCTGTGCCTTATCGTACTGGTGCCAGTTCCTCTCCTTCTCCTCCCTCTTCTCGTAGGGGAAGGACTTGTCCCTGACAGATTTCACGAGATTCCTCAGGTCTTCGGCGGTCTTCCTGGCCATGGATATGTAACACGAACATGTTTAAATAGTTATGTGGACTATTCCACACAATGAACGGAACCATGATCCTTTTTCATTTTCCCGAAAAGACAGACCATGGAACAATAAACAGGTTCATGCAGAAGTTCTACGGACAGGATTCAACATCCTGGAAAGGAAAATACGCGTACCACAGGCATGGTTTACTTGATGACATACCTCACAGGAAACTGCTTAGGGGAGTCATAATACTCAGGAATGAGGATGTGTCAAAGGTGCTTGATTTCTTTAAGCAGTATTCCCTGACGCTACACGTAAGAGAAGTGAAGTTAACGACGGAGGATGAAAACATTCTAAGGGAGACCCATGAATAATATTGTCCCAAAGCTCTGCGTAATTCCGTTAAAATTTCCGGAGTTCTTAAAATAAAATATCCCACTATTGCCTTATGCTGAACATGAGTAAAGAGTCGACAATCAAGAATGTGGCAGTCATCGGTGCCGGAAATATGGGTGCGGCCATTGCTGAAGTAATGGCATATAATGGCATCCGCGTAATGTTGAAAGATCAGGATCAGTCACTGGTTGATTCCGGGATGAAGAGAATTGAGAAATTCGTCAGGAACCAGGCCTCATTTGAGGATAAAAGAGCACAGAAAGAAATAGACCGGATTGAGAAACTTGGTATCAGCCTGAACCCGGATCAAAAAGACAGTTTAATCAGCAGACTGAAGCCTACCATTACAGAAAATGACATTCACGGCCTGCTTGGAAGGGTAAAGCCGGTTGTCGATTATGAAGACCTTGACGGAGTCGATCTTGTCATTGAAGCAGTGTTTGAGAACGAAGAGACGAAAAAGCAGGTTTTCAGGGACTTGTCCCGGCAGATTTCTGCGGAGGCCATTGTGGCTTCCAATACCTCTTCCCTGAGCATAACATCGCTTGCAACTGCACTGGAAGTACCGTCGCGCGCAATAATCGCCCATTTCTTCAATCCACCGTATACACTGCCGCTGGTGGAAATAGTTCCTGCAATTCAGACTTCCCGGGATGTGGTCGAAACGCTGTCCGGGTTCATAGGAGGATTGAAAAATCACAGGCAGCAGATGGTACCGGTGGTGGTAAAAGAGGTTCCCGGATTCGTCGTCAACAGGATACTGGTTCCCATGATAAACGAAGCAGTATTTCTGCTTGATGAAGGTGTTGCATCAAGGGAAGATATTGACCGTGCAATGAAACTGGGTGCAGGCATGCCCATGGGCCCGCTGGAACTGGCAGATATGATCGGGCTTGACGTGACGCTGGATGTGTGCAGAATATTCTACCGGCAGTACGGAGATTCTAAGTACAGGCCTTCAGTCCTTCTGAAGAAAATGGTAGATGCCGGCCTGCTGGGGAAGAAGAGCGGCAGAGGTTTCTACCAGTACTGATCTATTTTAGCTGCTTAACGTCTCTCTGATGCCTGTTCAGCAGGACCATCGTCGGAGTGACCGCATATTTTGATTTTGATAATCTGGATATTGAGATCAGAGCTGTTCTTTTTACGTTGTTTGCGAAGAATTTCTCTATCTCCTTCAGGAGAGATTTGTTGACCAGCAACTCCACGTAAATGGGGTTTCCCATGTGATACCATGTTGCTATTATCGAGCCTCCATCCGCTCCTTCAACGTCTTCACGGTCCACTTCGAAATCAAATCTCTGTCCGACTTCAATTTTCAATTCGGATACCTGTTGAGATCAGTAATGTTTCTGATATAAATCCTACTATTGATCAACAGATCGTCATTCTTCGTTATGTACCATCCTTCCAATATTCCCCCCGCACGATCAATTGTGAAGAGCACATAATCTCAATATACCGGAAAATGTCATATCAGGAGTATTCCTGATGAGTGATGTGAGTATTGCCTGATCAGGACCAGACTGGATCCTGCCTCTCCATCATGCAATTTGCGATAACAAATTCAACCCGGGAAAAATGAATTCACCTGAATTTGCTGTAGTCGGCCAGAAGGTCGAAAAGCCTTTTTTGCATTCCGTCGTCAATCAGACCTTCTTCAAATTTCTTTGTTATGTAATCCTTGGCTTCCCTGGTGCCTTTCTTTGAAGCTATTGAGTAAAGACTGCCCTTAATTGCACCACGTACACTGTCCGGAAGATCTTCTACGACCTTTCCCAGCATGTAGTTGAATTCTTCCGTCTTTCTCATATCAAGCCTTTTTGATTTCTTCTGGAAAACTTCCCTCTTCTGTGGACCGTACTTATATCCATTGTGCGGTCTTTTATTTGTTTTTCTTATCAAACTAATGCTTGTATTTTGAGAGCTTATTTAGACTTTCGCCTAATTCGCGACATCCTCTCAGTCGAAAGCTACTGAGGGATCGTGCTTCATTGATCACTGCCTCTTCACGCATTCGAATGGTCTCGTGCAAACTCCTTCCAGTTTGAGAGTTTATCGGGTCCGGGCACAGAGGAAAGCGCGCCGTACCAGTCTACCCGAAAAGCGGCATTCTGCCTTTTTTCTGGGTCTTCGGAAGAGTAAATACAAGTACGGCAGCTATGAGCGTAAGGATTGCAAACACCTCGAAACTGAGTGTCAGCCTCTGATACTGGTCAAGTATAATGGCTCCGGCTATAATAGGGCCGGCAGCCATTCCTCCCTGACTTCCGAATCCCCATACAATTGAGTTATTCATTGATGAACTGGATTTGGATGCATACGAGGATATAATGGAGAAGAGAAGCGGGAAACCACTGAATGTAAAGAAACCGAACAGCGTGAGGAATAAGAGGTTGGCAAACCCTCCGGTAAACAGGAGTCCAAATACCGACATAGCGGTCCCGACGGAACTCAGTGAAAGAAGCAATCGCCTGTCATACCTGTCTGCAAGTATTCCGAACAAAGGCTGCCCCAGTATAGCGGACGCGTACATGATGGTTAATGCCAGTCCGAGAGATGCAGTTATTCCATATCCTTCAACGCTTGAAAGATAGGTCGGTATCCATGCTGCGATTCCCTGAGAAGCCGTGGTTCTTATGAAGGTGATTACAGTCAGGAGAATTATTACGCCGGATACCGTTCCCTTTTTTTGGGAAACTGCAGTGTTTTGATCGCTCGAGATATGCGGTTCACTCCTGTCCTTCAACTTGAAAAAAATAAGGAATGCGGAAATAATTGCCACTGCGGCGAATACGATGAATGACCCCGCCATTGCCGTAAAAACTGCAATAGCGAAAAATAAGTACGGGTAAAGCGATCTCCCAAGGCTTCCCATGGCCCCGTTTATCCCGAGAGCCTTTCCCTGGTCCTTGCTCTTGAACCTGTTCTGCAGCACTGCCGCACCCAGCGGGTGGTAAAATGCACTCCCTGCACCCATTGCAAAGGATGCAGTGAATGAAAGTGCCGATGCAAATTGTCCATCAGGCGAGACGATCACGAAATAAAAAATAACAAGCCCGAGAGCCAGCATAACGAAACCGGCAGAAATGAGGATACCGTACCTGTGGATTAACTGTGACAGCCTTCCAACGACAAGCGAGAACAGGGAAGCCGTGATGTAGAATACGGCAAGAAGCGCCGTGAGAACTATCGGGGAGAAACGGCCGGAGTTGGCAAATACAGCGATTATAAGGGGAAAGAAGAACATTGTACCATCATTGACAAAATGCCCCAGCGAAGCCAGAGACAAAGCAGCCAGCCTACCGTTCTCCTTTTGTTCATCTTTGAAAATAGGTAAGTCAGACATAGATGAGTTGATTACAGATAAGTATTTAATCGTTATCAATATCCTGACAAGATGATTGAAAACGAGAAGGTCCTGAGGGGAGTTATGACGTTGCTCATACTCGGAGAGCTTCTTGAAAAGCCGCTCCATGGGTATGCCCTCCAGAACAGAGTCTCTGAAAAACTCGGAACTGCGATCCCGCCCGGAACTGTTTACGTTCTGCTCGGTTCCCTGCAAAAAAAGGGATACGTGGACATTCTTGAGCGGAAAATTGTTAACGGAAGAAAAACGACCGTATACGTAATAACGGAGAACGGAAAAATTTTCCTGATTGATCATGAGGAACCTCTTGCAATCGTCAGGGGAGTACTGGACAATCTGCTTGACCGCATCAGGAAACTTGGCAGTTTGCCAGGGATGGATAATTGAGATAGCCCCCCTTGGCAGATGAAGACGTTCCGGTCTATATCCGGGAATAACATGGAAAGTCAACCGGCCCGGAATTGCGACGCGAACATTTTAATATAATGTTAAGAATACTATTTCTCAGATATCATGCAAACCCGCTCTTCGAACACTACACAAATCAGTATCTGTGGGAATTCGTGTTGTTAATGGTTGCAAGGATAGGCGTTCTCAGGGAAACTGATGCGTCTGAGAACAGGGTATCCATGGTTCCGGACCTCATCGGGAAACTTTCCGCGATGGGTGCGGAAGTGGTGATGGAAAAAGGTGCAGGATCTTCGGCGCATTTTATGGATTCTGAATATTCATCGGCGGGTGCGGAATTAGTCGAAGAGAGAAGAGAAATTCTTGGTTCTTCAGACGTGATTCTGGCAATTCACGGCTTGGACGTCGACGAAATAAAAAATGTCAGGAAAGGAACAATCCTGATTGGAATGATCAACCTTCAGGGAAAAGATGAACTTTCGAATAGTATGACTAGTGCCGGAATGACGGTATTTTCCCTGAACCTGATGCCAAGAATAAGCCGTGCACAGACGATGGATGTGCTCTCGTCGCAATCTTCCATATCCGGCTACAGAGCGGTGCTTCTTGGCGCATTTCATTCTCCGCGGCTCTTTCCGATGCTGACAACGGCAGCAGGGACAGTCCGGCCGGCCAAGGTTCTTGTGATAGGAGCCGGCGTTGCCGGACTTATGGCTATAGCCACTGCCAGAAGGCTCGGTGCTGTAGTGGAAGCTTACGATATCCGCAAGACAGCAGGAGAAGATGTAAGAAGCCTGGGGGCCAGGTTTCTTGAAACTGAAATAGACGCCAGAGCCACCGGAGGATACGCGAGAGAACTTACCCCAGAGGAAAAGAATCAACAGACGGATCTCATTGCTGATGCGGTTTCCGGTGCTGACGTCATAATAACGACTGCGAGTGTACCTGGCAGGAAGGCACCTGTTATAATCAGCAGAAATATGATTCAGCGAATGAAAGCCGGCTCAGTGATCATTGACCTGGCAGCGGACACTGGAGGGAACTGTGAAATCACCAGGTCAGGTGAAACGATTATTGAAAACGATGTAATGGTTTCCGGTCCGAACAACCTTCCGTCGGAAGTCCCTTACCAGGCCAGCCAGATGTACGCGAGAAACGTTCTTTCTTTTCTTTCTCTTCTCATAAGCCGGGAGGGTGGAATTGCAGGTTCGTTCGAAGACGAGATTCTCCAGGCGTGTCTCCTGATTAACAATGGAAAATTAATAACCAAGTCTCACGGGACAGAGGTTTCAAAATCATGATAGCAGAGGTCTGGAGTGCGGTTTACATCGTGGTGCTCTCCGCCTTTGTCGGATATGAAGTAGTCTCTAGGGTTCCGGTCATCCTTCACACACCGCTTATGTCCGGATCAAACTTCATACATGGCGTAGTTCTTGTCGGAGCCATCATTGCTCTCGGCTTCGCCACCGACAATGCTGAAAGAATTATCGGTTTCGCGGCAGTTGTAATGGCAACGATCAATGTGACCGGCGGGTACGTTGTTACCAAAAGAATGCTGAAAATGTTCGAACACAAAAAGAAGGAAGAGCAGGATGTTTGATTTATACGAACTAATATATGTCGCAGCAATAGTTTTTTTCGTTATCGGCCTGCATAGGATGGGACATCCGAAAACGGCGCTGAGCGGCATAATCTGGGCAGGTTGGGCCATGGCTGCAGCGATCATAGTGTCCTTCACGATTCCCGGGATTTCAAACGTACCCCTGATTCTCACTGGCATAGCTATTGGAGGAGCTATTGGATGGATAGCTGCCACCAGGGTTGCAATGGTGAGCATGCCCCAGATGGTTGCAATATACAACGGCATGGGAGGAGGGGCTGCTGCCGCAATAGCTGCGATTGAGCTGCTTGGCGGAAGTGCCTCTGTGTACCTCCAGCTGGCACTTGGCGGCGCAATAATAGGAAGTGTTTCGTTAACCGGAAGCACCGTGGCCTTCCTTAAACTGCAGGGCTGGATGAAGCAGACTCCGGTAACTTTTCCATTGCAGCAGCCTTTTAATATACTTATTCTAGCCGCATCTGCATATTTCGGGCTCGCTTATCTTTTCCCGCAGATTCCCTCAGGACTTGCTTTCAGCCCGATTTATCCGTTCTTCATTCTCTCGCTGGTTTTCGGGATTTTGATGACACTTCCCATTGGCGGAGCTGACATGCCTGTGGTCATATCTATGCTGAACGCCCTTACGGGGCTGGCGGTGGCATTTGATGGTTTCTCAACGTCCAATTTTGCAATGGTGGTAGCCGGAATGCTGGTTGGGGCTGCCGGAACGATTCTGACTGTTGCGATGGCAAGAGCCATGAACAGATCGATATTCAGCGTGTTGTTTGGCGCATTCGGAAAAACAGACGAACACGATCTGAATGAGGCGAGAATTGCAAGGGCGATTGAAGCTGAGGACGTCGGCATTATGATGGCATATGCAGGAAGTATCATAATAGCGCCGGGCTTCGGGATGGCAGCTGCCCAGGCGCAGTTCAGGGTAAAGGAACTTCTCGATATCCTTCAGTCCAGAAACCTGCAGGTCAGGTTCGCAATTCATCCGGTAGCAGGAAGAATGCCCGGCCACATGAATGTTCTTCTTGCTGAAGCAGGGATTCCATACGAGCTCATGGTCGACATGGATGAGATAAACCGGGAACTGCCAAACACAGACGTCGTGCTGGTTGTTGGAGCTAACGACGTAGTCAACCCGGCTGCGAGGAGAACTGACAGTCCCCTTCACGGTATGCCGATACTTGATGTGGATAAGGCAAGAAACGTCATCGTTATAAAGAGAGGAGCTGGAAAGGGATTCGCGGGCATAGACAATGATCTTTTCTATTCACAGAACACAAGGATGCTCTACGGGGATGCCAGTGAGGTTATCGCTGCGCTGATTCAGTCTCTGAAGAAATTGTGAGAATTGACAAGCGAGAGAAATAGATTTCAGCGATGATTCTGAGATCCTCTCAACCCTGAAGATCTGGAGATTCCTGCTTCATTTATCGTCATCTCCTTATGCATTAGGGCGGCCTTACGGTCAGGTGGGAAGAAAAAATACGTGGAATCAAGGTTCAGAGAATTCGTGGAAAAATTTACCGGAAGATCTGGAATAGATGGAGGGGAGATACATTGACGTGTCATAACTGCGGATATACTCGACCCTCCACGGGAACGGCAAAAAGGACAGGATGCTATAACTGTGAGCATAAAGGTCTTTGTCCTTGGCAATAAGCTAGGCATAACAGATGACTAGGTAGAAGGCATATTGGAGAGAACAGTAACAAAACAGGGTACTTCTGCCAAGGCTGATGTCCCAAAGAGTTATCTCGGAAAAAGGGTCTATGTGATAATTACGAAGTCGGAAGGAGAAGCCGATCGGAAATAGTGCCCCACACTCCAAGAATATTATTCTATCTACTGAACATCTAATTTTCATGGATCGTTTGGTTTTAAGCCAATGTAACGATCTTACCAGTCAAATGAACAAGAATAATGGCCTTATAGCAGTATCAAGAGCTTCGAAGAGAGACGTGTCGCTCAGGAAACCTTGCCAAAGG
>JAMDBW010000071.1 GCA_023487765.1 Thermoplasmatota archaeon | reverse complement strand
AGTATTTCCCCATACTTGCAGTAAGCTCTTCTATTTCCATATCTTTCTCCTGAAAAATAAACTGGTAACCGCTTCACTGTATCCATTAAGGGTATTTTTATCTAATGGAGAATTTTAAGCGAAATTGAAATACTTTTCTGTGACAGACAAACTGACCTTAAGATTTTTATCAGTCCGAATCATTAACGGGATACCCGGCTTAGCTCAGTTGGTAGAGCGGCGGACTGTAGAGGGAAATCCACGGCATGGAAAACCGCCGTAATCCGCAGGTCTCTGGTTCGAATCCGGAAGCCGGGATACATGACCCGGTGTAGTTCCTTAACTACGCCGAGCTTTTCTTTTCCGGCACTGCGAGACTTCCCTGACACACTGCACTACCTTTCGCCATCAAACCATATCCTGTAGGGGATGACCCGCTTTGTCTTTTCATCGGGCTGACCCGGTCTCCCTCTGTGCCGCGGGCCGCAACAATTATACTTTGTAAACACAGGTAGTAACCGTCAGGTCACCTCTCAAACAGGAATATGTATTCATGCTTGAAAACGTAAAACCCCCCGAGTAAAGCCCGGTACCTCCAAAGTTCCTGTTGGCTTTGTTTAGCCTTGGTCACATCAAAATTCTTCACTATGGTAGACTTGAGCTTGAAACCCGCTTTCATTATTTCGCTCATCGCGTAGAAACCAAGTGGAATCCACTCTCCTTTGCTGTATTTGTCACCAATTACCATGGCTAGAAATCTTCCTTTGTCCAGCACCTGATGAGCACCTTCGGCGATCTGCCTTATTCCGGACAGGAAAGAATCGGCTGTTGGAGCATTCGAGAGATCCCTCTCATCTTCACTGAATTTTATTATGTCCCAGTAAGGTGGATGCATAATAACCAGCTGAACGGAGTCGATGTTGAACTTGCCCAATAATTCTCTGTAATTTAACTTTGTGCTATCCGCGTTGAACAGTTCAGCTTTGGTATTGTAGACATTATTCTCTTTGCTTATGTTAAGGCGGGCCGAATCTAAAGCTTCGTTTGACAGGTCTATTCCAATGGCATTTCTTCCAAGCCTCTGGCATTCGATAAGGGTTGTCCCGCTACCTGCGAATGTGTCCAGTACCCATTCGTTCTTCTTCGTGTATCTTCTGAGTAATTGTTGTGGAATCTGAGGTATAAAGTTCCCCCAATAACCGGCATTGTGTGCCCCCGTCCTGTCACGTTTTTCCATTATCCACAAACTGTCTGTAATTATGTCATTGTACTCCTTCCACCTGTTCATATCAAGATCGTTAAACTTACCGGTCTTTTCCGTTGTCAGTGACTTTATAAGCCTGCTAAGATAGTATTTTGCCCTTTCCAGTGAATACGCATCCAAAGCTTGTTGCAGGTTTTCAATGAGAGAATTAAGGCTCATGCCAAATTTTGCCTGTTCTTCTTCTCCATTTGTATCAGTATTTTTTGAAAGCTGCTTCACCTCGGAAAGAATACCGGTGATTTCTTGCTTAATCGATTTTATGTCCGCCTTTGTTTCTGCTCTTTTCAGTTCAATGACAAGACTGTCTCTGTTTGTAACTTCTTCTCTGTTGCTTATCAGAGACCTGTCAAAATCAAGCAAGTCTGTCCTCATATGATAAAGGAAAAGGACCGGACGATTAAAATTTTGCATCTTTTTTTGACTTTGATATTAAGGTTTTCAGGGACCTCAACGCCCGGGACGACGGACCTCGTTATCCGAGGCTCTGACGCAATGCCCGGACCGGTGATACACCGGACATGATATCAAGTGAAAAGTGACCGGGGCAACCTGGTTATTGCCCTGCCTCACCAGATCTAATTCCAATTTGCTGGCCCCTGTCCATCAACTTCCGGAGATCATAAAATTTTCCCAATTTCCAGAGTTTTTCCAGGACAATAAGCAACACCTCACTCTGTATCGGGACTCTTCGGCAATTCCTCGGGAAGATACTTGTCAGCGTACTCAGTGAGGCCATATTCTTTCAGCGCGACAATCGGCTGATTTACCATTTCCTCCAACATTCCTGGCCCATGCTTTTCGCCATTCCGGGCAAGTGAAAAAAGTTCCAGCGCGGGATATTGAAAGAATGCATCGTAGGCTGTACAGATACAACAACCGTTCCAACCACGGAAAATACCACACAAGGGTTCCCGGGTTGCTTGACCGGAAAAAACACTTAAGATACCCGAACGGAGCCTTTCTCCTGCAGAGCGGAGAGGATCGGGAAGCAATGGATTTCCTGAAGAGAAACAAAGTAGATACTGCCAGCTGACTAACCTTTACACGATCTGTTAATTTCCGGTTTTTAGCATATTTGCGGCGCTTAGTGGACATTCTTATATACCGAATTTACATAAATGAGGGAAACCGGTGATTGAAGCTTATGTGGCAGTTGGCTTAGTTGTGCTGGCCTTGACTGTTTACCTCCTATATGCAATAATCGGAGCTGAAAAATTTTGAATTCATTAGCTTATGCTTTCACCATACAGGGTGGATCGTTCTGGGGACAGTTCTTTCTCAACAACCGGCTCGTTTCCGGTTCAATCATAATACTGATTTATATCGTTTTCATGTCCATATTTGCGTTCATTCTTTCAGGATACATAAAGAAGATATACAAGGAAGAGCCGGTATGGCTTGATCCGGTATCCGGCAGAATTGTTAAGTTTTTTGAGAAACTTTTCGGAGAATCTCCGCCAAAGGGGATGAAATTCAGGGAATATTTCTCGACTCTCCTTCTTTTCAACGCATCTGCCGCAATTGTCACATTTGTTTTATTTTATTTTCAGAGCCTCCTGCCCTTTGGCTACGGGTATCATCAGTATTCAATCTCGCTGGTTTTCAACACCGTAACGAGTTTCGTTACAAACACAAACCTTCAGCATTATTCAAATCCCCTCCACCTGACATACTTCACACAGACCTTTGTAATAACGGGACTGATGTTTGTTTCTGCCGGCACTGGATTTGCCGCATCAATGGCATTTATACGGGCAATTCTAAGTGAAAAGGGAACCCTTGGAAACTTTTACCATGATTTTCTGGTGTCAATTTTCTACCTCATATTTCCACTTACGCTTCTTCTCACCCTGATATTTGTACTTCTCGGAGTTCCTCAAACCTTGAGCCCGTATCTGCTTGTGCATCCAATTCTGGGCCTTGGTTATGAGAAATTACCACTTGGCCCTGTAGCTACGCTGGAAGCAATCAAGAATATCGGAACCAACGGAGGAGGCTTTTATGGTGCCAATGCTGGATTCCCGTTTGAAAACCCGAACTGGATTTCCAACCTGACTGAATTTATTGCATTCACGATTATTCCCCTGGGGTCTCTTCTCTCGCTCGGGAGGGTCTTTGACAGCAAGGGATTCTCCAATGTATTGTTCGGGGTTGTTATTTCTATTTTTATCTTCACAACCTTCATGACATTCTTCGGTGAATATGCCGGAATCCCGGTGTTGTCCAATATTGGCATCATGTTCACCGGGAACATGATAGGAAAGGAAACGGCGATTGGCATTTCTCAAAGCACTGTATTCGCCAGCGGGGCTGTTTTTACATCTACTGGTGCTGCCAACAGCATTCTGCTTGCGTTCACGCCTGTTGGTATCCTCGGCATTCTGGGTAACCTCATTCTTAACGACCCGATAGGAGGTGTTGGAACTGGAGTTCTTAACATTTTCATGTTCGTAATTTTCACTGTTTTCATAACTTCCCTGATGGTTGGCAAGCTTCCGGAAATCATGAGCCTGAGAATCGGGGCCAAGGAAATAAAATATTCCACGCTTTCCCTCATCACACACCCGCTCCTTGTTGTAATACCATTCGGGATCACGATGATGCTTCCCGGCGTGATAGGGGTGACAGGAAATCCTACCCCTGATGTCGTGACTCAGATATTTTATGAGTTTGCCACCGCTGCTGCTAACAACGGATCGGAAATGGGTGGATTTCTTACAAACCAGCCATACTTCAACTATCTTGACGGCATAATCATGCTTCTTGGAAGATACTTACTCATGGCATTTCAGCTCCTGATAGCCCAGTCATTTTCATCGAAATCACCGAAGGTTCAGTTTGGCAGGTCAATCGATCCTGGATCATTCCTCTTCGGACTGATGCTGTTTGTAACGATCGTTGTACTCGGCGTTCTGGCATTCTTCCCAATACTGGCTCTGGGACCGTTCCTGTCATGGGCTCGTGATTTTGGACTTGTATTGAGGTGGTTTAATTGAACAGATATCTTGAAATCTTTCTGGAGTCCCTGAAAGGATTCGATCCGAGATATCTCTACAGAAACCCTGTGATGTTTGTCACAGAATTTGCTCTTGTGCTGTCAGTTATCGCCACGATTTTCCCCGGTGCATTCGACCTTCCAGTATCACCGGCATACATGCAGTTCTATGAAGCCGTGGTGGTACTCCTGTTTCTGACTATCCTGTTTTCAAACATAAGTTCTGCAATATCAGAAGGGAAAAGCAGAGCAATAACGAATTCCCTGAGGAAACTTCAGAAGGAGTCCATTGCCCGCATTGTGTCCGGAACTGAAATTACTGAAGTCTCGTCTTCCAGCCTGAGGAAGGGGGATATCCTGCTGATAAAAGCCGGAGATACCATTCCGATTGACGGTGAAATTATTGAGGGGTCCGGATACGTAAATGAATCCAGCATGACTGGCGAATCGAGACCGTCCCGTAAAATACTGGGAGACAGCGTAACCGGTTCGACCACGCTTGTAACCGATGAGATCAAGATCATGGTTACCAACAATCCTGGTGAAACATTCCTTGACAGGATGATATCAATAGTCGAAAATGCAAAGAGGGAGAGAACCCCCAATGAAATTGCACTATCAGTGTTTCTATCCGGCATAACCCTTATTTTCCTCGTAATCACTGCAGCCATTTTCGCCCTGTCCGGATACGTCGGAGTCACACCGGACATAATGATACTTATCGTCCTGCTGATTGCACTGATACCGACTACGATAGGCGGTCTTCTTCCCGCCATAGGGGTGGCCGCCGTAAACAAGATCTCTGAATATAACGTAATCGCCAAGAGCGGTAAATCCGTGGAGAATGCGGGGGATATTGATACCATTATTCTTGACAAAACCGGGACGGTTACAATGGGTGAACGGGAAGCCGTGAAATTTTATCCCAACCGGGGAGTAGACTACAGGGAGTTTGTGACCACCTGTTCACTGATTTCTCTCCAGGACCAGACCAAGGAAGGCATGTCCATAGTCAAGCTCGCTCAGAGAGACAGCATAGATCTGACATTGAAAGACACCGCGGGATACGAATTTGTCCCCTTCTCGGCTGAAACCAAATTCAGCGGCCTCATCAAGGGTGAAGAAGAGATACTCAAGGGGGCGTTCAGGGCACTGGAAAATAAGTTCAATATATCTGACAAATACGTTGAAGGACTCTGCAAGGAAATATCTATCAGGGGAGGCACAGCGCTTACTGTTGTCGAAAACGGGGAATTTGCCGGGGTAATAGAATTAAATGATCTTCTTAAGCCGGGAATAAAGCAGAGGCTTGAGGGTCTGAAGAAAATGAACATTAAGACCATCATGTGCACTGGCGATGATGAAACCACCGCGGCGTTCATTGCGAGAGAGAGCGGCATAGATGAATACGTGGCAAATGTCACTCCAATCGACAAATACAACGTTGTAATAAAAGAGAAGGAACAGCAGAGGATGGTCGCCATGGTCGGGGATGGTACCAACGATGCACCCGCACTGGCAAGAGCAGATGTGGGAATGGCCATGAACAGCGGGACGCCGGCGGCAAAGGAAGCTGCCAATATGGTTGATCTGGATAACGATCCAACCAAGCTCATGGACGTTATCTTCCTTGGAAAACAGATATTGATAACACGCGGAGCGCTCACTACCTTCAGCGTGGCTAATGATCTGGCCAAGTATTTCGTGATAATACCTGCAATGTTCACAGTGTTCCCTCAATTGAACTACCTGAATATTCTCGGACTTCAGAATCCGGTAGTGGCAATAACGTCCGCCCTGATCTTCAACACATTCATACTACTGGCACTGGTCCCGATGGCACTCAAGGGAGTGAGATACCGACCCTCATCGATTTCCGATCTGCTGAAGAGGAATGTGATGATATACGGACTGGGTGGAGTACTGCTCCCTTTCATAATGATCAAGATAATTTATTCTGCGATGATCGCGTCCGGAGTTGTGTGGTGAAAGCATGATAAAATCACTGTTGAAACCTTTTGCTTTTGCCGTTGTATTCCTCTTCCTTCTCGGCTTCGTTTTTCCAACCATCACCTCAATTGTGACGGAGAAGGCACTCCCATTCCAGTCTGGCGGTTCACCGATCAAAATCAATGGTAAGGTCTATGGATCTTACATGATCGCCGAGGCTTTTAACAGCTCAGTTTTCTTTCAGCCAAGACCATCCGGCATCGGCTATAATATGAGCACATCGGGAGGCTATTCGTACTCGATAGACAGCAACCAGACCCTGAATCTCACTCAGCATTATATCAAGAAGTTCGAACAGGAAAATCCGGGCATCAACGCGAGCCAGATACCTGAAGCCATGGTATCATACTCAGCCTCCGGGCTGGACCCGAACATACCTGTTCTAGGAGCGTACGATCAGGTCTCCAGAATTGCCACGGTTATTTACAACCTTTCTCTGAACAAGAGTGTAAACCTGTCGCTTTCGAATATATATGCCATATTGAATGACAGCATAACCAGAAATGAAAAACAGAATTTTCCAATATTTGGTTCTTATTACGTCAATACTGTGGCCCTTAACATTGACATTCTAAAGTTGCTGATGGGTGAGAATATTCTGCCGAAGAATTTTCTCCAGTGACCCTATTTTTTAACAACAATCGTGTCCTGCGCGGTTGCCTTTATGATATTTTTCAGATCTGAATTGAATCTGACTTTACCCTTCTGGTTCTCTGTTACCCCCAATATTATCAGATCAGGCTTCTGATCACCTATGAGCAGATGTACTTCTTCCACGAGTGAGGAGGAATATCCGGGACGTATAATGGTTATGTTCTCTCCGTACTTGCTCACAACTTCTCCGAACCGGTCGAAGATGACACTGAATCCATGAGTCCCATGTTTGTCAAATTTCCTCAAATCCGCGATTGTGAGATCAGAACCCAGTGCTTTCTTGAGCTGAAGAGCGAAGGATACTGCCCCCCTCGTGTTCAATGATTCGGACAGAGGCAGCAGGATTTTCCTGTAGGGAAAAGTACTGCCCTTTATGCTTACGAGGGCTGTAGGGACCCTGGAATGTTTCATGACGTAGTCACCTATTCCGCCGAAAAGCGAGCCGGAAAGGAGAGATCGCTTAAACGTTCCGAGAAGCAGAATATCATAGCTCTTGCTGTTCACCTCATCCACGATGCCCTGTTTAGTGGATGCGGATGTTCTCACTTTGGGTATAACCTTGATATTTCTGTCCTTTCCATCCCGGTATGCGTTGATAACCACTGAAACCTTGTCACTCCACGTCACCTCCTTGACTTCTTCCTTAACCGTAAGCGCCGTAATCTCGGTATTATACATTTCCGACAGGGAAAATGCAAGTTCCAGAACAACCTTTGACCTGTCACCCTTGGCCATCGGAACAACGGCTCGCTCTAATTTGAAAAGGTTGGAACGTGAAGTTTCCATCATACCTAAATATATATTCTGAATAATAAATAACTTTTCTATTGATCAAGAGTTAAGAAAACAGAAACACTATTATATTTATGTTATCACATATTAATTACCCGGAAGATAATCGCTCATTCCCTGTAGAATTCCAGCCGAAGAAAACAGTGATATTCACTATCATTTGAAGCATATCAAATAGAAAGTGTATTAATTTTAGTGCGTTTATGGAATTGTTGTCCATTAACTGTTTGTTCATAAAAAATTCGAAACTTTACGGGTTGCCTGAAAGAATGGAACTTAAAGACATGGGCGGGGACGAGATATTTGTGTGCGACTACGATGCGATCCAGAAAGGAAGATTTAACTTCAGAATGTATGTTGAAATCTCTAAATTTTTTGAACTGATACTCATGAACCAGCCCGGAAGAGTCGAAGATTTCATGGATTCAATAATTTCCGGAGCGTCCCGGGTGGTGATTCGGCCCAATGAGACCGCGCAGATGTTAACCCGGATGCTGGAATTTTCTCCTGAAATTGTTATGCCTGCCAATGGAACCCTGAAAGTAAAGGAATTTCTATCACTCGGAGGAGAATATCTGATTTCTGATCACGAGGTTTCCGGGAATTTTGCCTTGTGCTATCTTGTTGCCAGAATTGCGGCAGGAGAAAAATACGTTCAGTTGATCAATTTCCCGGAGGACATGCTGCCATATCTTAGCTAATGGAGTTTATGTGAAGAAAGGCATAAATACAATGCAATCGTAAAGAATTGTTGCAGTTGCCTCAGAGAAGATTTGAGAAGATTAACCCATTCGTTTCGTCCCTTTCTGTCCTGAGCTTTCTTTTTGCACTCACAATGAATATTTTTGGATATACTATTTTCTACTTCCTTGAAACAAATCATATTCCGATCATTTATGGCGGCATAGGAACTACAGTCGGACAGATCGTCCTGCTTTTCATCGTCATTCCACAGGGCAGGCTGATCGACAAGGGAAAATCATATACCTTGATGATTGCAGGTGCCCTGATTTACTCTGTTTCGATTATATTATTCTTCGTGGATACAAATTTTGTGCTTCCCATGGCTGCTCTTCTTGCCACTTCCCTTATCGCCATTATGTCTTATGAGCTGAACACGTTTAAATCGTCGCTCTCGGCTTTCATTGGGAAAGCGGTTAAATCAAATGTCATTGGAAAGCATTATTCAAGGATAGTGATGATGGAAACTGCCGGCGGAACAGTTGCCATGTTTGCTGTTGCCGCGACCATACTCTTCTCCGACATAGGGATGATTTACCTGATTCCGGGCATTATTCTGTTTACTGCGACCATATTGAGCCTTTTCTTCCTTTTTCCCGAACAGAGGAAGCATATCAGGAATGAAGAGAATAAAACCCACCGGCCGGGCTTCATTGAAAGTGTGAGAACTTTCAGGGACAGAAAAAGATTTATTGCGAGTGCAAAAAGAAAGCTCAGGA
>JAMDBW010000084.1 GCA_023487765.1 Thermoplasmatota archaeon | reverse complement strand
CTGAGGATCATGTATTCGGCATCCTTGGACCTAACGGGTCAGGAAAAACAACACTGCTGAGAATAATGTGTTCCATACTGGAACCCACAATTGGTTATGTCAGTGTAAACGGGCTAAATGCCATCGAAAAACCGCTCAGGATCAAGGAAATATCAGGATACGTTCCTGAAACTCCTGTACTCTACGAATCGCTTACACCTTTGGAATTCCTGACATTCATAGGGTCGGTAAGAAGAATTGGACTTGAAGTACTCTCAACCAGAATACAGAGATTTGCGGAAGCCTTTGAAATAATGGATAAAATGGACAATTTCATCGGTTCCCTGTCATTTGGAACCAAGCAGAAGGTTGCAATAATATCCGCCCTAATACATGATCCTCAGGTAATAATCCTGGACGAGGCAATGAACGGACTTGAT
Source organism: Thermoplasmatota archaeon (assembly GCA_023487765.1). GTDB lineage: Archaea > Thermoplasmatota > Thermoplasmata > Thermoplasmatales > Thermoplasmataceae > JAJZOM01. Next base: position 8,962 of record JAMDBW010000084.1, on the reverse strand, counting down.
CCAAGGTCAGCGAGAATCCTTAAGAATCTTCTCATAAATTACGCTTTAGCAGGAAGGACCATAATATTTTCAACACATGTTCTGGAAGTTGCAGAAAGCGTATGCAACAGGATGGCGATCATTTACCGGGGAAAGATTGTTGATGTCGGCACTTTCAAGGAGATGAAAGAGAAATCCGGTTCAAAGGACGCAAAACTGGAAGATATTTTCCTGAAGATGACGGGAGACACAGATCTCACATCTATCGTCAATTCCCTGGGGGAGACGATGAATCATTGAAAAATCCCATATTCGAACTCAGCAGGAGAATTGTTTCGGAACAAAGGTATCTTGCATTAAAGGATTCACCTAAATTTCAGCATAAAATGGCCGGTTCAAGCAAGCAGGGATCAAGATACATTGAGAGACTGATCATTATCACTTATGCTATCACAACATTGTCAATACTGGTCTTTTCAACTATTCTTGTGTTCTCCGACCTTTCACTTAACCAGAGGACGGCACATCTGCAGTCAACCTCCCTGATCCTCTACGCCTATATTTTTCTGATAAGCACCTACAGCGTGCTGATGTTCACGAATATACTGAGAAATTACAAGCTATTCGAACCTATCAAGGTACTGCCAGCCAACATAGGAGCAAAGATACTGCCGTTTTCCTGGTTTGTGTTCAACGGGTCATCATCATTGTTTGTTGCGGTTCCGGTTATAGTGGAATTCTTTTTGCACTCAGGAAACTATTTTTCAATTATCTTTGGTACTGTGTGGGCGTTTCTGATAATGATTCTGGGCTACATTTCAGGCTGCCTTGTTGTTTATGTTCTGGCAATGGGTGGTTCTCGCGCAAAGCATGGCCGTGCCGGAACACTTTCAAATATTGCGAGAATCTCCGGAGTTATTGCATTTTTCATCTTTTTTGAGATCGCAATTCAGACTCCGAAGTATATCCCTATCCTCCCGTCCCTGACCGCAAACCCGGAATTCCTTCTGGTTCCTCTGCTCAACGTTGCGTATATCGCTTTTCCGGATCATTACCTGCCGTCCCAGTTATTTTTCGGAATACTGGTGACCATGGTTTACGGTGTGGTGATTATTCTCCTTTTCCGGAAAGTCAACAGCATGGTGTTCCGCAAGATATCAGAAACAGAAAGTGCCGGATCTTCCGGAGTGGATGGTGCAAAGTTACGCGTTCCAAAATCGGGTTTCTACAGGACAATATTTACAAAGGAAGTGAGAAATATATTCAGGAAGCCCCAGAATGCCACGATGATGCTCATCCCTATATTCCTTGTACTTCCGACATTACTGTCGTTATTCTTTTATTCGTCCAGCATTTCTTTCGGCTCAATTTCTATCTATTACTCAATGCTGTCAATAGTGATTGTTGCCTCCTCTTTCTATTCCATAGCACTGATAATTTCCGAAGGGAATGGCATCAGTGTCCTGCAGTCCCTCCCGCTGACTCTCCGTGACATAATATATTCTAAAAATTATGTCGGGACGGTTATATTCAGCATAATAGTTATACCAATATCCACAATTTTTCTTTTCAAGAACAATGTGAATTTACTGATCCTTTTCCTTCTCCCTGCCAATCTTATTGTAGCCTACTCTTACACTTCTCTCTTCAATTTGAGGAGACTCATGAGAAAAGTGCCAAAAGGTTCTACGACCATAAATTTTTATTCGTTTGGAGGAAATATGGCCCTGCTGGTGCTGTTTGCGATCACCGCAGGATTCACTGCAGTGCCGGCAGTGGCATCCACTCTGATATCAACCTTTATGGTACAGGTTCCATTTTCCCATCCGGTGTCATTTTATCTGTCGGATCTGGCCCTAAATCTTGGCTCACTTTTTGTGGTTATGAACATGGTAAATAGAACGATGTAGTCATGGAAACGGGAGCAATTTCGCCAACTCCAGAAAATGTTATAAGCAGTTTATAAATCTACCCCTGTTCGTGATGACCAATGGTAGACGTTAAGAAAGTACCTCCAGAGTTGCTCCTGAAGAATTTGGCTGAAGCCTTCAAGGAGGATAAAAGAGTGGAGGTCCCGGAATGGACAAATTACGCTAAAGCAGGAATCCACAAGGAAAAAACCTGGGAAGATCCTGACTGGTTTTACAAGAGATTAGCCTCAACCCTCAGGAAAGTGTATGTCAAGGGCCCCATAGGTATATCCAGGCTCAGTGAAGAATACGGCGGAAGGGTTGACAGAGGTTCACAAAAATACCATCCCGGAAAAGGCAGCAGGGCAATAGTGAGACACATGCTTGTAACCCTTGAGAAACTCGGCTATGTCAAGAAAGACAGGAAAGGCAGATCAGTATCGCCTCAGGGGACATCTGTTCTTGACAGGGCCTCCAAGGAGGTCATGAAGACCCTTGTTCAGTCAGACCCCTCACTAGAGAAATATCTGTAAGTGATATGAAATGGCCGGCGAGGACGAACTTGAAGAACTCAGGCGCAAAAAAATGCTGGAGATGCAGAGAGGCGTCGACGAGCAGAGAGAATCTGAAGAACAGAGAAGAGCGCAGGAAACAGAAAAAGCCAGAAAGCAGCAGATTTTACGCCAGATACTTGCTCCGGACGCCAGAGAAAGGCTCGCAAATGTCAGGTTGGTTCGTCCGGACTTGGCTGAGAATGTCGAGAATCAGCTGATTCAACTTGCCTCCATGGGAAGAATTAACCGCCTGCTGACTGATGTGGATATCAGGGACGTACTTGCCAAATTAACGGAAAGTAAAAGAGAAACAAAGATTGAGAGGAGATAAATAATGAGCAGAAATAAGGAACTGGGTCGAAAAATCAGGCTCATGAAGAAAATTAAGGAGAACAGAAGAGTACCCGGATGGGTAATGGTCAAGACCGCAAGACGTGTTACCACCAATCCAAGAAGAAGAAACTGGAGAAGGAATAATCTTAAGCTTTAGGTGATGAATTATGGTTGAAAACGAACTTACAAACGAACTTCTTTTAATTGTGCCACTGAGAGGCATGAAGAAATCATCTATTTCCAGAAGCGCTGATACCGCGATCGAAATAATAAAGGATTTTGTTTCCAGAAACACAAAGGTCGACAAGTCAAAAATATGGATCGACAGCAGAGTTAATGAACTGGTCTGGAGCAAGGGAAGATACAATACTCAGTCCAAGCTCACCGTCAAGGTCATAAAATTGCAGGATGGCTCTGCTGAAGTTATCCTGCCCTGAATCTATGATTAAAAAAATATCAATTTTAAAAAGCAATTTCATCGGTGTATATGCCAGGGCATGGGAAGATGTAGTCTTTCTACCGGGCAACGTAGAAGACGAAGTGTTGCAGGAGGTATCTGACGGCCTGCAGGCACCCGTGGAGAAGATTTTCATAGACAATGCGAATCTCATAGGTTCACTGATGGTTCTGAACTCAAAGGGCGTGATTGCCCCGAAAATCGGATCGGATCTGGATTTTTCGAAGTCGCTTCCCGACAGGAACATTTTGTTCCTGAAAGACAGGATAAATGCCATCGGAAACGATATCATAACCAGTGACAGGGCAGCTATGATACACAAGTCCTATACTGTTTCCTCACAGAAGAAGATCGAAGATGCGCTAGGTGTCGAAGTAATAAAGGGAACAATAGGCGGTATCAAAACCGTGGGAAGCGCTGCAGTTCTGACACAAAAAGGTATGCTTGTGACACCGGAGGCGGATGAAGATGAGATCAGGTCACTTTCTGAATTCTTCAAGGTTCCTGTAAAGGCAGGAACTGCAAATTTCGGCAGTATGTACGTCGGGGCATCTATTGTGGCCAACAGCAAAGGCGTACTGGTCGGAAAAGATACAACGCCGATAGAACTGGGCAGAATAGACGATATCCTATCGTGACATAAGTTCAGATATACTGAGAATAGGGCGGAGATCTACGCCGTTTTCTCTCAGGAGTTCTGCGCCGCCCTCCTGCCGGTCAACAACACAAAAAGCTCTGGAAACACTGGCGCCGTTTTCTCTCAGGTAATTGACGGCTTTCAGGATGGAGTTACCGGTAGTCACAACGTCTTCTATAATGTCTATACCTTCATCTCCATATTCACCTATTGTCAGCTTCCCTGTTCCGTGTTTTCTCTCCTTTCTTATGATCACGTAAGGTATACCCGCTTTCAGCGCAGTAGCTACCAGTAAAGGAACCGCACCCAGCTCCACACCTGCAATCTTTTTCTCCTCAAGCATCCCTGTGAACAGCTCCGCGATAAGACCAAGGGTGGATGGATCGGTGGCGGCATCCTTTATGTCCACATAATACGACGATTTCTTGCCGGAAGTCAGCAGGAAATCTCCGAACTTCACGGCACCGGTTTCAAGAAGGACTTTCGAAAGCTTCTGCCTCTTCTCATCCATTGTATGGTAATAATTTAAGTCCTTATTTTACTGTCCATTCACATCGGCGGGAACGCATCAGGAGAAAAACTTGGATAGTTACGGCAGGAAAATAGTATCTGTAACCGGTACCGGAACGTTTCTTTCCGTTGTGAACACATCATCACTCCTGATTGCCATACCGACCATAATTGTTGAACTGAAGACATCTTTCTTCCTTGCCATATGGATAATAGTTGCCTATGCGCTTTCACTTACAGTTCTGACGCCGATTCTGGGAAAATATTCGGACATTGTCGGGAGGAAGAAACTGTATTCGGCCGGCTACCTCATATTCTTCATTGGGTCCGTTATTTCCGCGGCTTCACTATACGGGACAATGTTGCTGGTCGGGAGAATTGTCCAGGGGATCGGCGGGGCTTTTCTCTTTTCAAACAGTCTGGCAATAATCACAGACACTTTCAGAACCATGGAGCTGAGAAAGGCCATGGGCATAAATGCGGCTGTCGTCGCATTCGGGACCTCCATAGGTCCCTTGATTGGGGGTCTTCTTACCGAATTAACCTGGAGGGCCATATTTCTCTTCAATATCCCGATTTCAATCTTCGGCTTCATTTTTTCCACAGGGACCATAAAGGACATACCGGGGAACAAAACCGGGCACATAGATAAGGCCGGTGCCCTTCTCATGTCCGCGACAGTTATAACAGCAATAATTTTCATGACACTCCTGCCCGGACTGACTCTATTTTCAACAGTTTTTTCCATTCTCCTCATAGCCACCCTTACTTTCTTCTTCCTGTTCATAATTCAGGAGATGAGTTCCAGGAGGCCAATAATTGATACCGAGATACTCAGGAGCAAAATTCTAAGTGCCTCTACTATTGCACTGGTCGGAGGTTCAATATCCAGATTCTCCGTGCTCCTCATCCTGACTCTTTATTTCCAGGGTCCTCTTGGATATTCTCCCCTCTATACGGGAATACTCATGATACCATTTGCAGGCACCATGGGAATCTTCAGCTTTGTTTCCGGGTACCTTAAAGGAAAAGCATCAGACCTGATTCTTGAAACACTGGGACTTCTGCTGACCGGAACTGGTTCCATTGCTCTCGGATTTATCATAGGTTCCGGGCACGAATACTTTCTCATGTCGATCGCGATGATGGTTGCCGGAGCCGGTAGCGGCATGTTTTACACTCCGAACAGCACCATAATAATGCTGTCAGTCAGGGCAGCGAAGAGAGGCGAAACCGCAGGTATTCGCACGCTGATGGTTAATCTTGGAACGGTATTCGGACTCACGATGGTATTCCTTCTGATATCGGCTTATGTGCCAAATTCTATAGTCAACTCCATATTTCTCGGCATCCGGACACCGGAGATTCTTAGCTATGTCGATAGATTCGATATGGCAACAACGATCGGTTTCCTTGTTTCCGGATTGATATCCCTGCTTCCGATCCCTGTCATACTGTTTGCAGGCAACAAGGTACAACTTGGTTTGTCTGACAAAAGTTGACATTTTCACGCATCGCATTCAGCCAATAAATGAATAAGTCCCGAAACAAAAAAATTATATAACGTTATCATTATCTTATCAGACATATGGGGGACATAGTAGACCTTCTTTACAAATCTGCAATGCAAAATTCGGAACCAGTACGTCTGGAAGCGGTTCACGAGGTCACTGATTTTCTATCTCCTGAAGATCGGGAGATAATGGAAATAGCCAACAGGCTAAGAGTCCGGATTAAAATTATAGGATGCGGCGGTGGCGGTTCTAACACAATTAACCGCCTTTTCGGTGAAGGCGTTGTCGGTGCAGACCTCGTGGCGATAAACACTGACGCAAGCCATCTGACCACAATCCGATCGAAACACAGGATGCTGATAGGAAAGAAGAGAACAAGGGGCCTTGGAACAGGGGCAATTCCGCAGATAGGAGAAGAAGCAGCCATGGAGGATCTTCCGAACATACAGAAACTTGTGCAGAGAGCTGACATTGCTTTTGTAACATGCGGGCTCGGCGGGGGAACCGGGACAGGTTCTGCACCCGTAGTTGCAAAATCGGCCAAGGATTCCGGTGCACTCGTAATTTCAATAACCACTCTCCCGTTTTCTGCAGAAGGCCATATTAGAATGGAAAATGCAATCGCAGGGCTTGAAAAACTCTCAGCATATTCGGATACAGTGATCGTAATACCAAACGACAAACTTCTTAAGGAGGTTCCTAAAAAGCCCATACAGGAAGCTTTCCAGTACGCTGATTCGATCCTTTCGGAAGCAATGAAGGGAATAACCGAGCTTATAACTAAAACCGGTTTAATAAATCTTGATTATGCCGATATAAAGACCGTCATGAAGGATGGAGGCGTTGCAATGGTAGGAATAGGCGAAGCCTCAGGAGGAGGAAACAGGGTCCTTGCTGCAGTTAACGACGCAATAACCTCACCTCTCGTAGAGGCAGACATATCTGACGCCAAGAACTGCCTGATAAGGGTGATAGGCGGCCCAAACATGACTGTGAGCGAAGCTGAGACCGCCATGTCAGAAATTCAGAAACGCATTGGTCGTGATGCCAGAATCATATGGGGAGCCAGCGTTGAACAGGATATGGGTGATAAAATAAAGGTGCTTGTCCTGTTGACCGGTGTCAAATCACCGTACATGATTTCCGGAAGAAGTGAGGCAAGAAACATCAGGAAACTCCTCGGTGAAATTGATGAAGATCTCGGTGTCGACATGGTTGACTGATAGCGTTATCACTCATCCCTCGATGATCTTAAGTAATCGGTTCCTCATTTTTTGTCCACATTTCCTGACCTGAAACAGAACTCGCAGCAATAGGTTTTATACGCGTTTCGGTTTTCTCAATGGTTAAGGTGGATTCAAAATTAGTTATTGCCCTTGACGTGTTCGATGTTGATTTTGCAGTGGATTTTGCCCGCAAGATCGGCAGGGAAATATTCGCCATAAAGATCAACTGGCCTCTGGTTATGGTCAGGGGCTCATCAATAATTTCCGAGCTTTCACGATATTCAAGATCCATTTGCGATCTGAAGATCGCTGACATTCCGAATACCAACAGGCTGATTGCGGAAAAAGTTGCTGAGAACGGTGCATGGGGAGTCATAAGCCACGCATTTGTCGGAAGTGATTCATTGAAGGCTGTCGTTCAGGCGGCGGGAGACGTGCGGGTATTTTCCGTTGTGGCAATGAGTCATCCCGGTTCTGCGGACCTTATTTCCAGCTCTCTCGAGAACCTTGTGAAGATTTCCATCGAAGCAAATGTCTACGGTCTGATAGCACCAGGAAACGATCTGGAAATGCTCAGGAAAGTGAAAAAAATGGCACCAGGCATGAAGATTCTAAGCCCCGGAATCGGAGCACAGGGAGGGTCAGCTTCGCATGCAATTGCAAATGGATCTGATTACATCATCGTTGGAAGAGCAGTGTACGATGATCCGGACCCTCTTATGAAAGCCAGGGAATTCAACAGGGAACTCAGTAATATTTATCATTGATTCTTCTTAGATGAGGTATAAAATTATCATTATTGGTATTACAAGAATTATCATATACACGTAAAATGCCATGTAATATATGTTCAGGGCCCTTTTAATGTCGCCTACTGAAGGATCAAAGCCGTTATCATTCATGACATACGATCCCACCTTCTCCAGCCTGATGTTGAGCGACGAGGCCATAGATCCAATTGCCAGGCCATTCCCCGGACTATCCAGTGCTGCTCTCACAGATGTTAATGGTACAGTGCTGACTCTGTAGTTGAGAAGTTCAGACCCGACAACTATCAGAAACGAAGATATTCTGGCGGGTATATAATTTACTAATGTGTGTATTATGGCCGGCCATTTTCCGAAGTTGTAATTCCTATGATTCTTCTGGCCTGCAAGAGAATCGATGACACTGATCACTCTGGAAACGAAGGCGCCAGGGATTCCGAATAAGGCGAAATAAAGAAGAGGCGCCACCACGTCGTTCAGGAACGTCGAAGAAATTGTTTCTATAACTGCAGATGATATTTTTCCTGCATCTAGCCCTACGGTATCTCTTTTCACAAACTTCGAGGCATAAACTCTGGCTTCGTCGATTCTTCCCTCCTCAAGGGCCTTAATCACAGGTTCAGCATCTTCGGCGATTGAGGTAAGCGAAAAACTCTCCTTCAGGAGAATCATTCCCAGGATAATGTAAACAATGAAAAATTTTGACATTATAATCAGTGCTAAATAAACCGGAATGCCGAAAAGCATAACCAGGAATGCCAGGTAAAAGAATCCGGCTACCCGTTTATTATCGAAAGTCCTGAAATACGGGTCAAAGAGAACCCCTGCTTTCCTGATAACAGTGATCGTGTGCACGTACTTCCTCGGTTCCCCGAAAATGAAGTCAATCACTACAGCCCCTATCAGGACTGCCAGAGGCAACTCAATTGTGAGCGGGTTCATCTGATTCCTCCCGATGAGACCCCATCCGTGAGGTTGGGGATGAATCGGAAAAATATCTGCAGAAACGACGGGCAGAGGCTTTCGTCGCCCGTCCGGACTGCGTTGCCCCGTAGGTCCGCATCGGGGCTTAGAA
>JAMDBW010000017.1:8705-39296 GCA_023487765.1 Thermoplasmatota archaeon | reverse complement strand
GGAGCTATCTGTTCAGGCACGATAGATTTGCTTCATAAGACATCTAATTCTCTATTTTTTTAGCTAGCCAGTCTATTTTAGACAAGCCCATCTGTTTCATCGTGAACCCTATTTTGCTGTCCTCGATAGACGAAGAACTCAGGTTCAGTGCAACAATCCTTATCCGCACTCTGTCCCCAATCTTAATGTCCCTCTTGGTATCCTTTCCTATGAAGCGCTGGTTGTTAAGATCAACGTCTATCCTGTCATCCATTATCTGGCTCTTGTGCAGCAGACCCTCAAACGGTCCGAATTTTATGAATGCACCAAAATTTTGAATTGAAACGACTACTCCCTCAACAATTTCCTGCATTTCCGGATAATATGCGAGAGCCTTGAAATGTACCGATTGGTAAACTCCACCGTCACCGTGAACTATTGCACCATCGCCCAATTTTTCGACTCCCATAATGGATACCACATAACACTTTCCTATGACTCGCGTATCATCCTTCTCATCTTTGAAATCGATCAAACGGCCTTCAAGCAAGGATCTTGATACATCCAGGACTGCCTGATCGTAATCCAGACCCAGTTTCTCTGGAGGAATTCTGGCTATATAGTCATCTTCAACTATAACGTACATTTTGCACCTTCCCTGCGAAAGTTTAATTTGATAACCCGGAATTAAAGCGAAGCTGGAAAATTCCTGTGCATTTTCCCGGCATTCCATTCCCAATACTTTGCTATTCCCTAGGTTTCACTATCTGCAGGCTTATTATAGGGCATATTATAAAGCGTTATTAACCTTATGCTACCGTCATTGCAATTTTCCTAAAACCATGATTCTGGCATGACAATCACTCACTTATTTTTCATGCGGAGTCGCAATGCGCCCTCCCGTAAGTATTCTGAAAAATAATGAAGATAAGAATTTCAAGTGATATGCTATCCCGGATGGTGCACGGAAATCCATGTTCATATAAGTTAGAGTTTGACGTTCAGTCTCTTCAGATACCTATGAATTAATAACCAGTTTTTTCATTACAGATTATGCAAGAATCCACCTCCCCTGAAACTTACGAGTTACTCCGTACCTCAGTGAGGGAGTTCGTGTCGAAAGAGGTCATGCCGTTAGCTTCCGGAATCGACAAACAGGATGAGTTCCCCGTTGACGTTTTTAGAAAAATGGGGAGGCTGGGATTTCTCGGTATTACAATCCCGGAGGAATATGGAGGATCCGGCATGGATTACGTTGCGCAGGCAATAATAGAAGAGGAACTGGGATACGCCTCAGCCTCACTGGCTCTCTCTTACGGCGCACACAGCAACCTGTGTCTCGACAACCTTTATAGAAATGGTTCCGGATACATAAGGGATAATTATGTCCCGAAACTGGCTTCCGGTGAATGGATAGGTTCGTTATGCCTCACAGAACCCGGATCCGGGTCTGATGCCCTTGCCATGAAGACCACTGCCACCACCGTCGGAGACAGGTTTGTCATGGCCGGGAGCAAGACACTGATCACTAACGCACCGTATTCAGATCTTTTCCTGACGTATGCAAAGACTGGTGAGAGTCATACGGCATTTGTTGTCCTGGGAAATGACAGTGGAGTCTCCAGAGGAGCTAAATTTGATAAGATGGGGATGAGAGGGTCTCCAACGGGGGAAGTGTTCTTTGATTCAGTCGAACTCCCGGAAAACAGGATTGTAGGTGAATATGGAAAAGGGAAAGATATAATACTGGGCGGACTGAATTCCGAGAGGGTTATCCTGTCATTCATATTCATCGGGTTGGCCAGGAGGGCTCTGGAACTCTCTCTGAAATACGCCACGGAGAGGAAACAGTCAGGCAAATTTCTTTACCAGTTCGAGATGATTCAGGAGAAACTGGCATACATGTACACAAGATATGAAACAAGTAAGTTGCTTGCAGACAAAGCTCTCTCCGCCCTCGCAGCAGATCCCATGAATTCGTTAAGCGCTGCCGCCACCATACTTCACGTTGCTGAATCCGCGGAATACATAGCTAGAGAGGCAATACAGATACATGGCGGAATTGGATATGTGAGGGGGTCCGAAGTCGAGCGACTTCTAAGGGACGCGATACTGGGCCAGATAGGGGCAGGAACTACTGAGATAAGAAAACACCTGGTATCCCTGGCACTTGTTAAAAACTATAAGTCGAATAACAGGATACCGGACTGAAACATGAATTGTATAGTCTGTGATAAGAATCCTGCAGTTATCAGGGGCTTGTGCGGCGAGTGTCTGTCAAACCATGTTCAGATAACTACTGTTGGTTCCGTAGATGTTACTATGTGCCCGAAATGTGATTCCTACAAGATAGGGAATTCCTGGTCAAGAGGTAAAGTGGAAGACGGACTTTCCCGGAAACTGGAAGAGCATCTGGTGAGGAAGGACCCTAAAGTTACTGTCAAGGTACGGAAGGATAACATTATTCTGAGGCGTCTAGATTCCAGGATCGACTTTCACACTGAGATTCAGACTGATAATGTCAGCGTTCCCGGGAGAAACATGAGCATTCCATCCAAAATACTCCTGAACAGTTGTCCCACGTGTAACAAAATAAGCGGGTCATATTACGAATCCATTATCCAGCTGAGAACTTATACCACTGATTATTCAAAGATAATAGATACAGTTCTTGCCAGTATTTCCAATATGCTCGACAACCTCGATTCCAGCGCGAGCGATTCCTTTGTATCCAGGATCACACGGGTCAAGGAAGGAGTTGATATTTATCTGGGGAAGAAAACGGACGGAATCAAACTTACCAAGTACATCCACGATCACTATTTCTCTGAAACCACAATTACAAAGAAACTGGCAGGAAGAGGTGATGGAGGTGATTTATACCGGTATACCAACCTGGTAAGAATACTCAACCTGAAACCCGGTTCAGTAATTTCACACAAGGGTGCAGCTCTTATCCTCCAGAAGATCAATGCCAATACAATCACAGTAATAGACCCCGTATCAGAGCGGCGGATCGATATTGTTCAGAATGAGTTCTATAACGGACAGTACACTTTCTCCGATGAAGTGGCGGACATCAGGGACTTCATGGCTGTTTCATCAGATAACCAGGAAACGCAACTTATGGATAAGAAGAACTTCCAGACATTAACTGTAAAGGGAATATATCATGGGGAGATTAAGGGATTTGATTATAAGGGAAAAATACTGATCTATCAGAGCGTAAGTTAATTTTACAGTAATTAATTCTCTTAACGGTTTTATGAGAATCAGGGCTGAATGGCATTCCCTTAAAAGAGTTATGATGCACAGGCCCGGAATTGAGATCGATTACGCTATGCTTTCACCCAGGCCGTTCCTTTTCGAAAGACCGTACAGAACCCGGATTGCAGTTCAGGAACACGAGAATCTGGAAAACACCCTGAAGGAAAACGGCGTGAAGGTTGAAATTCTCAGGGACTACGTGATTCAGAAAGCAGACAGCGATCCCATCTTCCGGAAGTCTCTCGAAGAGAAAGTCATGGGAATCGTCAGTTTTTACGGTACTGTAACATCATCGAAAGCAGCAAGGTCAGAGATGGAGAAAAACCTCAGGATTCTGGATTCATCAACGCTATTTACCACAATCACTCTTGAGCCATCTATTGATCTGAAACACGAAGAGGGCATGCAGATAGAATATCCTACGGTTTATTCGAATCTGCCTCTGGCCAACCTCTATTTCATGCGAGATCAGCAGGCAGTTACCCCGAACGGAGTAATCCTCGGCAACATGAAACGCAGGCAGAGGATGAAGGAACCGGAAATAACCGGTTTTGTCATAAAGGAGGCTATGGGGGAGAAAAATATATTCAGTGTCAAGGGGGATGGTATTTTTGAAGGTGGAGACTTTATGCCAGCCGATAAATTCTGTCTTATTGGAATAGGGTCCAGAACAAACATGGACGGGGCCATGCAGGCCATTAAGTCCGGTTTTCTTGATTACGAAGAGATCGGAGTCGTGGAGAATCCCATATATGATTTCATGGAAAATTCCCCAAAGGATCCAATGGTTAATATGCATCTGGACACATACTTCAACCTGGCGGGAGAAGGGGTTGCCGTCGGTTCGACTGAGCTCATGCAGAAAGCCGGGCTTACAATATATGCCGGTGGAAAAAGTGATCAGGGAGAGATACTGGGAAGAACGACGCTTTATGAGTACCTGAAGTCCCATAATTACAACTTTGTTCACCTGGGTCTGAGCGAGCAATTGGCGTATTCCTCAAACTTTCTCACCATCTCGGACAGGAAGATAATTACGGTAAACGTTTCCAGTGTGCTTGAGAGACTCCTCAGGGAACACGTTTTCCCGGATTATGTGGAAAAGGAAGTTGTATCTGACCTGAATCGCAGAGGGAAGGATTCTCTTTTCCCGCACAGCAATGAAATGAGGGACTATGGCATGGATAATATACCGGTGGGGTTAAGCGAACTGACCGGAGGGTATGGTGGTGCCCACTGTATGACTGCAGCACTGGAGAGATAAGATTCCACCTGTTTCCAAAAACAACGAAACATTTAATTCAAAAAAGGCATTACGGAGACATTACGCTTAATTGCGCCTAACCGCGAGGGATTTAATGGCAAAGGACAGATCACAAAAGAAAGGAAAAGATAAGTGGAAAGAGAAGACCTGGTATACTTTAGTTGCTCCGAACTATCTTGGTGGCAGGGAGATAGGCATGAGCATCGGCAACGGGGAAACGAGCATGGTTGGAAGGAAGATTGAGATCCCTGTATCCGACTTCACCGGCAATTTCAGACGTGCAAACGCAAAAATGAGTTTCAGGATACTTTCTTGTCAGGGAACGAAGTGCAGCACTGAGTTCATAGGACACAGCCTGAACGATGATTACATAAGAAGAATGGTCCGAAGACGAAAAGAAAGAATTGACATAATTAAACAAGTTTCAACTGCGGATCACGCGAACATGGTTCTGAAGGTCGTTATCGTTACAGACGGGAAGCTGAATACATCCAAGAGAACCGAAATAAGAAAGACTGTTGAGAATTTTCTTGTTGAAAAGGCAGATACCATGTCTTACGGTGATTTGGCGAAATATGTTATTGGAGAAGAGGTCTACGGCGATATCGTAAATGCAACAAAGGACATATACCCAATCAAGAAAATAGAAATGAGGAAATCGGTTCTTTCCGAGTCGTCCGCACCGGCAGAACCAAAAGTAATTCCAGTAGAGGCCAGTGTAGAACAGGTCTCGTAATTTTACTGCCGGGGTGGCTTAGCTGGAGGAGCGCCGGACTCATAAGAATGGAAAGTTCTGAGAAATCCGGAGGTCTCGGGTTCGAACCCCGATCCCGGCATACATCAAAGAGTTCAGTGTTTCAGGAACAGTTGGTTGGAATTCTCTGAAAATAACCGGAAAATTTATTCAGAATCGACGTGCTTCTCATCGACTGAACTGATTATGGCAAATGCTGAAAACATTATCAAATTTGATGATTTCAACAAAGTGGATATTCGCATAGGCCGGATTGTGAAAGCTGAAAATTTTCCCGAAGCAAGAGTGCCTTCATTAAAACTCCTGATAGATTTCGGAGAACTGGGAATCAAGAAAAGCAGTGCGCACATCACTGATCATTACACCGTTGAAAATCTGGCTGGTAAAGCCGTTATGGCTGTCGTGAATTTCCCGAAGAAACAGATTGCCAATTTTATGTCTGAAGTTCTTGTGCTTGGATTTCCGGACGATTGCGGTAAAATTATCCTTGCAGTGCCCGATTCCGATGTGCCTATCGGGACTCGACTCAGATGATGGTGCTGCCTGCGGCTTTGGTTTCAAGGAGAAGGACAGAATCATTGCAGGGGTCAACCTCCCATTTTAAATATCGAAATAGGATACACCCTAAGAAACACAACGCAGGAAATCTAAGATTATTCTGAGTTTTGAGTACAAGAGTGTTAAAATGACGAAATTCGAGACATTCAATCTGAAGAGTGAATTGTTAAATTCGCTCGAGGAGATGAATTTTATAGACGCGACAGAAGTTCAGGAACAGGCGATTCCGTTAGCTCTCGACAATACCGATTTAGTGGTGAGATCAAAAACGGGAACTGGTAAGACCGGTGCATTTTTAATTCCGATTATACAGAAATCTGATCCAAAAGAGAGGATATCTTCCCTGATAATTACCCCGACAAGGGAGCTTGCTCTGCAGGTTTACAAAGTTGCAGATAAAATGGGTCAGAAATCCAAAATAAGAGCAACTGTTGTTTACGGTGGTGCCAGCATAGATAACCAGATTAGGAACATAAGAAAAGGAACCAACATCATAATAGGAACTCCGGGAAGATTAATCGACCTCATGAAAAGGGGCGAACTTGATATATCTAAACTGAAGTTTCTCATACTTGACGAGGCCGATGTAATGCTTGATCTCGGGTTCATAGAAGATATAGAGTACATAATCTCCAAGACTCCGAGCAAGAAACAGTCGATGCTGTTTTCAGCAACTGTTCCTGAGAGGGTTTTGAACCTTGCAAAACGTTACATGAAGAACCCGCAGTCGCTAAGAATCGGTGAAGGCGGAGAAATGACGGTCAAAACTATTTCCCATAGCTATGCACTGAGTGCAAATTCCTCAAAAATTGCAACTCTGCTTGCCTATATTAATGAATATAATCCAAGTAAATCAATAATATTCTCAGAGACAAAGAGGGGCGCGGACTATTTGTATGACGTGCTTGCAGGTCAGGGTTTCAATGTTGCAGTTATGCACGGCGATCTCACTCAGGCACAGAGGGAGAAATCTCTTCAGGCTTTCAGACAGAATGCGCAGTTCCTTATTGCTACAAATGTGGCTGCCAGGGGATTGGACATTATGGATGTGTCGGATGTTATAAACTTCGACACCCCGAGTGAACCTTACGTATATGTTCACAGGGTTGGAAGATCCGCCAGAATGGGGAATAACGGATCTGCGTTCACCATAATTGAACGTAACGAGATGGACCTGATCCGGAAGATCGAGCACTCTGTCAAAATCCACATGAGCAGAATTGAACTTAATCAGGAGCCGTATATGGGTCTCGGACACAGCTTCAGTTCCGGTGGAAGAAACAGACATAACAATGGCGGAGAAAGGGACCATGGCAGGAAATTCGGAAACCAGAGAAGAGGGCCAAGGAATCAGAACCACCGTTTCGCTGGATACTGATATCGTCAGGCCTGAAATTTAATTTATCAATTTTTAGCTTCTTCCCTTATGCAAAGGGAAATTTTTATGACAGAAGTGTTGAATTTTGTTCAACAGGAAAGAACAATGGCTGGTCAAAAGGCAAACCTTTTCCTGAGTTCATTGAACTGATTTATGATCTCCCGGGGTGCTTCGGGACCAAGCGTATTGAGAAACGTCTCAATTCTTGACACTTCCTCTTTCCATTCCATCCTGTCAACCTGAAACAGGTCATTTATTCTCGCATCATCGAATCCTAGATTTGCCAGGTTTATGGAATCTGGAGACGGCACAATACCGATTGGGGTTTCCATGCCCGCACTTCTTCCCTCCGACCTTCCGATAATCCATTCAAGAACGCGTATGTTTTCACCAAATCCCGGCCAGATGAAATTGCCGTTTTTATCACGCCTGAACCAGTTTACATAATATATTCCCGGCAGGTTGCGGGCCCTCGTTTTCATTGAAAGCCAGTACTCAAAATACTCAGATATGTTATAGCCGCAGAAAGGTCTCATTGCCATGGGGTCCCGTCTCACTTCACCGACCTTGCCTTCTGCAGCCGCAGTCTGTTCCACACCCATGGTGGCCCCGAGATACACGCCATGATCCCAGTCAAAGGATTCAAAAACCAGAGGAATCGTATCCCCTCTTCGACCTCCGAATATAATGGCTGTCAGCGGAACTCCCTCAGGATTTTCGACTTCTTCGGACAGTGACGGATACTGCCTGAGTGGTGTGGTAAATCTCGAATTCGGGTGAGCAGCCCTTTCATTCAGCGTTTCATGGGGCTTACCTGTCCAGTCTTTCAGGATTCCGTTCGATCGGGGAAGGCCTTCCCACCATGGCTCGTTATTCTCAGTCAGGGCTACGTTTGTAAATATGGTGTTCCTGCTGATAGCTTTCATGGCATTCGGATTCGTGGAAAAGCTTGTTCCGGGAACCACACCAAAAAATCCATTTTCAGGGTTCAGGGCGTAGAGGCGCCCGTCGTGACCGATATGAATCCAGGCTATGTCATCACCAATCAGTCTCGCTTTCCACCCGTTCTTCGCATATTCTTCAGGCGGTTTTAACATGGCCAGGTTGGTTTTTCCGCTCGCACTCGGAAAGGCGGCGGCGAAGTAATACTTCTTCCCGTCAGGCCTCTCTACCTCCATGATGAGCATGTGCTCAGCAAGCCATCCGTTTTCTCTTGCTCTTACACTTGCTATTCTGAGGGCATGACATTTCTTGCTGAGTAGGGCATTACCCCCATATGCTGAATTAACGCTTATTATGTGGGAATCAACGTCAAGACGCTTCCACGGAAAGTGCAGAATGTACCGTTTGTCAGGGTCAAGGTTGCCAGTAACGTGAATACTCCGGATATAATCACGGCCTGTTCCAATTCTCTTCATTGCTATCTGCCCCATTCGGGTCATGATGTGCATGTTTGCAACCACATACGGGTTATCAGTAACCTCAACGCCTACCTCGGAATATTCCGAGTTTTCCGGACCCATTATGTACGGAACAACATACATGATCTTTCCTTTCATAGAATCCCTGAGAATGTCATCAGTTATTTTTCCGGCCTTCTCCATCGACATGAAATTATTCAAAGGGCCAACCTGTGACGGCTCGTCAGCACAGATGAATGTAGATCTCTCGGTTCTCGCGACGTCTCTCGTGTCGCTCCTGTAAAGGTAGCATCCTGGATATTTTTTCTGATTCAATGAAACGAGATCATCATCCATTAGCATCTCGCTGATAATCTGCTCATATTCTTCTCTGCTCCCATCGCAAAAAATAATCATGGCAGGTTTCGTAATTCCAGCAATACCTTCAACCCATTCTTCGACAGAATTCAGTTCTGATCTTTCCATGCTATCCCTACCTTCATGTCTGGATATTTTTTCATTCCTGTAACGCCACGTGTCACTAACCCGACGTGAAAGCTCACAGTTAAGATTATTTCGAACGGTATTTAATAACTTCCATTATTGTCTAGTATTGACTACGTCAATTGCCTTAATTGGGTAGGTTTTTATGGGACAATGTCTGAAAATATACGAAATTTTTTGAAATCGGCAAAAGTCAACAAAAAATTAAAATACATGAGGGATCCGTCACGAAAATCCCCACATCCGACCGGACTCAAAGAATAAATATAATATGCGTCACAGCACTAATCCTCAGACTGGGTCTGTGGGGTAGCCTGGTATCCTTCCAGCTTCGGGAGTTGGAGACTCCGGTCCAAATCCGGGCAGACCCATATATTTCGATGATAGACCCACTCCGTTGGAAGGGATTTAGTCCTCATTTCTTCACTTTCCCGATTTCGAAAAAAAATTGTTCACGCCTTCTCTTGCGAGGTTCGCGACGTCCCCAGACCTCAGGAGGGCGTACCCCTCGGTTGACTTCAGGATCCTGTGCCCCAGAAGGGGTTGGGTCTTCCTGAGATTCCTAATTTTACTTCCAAAACGCCCATTTACGGCCATTGTTACAAAAAAGTGCCTCAGGACATGTATATGGGGCCATGGTGCACCAGATGATGCCCCAGCCTCCTTGACAATCTTACCCACATAATAATATCCTGTGCGACCCCGCTGGGTCTGGGTCCCTTATTTATCCTCGGTGGTCTCGGTCATGAAAAGCGCCTTTACATCCGATTCCACGAGGTGGTATTGCATGAATAGTTTTGCAAAATCACCTTCAATAACAATGGTTTTGAAGTGTTCCCTGATTGTCTCAGGTTAAGAGTAACTTATCACTTTGTCATTGTAGATAGTAAGTATTTCGGATAAGCTTCTTTTCGCCTGCAAAATGATATATACCTGATAATAAAACGATTTGGATGTAATATGTAACTGTTAGAGTAACGTTATCAATGGTCTGATATGGATTCAAAAGGAATGAATACTGGATAAGGTCTGTGTTGAGTAGGGAAATTTTATCAACATATTCCTCTTGAATTGGTATTTGCGTGCCGTTTGCAATCATATGCACCCCAGAGATAATCAGGGTTTCATCTGAAAATGGAAAAGAAGCAGATTCTGAAACCTTTGCAATTCGGATAGTGGCGCCGAAGGGAATTTCCTGGTTCCATGGTGGAATTTTTGTGCTAAAATAGATATTCGCAGTTATAGTTTGACCCATATCTGATAAATTAACTTGCGTGTAATTGTTAACTACAGAAAGTGAACTCAAATTGTCTATATTGCCTTTTTTTTGCGATTGTGACAGTAATAGGGACCGTGGCATAACTGTACATAGAGAAAAGAGCTACAACGAATATCACTGCTATCAACGCGGATTTAATCTTCTTGTTGATCATACCCATCCCTCACTGATATTGCCCGATATTATAGGAAATTGACGTTAAGCCGCTGCAGATATCATTTCCTTGGCCATTTGTAACAGATACAGTACCTGAATATGTCAACCACTCCGAGCTAAAGCTTCGGAGCCTGCACTCCCAGATTTGCCGGCATGGCAACCCTGCGCAGGAACGGAGCACGACAGGTGAGTGGACTTCGGGGAGCTACCCTTCCCAGTCATGTCGCAGGATGGCATGGCCCTCGCCATTTGGGCAGAGGCGTATGCTGTACAACCCCCGGTGTTACTACCGAATCCCTCAGGCAACACTGGGCTTAACCCATGCAAGCCAGGGGGTTTTACAATAAGAAATACTGATGCCACATATGAGGATATCGCAATTCCTCTCCGTCCTGAAGGACTGGAGCTTCCTTGCGACGAGACGATGAATTTTTTTGAGGTATTCAAGAAAAGCAAAACATGTGACTCACCTGGCGGCTTTTCACTTGCGTCCCCAGAATTCTATATCAGAAAACTCATCCAGATGAAGAGTTCTTAAATGGATTCAACCGATTGCAGGACTACTAAACTGAAGGAACTTGAATACCTATGTCTAAGAACCATACTTTGAGTAATAATGGAAAGCCTTTGGAACCAGCCGGAAAAGAGTCAGAAACGGAAAAATATATAACGAAAGCAGGTCTGAAAACACGAGGCTGGACAGACTCCATGATCCGAAAATTTCTCGGAAACCCTGATTTGGAGAAGACCAATCCTCATTACAAAAGTGCGCCCAAGATGAAGTTATTCAGGCTCAGCCGGATCAATGACCTGGAAGGAACAGAAGAATTCAGGATTCACCTGATCAAGAGTGAGCAGCGATCAAGCGTGATGAAGAAAGTTGCAAAAGATAAGGCAAAGAAGCTTCTTGAAGAAATAAATAGACTGGAGATATCAGTAACTATCATTTCACCTGAATCACTGCTGAAAGCTTCAATTGAGAACTATAATGACTTTCATGAATATATTTCCATGGAGAGGGGTCATTATTATTTTGTACCAGCAGATAGCAGGAGTGACAAATCATTCCTGCAGCGCATCCAGGTGAATTATCTGCGGCACAATCTCACTGAATATGACTGCGAGTTGGAGAATGTTGCGGGGAAAATCGGAATCGCTAAGGCGGTACTGGTGATAAGAGAGAAAGTCTATGACGCAATAGCTGTCGCTTATCCGTATCTGTCGCAGGAATGCAACAGGCAAAAACAAAGAGTTTACGCTCCTGGTCAGTCAGACGCGCTTGGATCCGTTTTGCCTGAAATGAAACCATCTGACTGAATTGCCGCCCGTAATTTCGTGAACTCTGGACCCAAAACAACTCAAGATTCATGGCATGAATGTAAAATGCGTTAATTTTCTGATACCATGGGATACAGCAAAAAGAACCGAGTCCTGCAGGCATTCAATCATGCGGACTGAGCAACATCAGCCGATTCCTGTCGAATCGATGCCAATTGCAATATAACTTCCCTCTCCCTGACTGTCCCAGCGAATTTACCCTTATCGTCTACTATGCACAAAATTGGAATTCCCGTTTCCCGAAAGAGCCTGAGTATGTCAGAAAGCGATTCATCTGACCTTATATTCACGACTCTTTCCATTATCCCATCTCTGACTTTCAATCTGGAAATCTCGTATTCAGATAAAAGAAAAGCATCTCTGGCAAGGAAAGTCCCTACTGGAATCGATTGTGAATTTATCACTACAGCAGCGGGGGAATCCAGCTTCTGACACCTATTCATGGCAGTTTCAATAGTATCCCCGGCATTGATCACGACATCGGGAAGTACGCTTCGTATCTTTATCGCGGTCAGGCTTTTCATGCGTTCCACAGCAACCCTGTCCTCTTTGGTTGATTTCAACTCCTCATACGGAGTCCTAAATACTATGTCCTTCACGTCAATGAGCAAGTAACCAATAACAATCCACACCAGGAAAATTGTTGAATAAATTATATCCGTTGAATATGCGGAATAAAGAAGCTCGGCTACTGTCATTACAGCCGCGACGAGCGCAAGAACAATCTCCCTGAACACCAACAATTTATTGTAAAAGCCTGCAACTCCTCTGATCAGAAATCTTCTGGCTCTCCTTACACCTACTCTCAGAAGGGAAAAATCCGCCGTGATATGTATTAGCAGCCCTCCGAGAACAGAAATCGTGCCGAGAATCACAAATGCAACTTCCGGCTTGAAATAGAAAATCAGTACGGTAGGCACAACTATCATGCATACCGAAACGGACAGATTCGAGATCAGTGGCTGATCTCGCCGCTTAATTGCGAAAAACGACGGCAACGTGTGGTCAAAACCCATCCTGAAAATAGTTCTGGAAGCTGCAGATGCGAAAGATAAGATTGCCAAAATACCGTCATTAACAGCCCCGATCGCCATGGCAATAATGAAATATTTTCCGAGATTCCCAAAATCACTTCCTATGATTGAAAGAATTGGCAATCCAGAATTAGGGACGGGAAGTGGCAGCCCCTTGAATGAAAGAAGATTTATGATTCCGTAAATGAATATGGCAGAAAGAATCCCACCCGTCATAATTACCGAAATCGCAGCCTTTCCAACTACCTTTTCCGGATTCTTGATCTCTCCTGAAATAGGTGCAATTGCTCCGTATCCGGTCGGAATACCCATGGCGAATAATATGGCCAGTGCAAAATTTCCGCCATTGAGAGCGGGTCCGGACACCGTGGGTAGATAAAAAGACCCTCTTGTGATCACTACTGATGCCACAAACATACCTGCTATGATCAATATTTCCAGAATTCCTGAATAGACTGCGTATTTGGCAGATGGTTGTATGCCAACAACCAGAAACAGAATCGCCGGGATCAGCATAGCAAAAAGTATCAGAAAAACCGGCAGGCCAAGTATGTAATTGATTACAAAAACTGCACCGATAAGGTATGCCAGACCGAACAGGAGGGAGTAAAAGATATACATCCAGCCAGTCTCGAAACCAACCCTGTCCGAAAGAGTCTGTACAGCGTATGAATAATAGCCTCCAGACGTGGTGAAACGCTTGGAAAGCCTCAATACTACAAAGCCGTTGATCAGTACCAGCATTGCGGCCATAATGATGATTACCGGGGAAAACAGGCCACCCAGTGATACAGCCACTGCACCGTAAGTAAGGAGGCTCAGCAGAGGAGACTGCCCCCCGAACGACAGGAAATAAACGTCCCTGAACGACAAGTGCCGCTTCAGTTCACTTTTTGTCTCTGATGGTCTCATATAGGGTACCCGGATTTATCCTGATTATTTGACGCGTATATAGTGGTATTGCTATTTCCGGACTTTCCATAACGGTCCAGAATTAAGTCCGTTCGTGTCATATTTCTCACCGTTCATTCATAGTAACAGTCTGTCAGACTGGAAATTATCGGCCTCTTTGTCAGAACTTGACTCACATCAAAAGATTCCCGTTTCCTTATCCATGCAGATAGCAACACGGTAAAGATAGACATGAACTCCCCCGACTAGCGTCATGGCCCATTAATTGTGCAGTATAATGTTTTGATAATTTTTTATCCGCTTTTTCCCCCGTGAGTGACTGCGTTATTATCGCTTTGTCCTCATTTCTCCTTTTTTTCCGTACTTTGACATTTCTCTCCAGTTCTCCAAAGGACTCAGACCGTCTCCCGGTGCATTGTATATCCAACACGTTGATCTCAATTTCAGCAATGTTAAGCCCGCTTACGTGTTTCGGAGTGTAATGAAATTCTATCCTTGAGAGCATCTTCCTGCCCTCATCTTCTCCAGATGTCTCACTGATAGATTTTGCGAAATGTTTGCTGAGGTTATCCGGAACGAAGTCAAGTTTTCTTGAATGTGGATTTGCATCAGGGATTTCCCTTACATGGAAAGCGAAGTCCTTCTTTGTCCTTCTCTCTGTAACCTTTGCGATCCTTCTACCTCTTTTCGGATCGACGGCAACGAATATGTTTGCCGTCCCTTTTCTACATATTCGTAATCGTATCCTTCAGGCGATCCGGGTTTCATCGGTATAGGTTTTCTCTTGTCTGATACGATCTACTTCGGCTTCTCGTGGATTGCCACAATGTGCAGCTGCCTTCCGTTCCTGGCGTAGAGCTTGAGAAATAGATAAATATAACGAACAATTAATAGGTCACTACACTAGCTTCCTGGTGTAAGTCAATGTAATAGTGATACTACAAAGCATAAGGGTCCTTCTGCTACCGGGTTTGGTAGAATGGTGTGTTTTCAGGAAATTGCCTTATTATTTTAGGGTAAAGGAAGGATATTAATGTTGGGTGAAACTACGGTGATTCACTTCATATGAAGCTGAAACAGTTACCCATAGTACAAGAACCTAGGAAAAGGTGTTTCTATGAGCAAGCAGGTCTGAAATGAAAATAGGATTCACAACAAAGGTAAAGTTCGTACTTGCGCTTGCTATTGCAACACCCGGAATTCCGGAGTATCTGTCAGGTTCATGGAATCTTTCTCTACTTTTCTCACACCCGGTAAATTTTCTCGCATTCCTCTTATTCAACCTGGGGCTTTACACATCCGGCGCAATACTTATCAGGGAATTTGCAGCAAGATTCAATAAAGGCTGGTTTTCCATTTTCTTAATGGGGTGTGCATATGGGATAGTTGAAGAGGCAATTGCGCTGCATACTTTCTTCCAGGTTACCGGCAGTCCTGTGGGATTTCTCGGAACTTACGGCAGGTTTATCGGTGTAGACTGGGTATGGGCTTTTGGTCTTGCTATTTTCCACGCTGTTTTCAGCATAACTCTTCCCATTCTGTTAATTTCAATTGCCTACCCGGATTATTCGAATAAAAAGATACTTGGAAAGAGCGGGGTGGCATTTTTTATGGTGATCTATGGACTAATGGTTATTGTTCTTAATTTCATCATAAACCATACTTCGGCAAGACCGGTTCCAACATACCCTGACTATTTATTCTCAACTGTAATTGCATTAATCTTGGTAGTAATCGCTTACTTCTTGCCAAGAGATTTCCTGCATTTTCGTGGGAGAACTGGCAACAGCACCCTCATTCTTTATTTCATCGGATTGCTAATCTATCCGGTTTACAACCTGTTCGCCTTTATTCCAGTTAACGCGGCCATAGTCACAAGGATTAGTCCAATTCTGGATATTTTAATCCACCTGATCCTGTTTGGCCTCATGGGAGCAGGAATAATATATCTCATGCCTTCTAAGGATAATAAAATCCAGAAATTTGCTCTTGCTGCCGGGGCATTAACCTCACTCATGTATGTATCACTGAAATATGAACTGAACGGAACAGCCCCGTTTATCATAATACTTATCTTAATCGCAATAGCACTTCTTTACCGTCTATGGATAATCGCTAATAAACCTGATTTGGAACGGACGTAGAATACCATAAACACTGATTAGAACAGACGAGCCTCGAAACCGTGATTTTTGAACCGAATCTTTCCCAAGACTCTCCACAAATGGTATTAATTTTATAGAGGACTGCCAAAATAACTCACATTCTATCTATACATAATCGGGGTTTCGGTTTATCCTTTGCTGTGCCATCCCTCATGCCCGTATGGAGTTCAATGGAACCGGAACATTCGGTTACTGCCCTGACAGCAAGCATCACAATACGCATGTCCGCCTTCCCCATGTGGGGCTTTCAAGTGTAGTGGCGAATGAGTCCTGAAATCCAAAATACTCTGTGAATCTGTATATTATGTACGGTGCGGAATCAAGAATCAGTCTTGCAGTGATCCTGTACTGCGGCTTCTGCACAGTGCTGATACCCTCATTCGCGACCTCTTTTCCAATGTACTCTGTTCCCTGCCCGACCTTACCGGTTTCCTTATTGATTCCAACCTATCATGGATATGGAATTCAGGTCAATATTTTAATGCTTAGATTTATATAATTCGTAATGCTTTTAATGTGTCTAAATATGGCGATTTCGGAGACAAACGATGTTTTGGCAACTGATCAGTTGCAGACTGGTGTTTCTGTTCAGGCAGATATTGCTTTTTCACATGAAATACGCGAGGAATCGCGTATATTCTCCGTTTTTGCAAAGGATAATGATGTTTTTCTGAATACAGTTGAACGTTTAAACACCCGCTCGGGAAACAGGGTGATCATAATACATACCTTTGGCTTCAAGAGTATCGCCCGGTTCCTTGCTGTTCATATTCCCGGTTCTATTATTCTTGAGATGGGCGAAATTTCAAGATTTATAGTTGAGAGTGAGAGAAAATCCGCGAATCTTGGCAACCAACTGGCAGCAGAAACTTTTGCCGAAATCATGCAGTTCCAGAAAATCACTATCATCATGGTTGGTTTTGAAGATATAGGTCTGTCTGACAGAAAGGGATCAGATACCAGGCTGACAAAGAAATTCCTGCTATCGTTTCTGGATTCCATGAACTGTGAGACAAACCAGAATTTAGTGATTTTTTTAATCAGCCGATCAAAAAGAGATACGGCGGAATTATTGTCCGGAATCTCAGAGTACACCCTTTTAGCTGACAAGGTCGAGGATAAAATAGATGTGCAAGTCGTTGACAACAGATGAAGAAAGGAAATAATGCCATATTTTTTTCACTGTTTCTGGCGCCGGTGCCAATCGCCTTTCTGACTAGCAGCAGTCTGTACGTTGTGCCTGTGGTTTACGGCTTCTGGCTGCTTCTTCTCATATCCCTTTTCTCAGTGGTCACTTTCCAGCTCCAGATATTCAGGGCTTATGATTACACCTTTAGACTCATTAACAGGGAGTTCAAAGGCAGGATAATATGCTTCGTTACTTCCTTCAATGAAAACCCGAGGATGCTGCTGACTACACTTCTCTCAGTCAAGAACGCAAACCCGTCAGGAGAAACCTGGCTCCTTGACGATTCCACAGATCCGGAAATTGTAAGCAGGCTGAAAGAAATCTGCGAGAAGCTTGATGTACCGTTTATACACAGGGACCACAGGAGGGGATTTAAGGCGGGAGCCATAAATGATGCCCTGAAAATGGTTCCGGACGACTACGAAATTCTGACAGTCTTTGACAGCGATCAGATTCCGACACCGAGGTTCTTCTCCGGGATCATGGGATATTTCTCAAATCCCAAGATCGCCTTTGTACAGATACCGCAGACGTACACAGACCTCCCGACACGCATCAGCAAAGCGGCATATTTTCAGCAGGAGGTATTCCTGAGGAAAATAATGAGGGGGCGCAGTGATTATTCCGCCTTCATTCTCGGTTCCGGCTTTGTGGCCAGGATTTCAGCTCTCGAATCAGTTGGTGGATTTTATGAGGACAACGTGACTGAAGACCTGGCAACCTCAATACTGCTGCATGAGAAAGGATGGCTCTCAGCATACATAGACACCTCGGAAATATGGTACGGCAAGGCTCCGGAAACCATCAGCGGTTATCTTAAACAACAGGGACGCTGGTCACTTGGAGGATTTCAGACAATGGTTCCACTCCTTCGTTCCAATATCTCCACAAAGCAGTTTGTGGACTATTTCGCCGGTTTTCTGTACTGGTTATGGGTGGGTCCGGTAAGACTGATTTCCCTCTTTGCAATGATATTTTTCCTGGTCTTTCATCTTTATACTGTTTTCATCAATCCAATTTTCTTCGCTATTTTCTATTTTCCTTATTTAATATATTCACTTCTCTTCTATGCGTACACGGTATCTGACAGGTCGATGGACTACAAGACAAGGGGGTTTATGTATCATCAGGGGGCTGAACTGCTCCTGATGTTCACAGTTACCGCGTCCTTTATAGCTTTCATTTTAAGAAGGAAAAAACCCTTCGTTGTAACGCCCAAAGGCCAGGCAGGGTCTTATTCCCTGGGCCAGGCTATACCCTTCATAAT
Source organism: Thermoplasmatota archaeon (assembly GCA_023487765.1). Classification (GTDB taxonomy): domain Archaea; phylum Thermoplasmatota; class Thermoplasmata; order Thermoplasmatales; family Thermoplasmataceae; genus JAJZOM01. The sequence continues at coordinate 20,852 of JAMDBW010000017.1, read as the reverse complement.
TGTTGAACTTGTTGTGACCACGGCATTTTCGGCCGGATTGGTGTGGCTTAGATACGCCTTCGTACCTCTCTTGAGAATAGCCATATATCTCAACCTCTTTTTCGCACTATACCTGATTCCATTTCTAATTACGGGAAGTGTTATACTTTTCACCAGTGAGTTTAAGCCCTCAGAGAAGTTTTTGCTGCGCAGGGAAGAATGAAATGCAACGTTCAGTGTCGTGGCGGTCAGCCCCATAATCCATTCCAAATCGCTGTTATGCAGGTCAAAAAGACCGGCTGTTCCAGCTTGCTTTCATTAGCGTAGATATGTCGCGGCATAACATGGGAACCATAAAGATAACATAATCATTCTAATATCTGACAGCAACGTCATCGAATCAAGAGTGTAGAATATGCATAAGGATGAAATCAGCAAGGCAAAGCCTCAAGAGATTAGCCCCGGAGAACTTCGAATCCTGAAATTTCTCGTGGCATCTTCCGATGTCGAAAGACCGATTCCGGAGAATTCGATAAGCATAGAAAATATGAGCATTCGGGAAATATCAAGTTCAATTTCATGGCTTGCGGCGAAAGGACTAATCCTTCTCGAAAAGGATGAAAAAATCTTCTATGAACTTACGGAAGAAGGCAAGAGATTTCTCGACGAAGGACTTCCCGAGGAACAGGTTTACGATCTGCTGGAAAAGGAAGGACAAGCAACTATATCTGGAATTATCAGCACTTTTGGAGAGAAATACGCAAGAATAGCTATGGCACAACTGGCGAAGTTAAACATAAAACCAGTGAAAGGAGTGCTCAGCCTGCAAGGAATCGCAGGGATCGAAGACATCTTTGCCAGACGAAAGAGGTTCCTGAAATCGGTTGAAGAAGGCAACGGGATTCCCGACCCTCAATTACTGGAACACTTCAGGAAACGGGAAGACGTCCTTTCAGAACGGAAAAAGACATTTCGTTCAGTACTGTTGACAGAGGATGGAAAATTAATCGCGGAAAGAACAGAATTGAGAGATACCATTGCAGAAATCACTCCGGAAGTTCTCAGAACCGGTATCTGGAAAAACTCCGAATTCAGGAAATATGACATTACATCTCCTGTGGAGAAGATTTATGCCGCATCATTGCACCCTATTACGTTCCTCATTGAAAAGGTTAGAAGAATTTTCCTCGATATTGGCTTCACTGAGATGGATGGTCACTACATAGAATATTCCGGATGGAATATGGATGCACTGTACATACCTCAGGACCATCCTGCCAGGGATATGCAGGATACTTTTTACCTTAACTCGAAGGAGTCTATTGATTTCGAGCATCCTGAAGTACTTGATATTTTCAGGAAAACACATGAAAAGGGCACAAAGGGATATGCAGGCTGGGGATACAAGTGGGACTCAGGAAAGGCCAAGCAGATGCTTCTGAGAACACACACGACAGTGAGCACCATCAGATACCTGTACGAGCACCAGGAAAGCCCTCAGGCTGTATTTTCAGTTGAGAAGGTATTCAGGCACGAAAGCGTAGACTGGAAACATCTCGCAGAACTCCATCAGATTGAGGGTGCATATTATGGAAAAGACGCAAGTTTATCTTCACTGAAATGGCTGATGAAAGAATTCTATGCCCGGCTGGGATTCACCGACCTGAAATTCGTCCCGTCATATTACCCGTATACAGAACCCAGCATGGACGTAGTTGTCAGGATAAACGGCAAGGAAATGGAGCTTGGCGGATCTGGTGTATTCCGGCCTGAAGTCACTCGCCCTCTCGGACTGAAGGAGCCTGTTGTTGCGTGGGGTCTAGGGCTGGAAAGACTCGCGATGATATACTACGGTCTTGACGATATCCGCAAAATTTACCAGAGTGATATAGACTGGCTAAGAAACTTTGTTATAAAAAGCTAGAATTTCAACGTCCCCCTATCGCATGAGGCACATCTCCCGAAACTTCCAATATGCGCAGAACAGGCGGGCTGATGGCACAAGGAACAGAGTCTGTCAGCTGGCATCCTACAGATATGACATAATCCTCTGACGCTCATACCATTACATGGTTAAGTTATGTAATCTACTTTTCTCTTGAGGTCCTGGTGTGCTCACACAAAGTGTCTTTTCCGGAGCAGGGCACAGATATACGTTTCCGCAATGAATGACAAAATCATTTTCTTATGACTGTGATAATTTTTCACTCTGTGCACTGATGTATCGTAAGCAAATGTTTTAATGGTGAAGTATATTTCACTTTACTAAAGTGAACTTACATGATCATCATGCAAAAACTCATGAAAGTGCTGGAAAGAAAATTCCTGACTGTATATTTTCCTCTTCTTGTTCTTACAATCATTCTTTTTGCCATTTCCCTTCAGCTCACAGGCACATATCAGGTAAATTCCACCAGTGGCAGTATTCTTTCTATGGACTTTTTCGCACTCTCTCTTCTATCATACTTCTTCGGATTGAAACACGGCCTGGATGCTGATCACATCGCGGCAATAGATGCATCCACCAGGAAGTTGATACAGCAGGGATTCAGATCGACGTATGTGGGTACATTCTTCTCGCTCGGGCATTCAACAGTTGTGATTCTCGTGACGGTGGCGGTGATGGTGACTGCCCGATCCATACCCATCTCCGACGTTATCCATTTTGAGCTGTACGGCTCGGTGATAGGCCTTGTCGTGAGCATCTCGTTTCTTTTTATCATAGGTTTGACAAATGTATTTGTGCTCATAAGCCTCCGCAGACTGTTTAAAAGACTCCGGAAAGGTAATTATGACGGAAAAACAATGGACATCATGCTTAACCGGAGAGGTTTTCTCACAAAATACTTCAAAGGGTTTTCAGGTTAATAGAGAAAGACTCCCAGATGTATTTCATCGGTTTTCTGTTCGGTATTGGATTCGACACAGTATCGGAAATAGCCATAATATCTCTCTCCGCGCTGCTTTCAGGGACTTTGAGGGGTATTTCCATACTTACCCTGCTGATATTCCCTCTTCTGTTCACTTCAGGCATGGTGCTGGTTGACAGTTCGGACGGGTTTTTCATGAATAAACTGTATGGGTGGGTGGGCAGCAACGATATGAAGAAATTATGGTTCAATATGACAATGACTGCAGTTTCAGTGCTGGTTGCATACGCAATCGGAGGGTTCGAGTTCATCACTCTTCTGGAGCATTATCTCAATGTTGACATTGCATCCAGCTCAATCATAGCAGGACTCAATTCGGGAGGATACTGGAGTCTGCTTGGTTTACTGGTTGTTTTTATTTTCGCCGTAAGCTGGACCGTTTCCGCGATTCTTTTCAAGACCAGATATAGTAAGACACTGTAATTTAATTATATAACTATTTCAACTCGCCCGTATTCTACAGCACTTTGGCGCATTGATCCTGAAAGGAAAGAAAGACTCATAAATGACGTCAAAGAACGATATGACAGAATCTCCGGAACCATGAATGAATTGTGAAAGAGACTCTGGGCAGGCAATGAATGGCTTTCCATAGGACATGGCGGCATTGGCATCGTATCCATGGCAACAGGCATGGCAAGGAACACTGTGGTCAACGGCAGGAATGAGGTAACTGCAGGAAAGAAACTGAATGGAAGAATCAGGGCCAGGGGTGCGGGACGCAGGAGACCCGCTGAGATCAACCCCGGGTTACCTGGACGGTTGCAGGAAATCATTGCCCCGTTTACGAGAGGCGATCCCATGTCATCCCTTCTCTGGAAAACCAAAGTGCTGCGAACTCTGAAGAATCACCCTTGCCTTGCAAGAATAAATCGGCGAAAGCTTCGGTTTTTTTCACTTATTTCATTTCGCCTGTCTTTCGCTGGAGAATCACCCCGCATCTTTACATGCTCCTTTGAACGTAATGGATTTCTCAGTTATCAATAACTTATCCATGCTGGGCTGAAACTCCTTAACGGTAAATTATGGACAAGTCACCTTTCGTTACTTTTCGATGAATGTTACATGAAATCTCAACCACAATGTCACAGGACCACCGACCCTTAAATATCGCAATATAATGGTATTTTGGGAATGTAAATTGGTGGAGGCAGCAAGTTCCGGAGCTTTGGCACCGAAATATAAAATGGTTATGTATTCAAGTACGAGTTCAACGCTTGCCGGCATTCCCGTTGTATTCGACGTGTATCTCAACAGAGATGATGGAAAACCTGTTCCTGAGACCCGAATTAAGCTGTTGGACAGTGACAACCGAATCCTTTCAGAAGGAAAAACGGACAATCTGGGACACGTTACATTTTATGTCTCGCCAACGAGCAAGGGGCAGTTAAAAGTGCACGCTGAGGCCGAGATCATTGACAAATGAGAGAAATATCATAACCACCGGGGAAAAGTCTGTCGACGTACCTGATGACCTGTCAGGAATGGTGGGACGTCTACAAACTCTTGAAGGAAAAGTGGATAGTCAAAATAGGATCATGCTTTATCTGTTTGGTTCGTTTATTGCAGCCATGGTTGGTCTCATCGTATCCACCATAATTGTGATTCTTCATCCGTTAATTTGATTGTCATTCCAGTATCTGAGAATCAGAGTTTTTGGTATACCAAGAACCCATCCGAAACTTCTTGGGAAGCTTGCAAGGAACTAAACCAAAAATGGTACGCCCGAGCCGGGATTCGAACCCGAATCTAAGGCTCCGCAGGCCTTCAGGATATCCAGATTACCCCACTCGGGCAGGAGCATACCGATCCTGCCGGTATAGAAAAATGTTCTTTTCTTCAGTGAAACTTAAATCTGTATCAAATTCATGCTGATAGGATTCCGGTTGATTGAGAAAAGGTTCGATGTGGTGGTCGTCGGGGCAGGAATTCTTGGTGTCTGCATTGGATATTTACTATCCAGAACGTTCAGGGGAAAAATACTCGTACTGGAAAGGGAGGATATGCCGGCAGTCCACACGAGTTCAAGAAACACTGGAGTAATACATAGGCCATTTTATATCGACCCCGATAAAAAGAAGCTGTCAGCAGCGTCTGCCCAGAAGTCATATTTTCTCTGGCTGGAACTTGCAAGGAAATTCGGATTGCCATGGAATCCTGCTGGAACACTGGAAATCGCTACGACCGAAGAGGACGTGAAGGCTCTTGACCGGTACGGGAAATGGGCTGCTTTGAACGGGATGAAACAGGATGAATTTGCAATAATGGATTATATGGACTTGAAGAATTATGATGACAGCCTGAATGGTTACGGAGCAATCCTGAGCAAGACAGATACCTCTGTCAGCTTCGGGAATTTCACCAGAAAAATAATGGAACTGGCTATGGAGGAGGGGATACAGTTCATTCCCGATTTCGCAGTCACGAGAATTGACGAAGACGGGGATGCCGTCAATATTACCGGGGTCCGGGGAGATGATCCGGTTCTAATCACTGCAAACTTTCTGTTCAATGCAGCAGGAGGTGAATCACTAAGGCTGGCGCATCAACTCGGATTGGCCGGAAAATATGCAGTTCTGCATTTTCGCGGGGACTACTGGACTCTGGGCGATTCATTCAAGACAGCGGTACGGCACAACCTCTATTCAGTCCCGAGGCACATGAAATTCCCGTTTCTCGATCCCCATCTGATCATCAGGCACGATGGCTCTATGGAAATAGGACCGAATGCTGCTCTCGTGTCCGGGCCTTATGCTTATGGTGAACACGTTTCCAGGTTATCTCTGGCAGGGAAAATTGTTGAGAGGCCTGTCTACCCGAAACTTAAACTTATTTCCAGTCCCGAATTCATCTCTCTTGTGCGGTCTGAATGGAAAAGTTCCCGTTCAAAGGAACACATGGCAGCACGAGTCAGGCGATTCCTGCCGTCACTGGAGGATTCGCATCTTGATGGCAGGGGAATATCCGGAGTCCGTAATTCTCTTGTCGATAACAACGGGTTTGTCGCCGAGGCTGTTATCGAGAAAGGATCAAGTTCAATCCATATATTGAATTATAACTCTCCTGGTGCTACGGGAGCTCCCGCATTCGCAGCCCACATCATCAAACTGGTTTCAGCCGGTGGATTTATGAATTTGGATAAAAGGAAAACGGATTCGGACCACGATATCTGGGTGGATCTGGCTGGAGATTTATGATGCGGTTTTTCCGGAAAGTGTCAATTCAAGATTAAATAATAACAAGAGCATTACCAGCGAATGAAAGGCAACACAAGCTCCCTCGCCTTCACGTCACTGGCACATTTTGCAAATGACGGCAGTGCGCTCTTTTATCCCATTCTCATAACTTATTATGTCCAGCTTCCGGGCATGACGATTTCCTACCTCGGAGTCATGGCCATATTATTCAATCTTGTTTCAGGTGCACTCAGCACGCCAATCGGGAAACGGGCAGACAGAACCGGATCCTACGGATTGCTCATAAGTCTCGGGATACTTCTATGGGGGGTTTCCGCAATTATTCTGGCACTTCCTTTCGTACTCCATGGGTATATCATGCCTTTTATTGTACTGGGGGCGGTTATTCTGGGATGCGGACAGGCATTTTACCATCCGCTCGGAGCCGCTATCCTGACAAACACATTCAGCAGGGATGCCACTCCCAGAGTCATGGGTATCAATGGATCTTTTGGCAGTCTTGGACGAGCAGTAATGCCTACAGTGCTTGTTGTAACTCTTACCGTTTTTGGCGACTTTCACGGCCTCATCATTTATTCCATTTACAGCTTTGTGAGCTCTGTTGTGATCTATACGGGTCTCAGGGGGGTGATGACCAGGCACTCCGGAACGATTACTGAAACAGAATCTGGAAGGAAAAACGCAAACTCTGCTTCCAGAACTCTGATGCCCTACATATATCTGCTAACTGGTGCGGTATTTGCGAGATCTCTGTTCCTTGTCGGAACAACCACTTTCATGCCGGCATTCCTTGACGGGCAGTTCGGAAGTAAAACAATAATGACAACAATAATTTCACTGGCTTTTATCCTGCCTATTTTCGGCCAGCCGTTGTTTGGACTGGTCACGTCCAGGAAGGGAGGTAAATTCACAGTTGTACTTACGTTTGTATTCTCAACATTATTCTTCGGGCTCTTTCTCATTTTCAGCAGGCAGATTTACACTACGGTATTTTTCTTCAGCCTGTATGCACTGGTGGCGTACAGCGGATTTCCTGTATTTCTCGGTTATGTCGGTCAGATTGTCCCGGGCGATATCTCGGGAAAAGCCAACGGGCTCGTCTGGGGGATTGGCCAGACCGTTGGAGGGGCGGTTGGAGCCGCCATTATAACACTATTCACTCTGTTTTTCACGGTTTCTGTTTCAATTGAACTCATGTTTGTATTTGCAGTGGTATCACTCGTATTTCTGCCATTCCTGCCTTCACGGCGTAAACTGGATCAGAAAATACTTCACGCATCATAGTATCATATGCAAGACAGCTGAGGCGGATAATTGTGAATCTTCGGGACTGCGAAGGAAGAATGGTAAAGATTCCGGATGAACCCGGAAGAATCGTGAGCTTCAGCCCTGCGATAACCGAGACTCTTTTCGAATTGGGTCTGGGTGACAGAATTGTCGGGGTATCGGCATTCTGCGCCAGGCCTGTGGAGACAAAAAACATCAGAAAAGTTGGAAGCTATGGGGGCACCAGAATTGAGGTGCTGGAGGAGATCAGGCCTGATCTGATTCTGGCAGTATCAGGATTCCAGAAGGATTTTGCGCTTAAGCTTTCAGAAAAATTTCCCGTATATATTTTCGAAACGCCATCGAGTGTGTCAGGTATCATAGACCTCATCTCCCGTGTCGGCGCAGTAACTGGCAGAATAGATGAATCCAAGTACCTGGAGTTTGAGTTGAGCAGATTCCTGGGTTCCATGAGACGACATCCTGCAGTTTCCGGTTATCTGGAAATAGATTCGGGCGGGCCTGTAACTTTCGGGGCCTTAAGTTACATCACGGACGCACTTTCAATGCTGGGCATAGAATCCATATACCGGAAGAAAGCCTCCGAATGGGTGTCCCCTGATCTGCAGTACGTGATGGAGAGCGATCCGGACATCATCATTTACGAACCGAAGATGTATTCCAGTTTTTCTGATGACGACGCAAAAAATCTGATCAGTGAAAGAAAATGGGGGAGTCTCAATGCCTTAAGCAAAGGTAATTTCTACGTTACTCCCGGTAAACTCGATTTCTTCGCGCACCATGGCCCGTCCTTCATCCGTGAGGTACTTCCATGGACAATGGAAATACTGGACAGTCTCTGATGTACTATTCCCCAAAGGACTTCGGGTCCGACGCATTTACAGATTATTTATATACATATTGCCAATGTGCATTCGTCTTCTATATAGACAAAAAGGAAGTAATAGAATGGACGGAACTACCAAAATAAAAGACCTGACACCAGAATCCAGGAGAGTAAATGTCCTGGCTAAGGTCATAAGCAAAGGAGAGCCAAAGGAGATCCAGACCAGATTTGGAGAAGAGAAATCCGTAACTGAGGTATACATAGGTGACGAAACCGGGAAGATTATACTGTCACTATGGGGAGAACAGGCCGGTCAGGCTAAGAACGGAGAGACCCTTTACATTGACAACGGATACATATCCCAGGTTAGAGGACACATGAGACTCAACGTAGGGAAATATGGTTCACTCAAAGCTGGAGAAGAAGAAATCTCGGAAGTTAACGAAGAACTCGACATGAGCGAGAAAGAATACGAGAGCAACTTCCGCGGAAGAAGACCATTCCGAAGCGGCGGCGGTGGCAGTGGCGGCGGCAGCGGCGGAGGAAGAGGCGGATACTACAACAACCAGAACAGAGGCGGAAGACAATCCCGCGACGACTACTGAAGATTATTTTCTAAGGCTCTTACGAGCCAACATTTCCCTTTTTCTGTAATTTATACATCTGAATGATTTCTGAAGTTGTGGTTGCATCTTCCGGCGTTTTATCTTCTCTCCATTTACCGGTGAATCTCGGGAATCTTATGGCAAGACCTGCCCCCTCCTCAATAATGCCGTAGGCACAGGAATGCACGGGACTGATCGTTATTTCTGCCCCTATTATCTCCAGTACGTGTACAGGTTCGAACCACGTATCAGGAATCATGGTGGATTCCACTCGTGCAGGCTTATCCTTTGACGTGATTCCCTCGAATTTGCGCGGGAGATTGAAAAGAACCTCGTCAGTAAAGCCAGTACCGAGTTTACATATTGACTCGAACGTATCGCTTTCCTTGTTGTACGAGGCCATGAGAAGAGCGCCATATGTCCCCTTCCTTCTGCCATGTCCTCCGAATGATCCGATCACAACAAGGTCGAGGCTGTCTTCGAATTTGGACTGGTAATCTCTTTTAAGTTTTATCCAGAGCCAGCCACGTGCACCGGCCCGGTATACAGAATCTGCCGATACATTCTTTGCGACGATGCCCTCGCATCCGGAACTGATTGACTGCTCAAAAAATTTCTCTATATCGTCCTCGTCTGAAGAGACCAGTCTGCTGGCGAGTTTGAAATGATCGTCGGGGACAAACAGGGATTCGAGGATTTTCCTCCGCGCTTCGTACGGTTCCCTGTGCAGTTCCTTTCCGTCCAGGTAAATTATGTCAAACAGGAACACCACTATCGGTATCTCTTTACTTTTCGCGTCCAGATCATATTTCCTCCCGCGTCTCCGGGAAACGGTCTGGAACGGATATAACTCTCCTGTTTCGGAATCGTACGGCACTGCTTCCCCGTCAAGTATACACGAAGTACACGAGAATGTCTCCACGGTGTGTTTCACTATGTCAGGAAAATTCCGGGTAGTTTCTTCCGATCCTCTTGAGAAGATTCTAACCTCCCCGTCTTTCACGTGAATCTGTGTCCGCAGCCCGTCGTACTTGTATTCGAAGGAAGCCGTTCCACCCATTTTTTCAAGAATCTGCCTGACTTCGTGCAGTCTTTCGGCAAGCATCACCTTCGCCGGAATCATGGGGGCAGGACCTATTTCCAGCACCCGGGATACCTCCCCGTTCCTGAGCATCTCGGCTATCAGGCCAATATCGGGATGGAAATTGTAAGCTTCTTCAATGCCCGCGGCCTGATCCTTATCCGCAAAGGCTTTTACCAGGGCGTCGAGTATTGTTGCATCCGAAACCCCCAGTCTCAGTTTACCGCTGACTATTCGCGTTATGTACATAGCTTCGCCGGGTGACGAATTTATGACAAGGTCCTGGAACAGACCAATCTTATTCCTTATGCTGCCTTCTCCCTTTGTCTTTGCCAGCCTGATCAGGGAATCGTATACGTACTGGACGGTAAGTTTCTGTGAAATCAGCGTGTTCTGGGATTTTCCTCCGGCGATTTGCAGAGCTACCAGTCCCAGGTCCCCCTCTCTTATGAAAAGTTCCTCCACATCTTTTTCCGGTCTGCCGGAAATGAGTGACAGCCCTTTTATCAGAAGCTTATCAGCCATGCCAAGTTCTATTCCTTCATAATCCGGGGCCAGCTTCCCCTGAATAAGATATACGAGTTTCTTCAGGTCCGCACCCGCTTCTCCAAAGAGACTGACAAGTATTTCAGTGAGCTCCAGTCTTCTGCGGGTATTGGACATCTCTGTGAAACTATCGACGACACGGATGAAATCCACGAAGATATATGGATAGATTCTATTAAATATTAGTTGAAGAGGTACCCGCTTCTTTCGCCATTTTCCCCCTCATCAGGATACCTGCTGACGTGCAGGCGGCTCCCAGAACTCCTAGCGTTACCCAGGAATCAACATATCCGTGATAAAATGATACCACTGAAAACAGCGCAGGGCTGAAGGCTCCCACCGCAATCTGCAGGAAATTGACAAATGACAGGGCAAACGATAGCATGCCACGATCCCTGGTTTTCTCTATTATTATGGTATAAAGCATGGAAAGACTGTTAACTGTCATGATTCCCAGTGCCAGCATGAGTGCAAAAAGGAGGACGTAACTGGAAGTCAGTGGAACCATTGCAGTAAGGACTGATAGGATTAAGGCCGATGCCACGAACATCATGATCTTTTTCCTTACCTTTCCGAAAATATACCCTCCCAATGTACCTCCAAAGAATCCTATTAATAGATATACGGTGCCCAGGGAGCCCGCAAGATTTGGAGAATAATGCATATGGACCTCTGCATAGTAGACAAAGAGCTGTCCGATGACTGTCTCGGAAAGTATCGCAGACATTGCAATAATGGGTAGCAGCCATATTTCACTCCCCTTCAGCACCACTCTGGCCCTGCTCACCAGATTATGCCGGTTTCCGGGATCTCTGCCGAATTTACGAAGAACGATGAGGTTTTCCAGTGCAACAGACAGCATTATGATGCCGGCCAGTATCAGCGGTGACCTCCATCCGAAAGCCTGATCAAGCAGCGCCCATCCAATTATTCCGACGCCTCCGCCGAGATTGAAAGAGCCGTTGAACATACCAACATAAAAACTGTAGCTCCCCTTCGGGACGATATCTGCAAGCAGGCCAAGGGCGGGAGAGAAAAAAAGCGCCGATCCCATTCCTGCAAAAAGCCTCGAAACAAACAGTTCAGGGAGGTTGGCGGACAGCCCGGTAGCTATGACTGAAACGCCGAGAATCGTGATGCCAAGTACTGCAGTATTTTTGTTTCCGATCCTGCCGGAAAGAAGTCCCCCAACCATCTGAAAAGTTGAAAGGCCGATGTAGAATGCGGTTGTTATAATCCCTAGCTGGATAATCTGGAACTGGAAATCTGATGCAATGTATTTGAGACCGGGAGCTATGTTGAACCAATTCAAAGCGTAGACCGCTCTCGCCACGTTTATGGATGTGGCCTGTATCCTGTATCCCACGGCACAGGATGCATTACTGATATTATTAGTTAATTCAGAGTCCCAGCCGGGATGCGAATTGAGTCAGTACCTGGTTTTTCACGGATACTTCCATGAGTTTCGAACGGAAATCATTATTCCTTGATTTGCTTGAATATTTTTCGAAGGTAAGGCCACGGTATTCTATGTCAATCAGAATAAGGGGATCAGGTTGCACCAGCTTTGGATATCTCCCCTTCAACCGGAACGGGTCTTCCAGTATTTCATCAAATGAGTGATCAATGGCGTATGCCATAATGGTCCTGATCTGATTCCACAGGAAACTTCCTGCAACGAAATCAACATATACTG
>JAMDBW010000017.1:0-8695 GCA_023487765.1 Thermoplasmatota archaeon | reverse complement strand
AACGATGAGAAATCATGGGTTCCAACAAAAGATTCAAGTACCGCCTTAAATTTCGGGCCGATATCCCTGTCACCCGGAACTATATACCTGTATGTCTTGAAATCACAGTGCCTGGGGTTGGCATCATCCGCGACTTCCGCATGCTGATGAAATATCATTCCGTCAATTGAAGAATTCAATATGCCCAGTATTTTTTGCGGTTTCTCTTCAGAATTCAGGGCAATAACGTTGCCAATGGCAGAGACGTTACGATCGGTTCTCGCCGCTGAATTCAGGGAATCTGCAAGCTTTCTCTCTCTCAGGACATTGAGGATGGAATCCTCCACACTGCGGTTTCCGTTGCCGCTCTGGTAACCTGTGAAGAGCCAGCCCAGGTAGCCGAACTTTATGAACAGTCTCAATGCGGAAGTTAATGTGACATGAATATTTAGTGTGCACGGATACAGGTTAATCATGATCGTTGTGGCTGGTCTCGGCCTGTCCGGTTCATATCTCCTTAAAAGACTGGACGACGAAGGCTTCGAAGCAAGGGGATTTGATCCAAGGATTCAGGATTTCTACGTGCCGTGCGGATATGCCACTAACATTCGGAAACTTCGGGATATACTTAGATCCGTGAACTTGAATGCTGATGATTATGTCGAACACGAGGGAAAAGAAGTCACCATCTCAGGACCCGACATGCCGGAACTCACATTTTCCTCAGCCGGTATTTGCACAATCGATAAAAACAGGCTCGAAAAAGACCTCATCTCCGGGCAGGGGTACGAGAGGACACGGGCAAAATTTGGGCCCGGTGACACCGTTATTGATGCAACCGGAGTTTCCAGATATTATCTGGGTAAGGCTGAAAATGATTTCCTGATGTACACGAAAGAGTATGTAACGGCCAAAGCCGGGCATTCGGATTTTCATTTCAGGTATTTCAGCAGGGGAACCGGGTATTACTGGGAATTCCCATTGAAAAAAGGATTTCATGTTGGTGCAGGTGCGGACGGCGTGGAAGCGATAAATCAATCTTTGGCCGGATTTGTGCCCGAAAGGGTATTATCAAGAAAAATAAGGCTTAAGCCGCTGTTTGATCAGATGTTCAACCGGAATATCATAGGGACTGGTGAATCTATCGGCACAGTAAGTCCCATCACCGGGGAAGGCATCATTCCTTCTCTGGTATCTGCCGAAATACTGGTGCGGTGCCTCAAGGAAGCCGCGGACGTTGAGGAACTGAAAGTACTTTACGGGAAGAGAATCAGGGACAGGTTTGCGGCTTACACCGGGCTCTTCGACCTTCTGACGGCATCCCGGAACGGAAAATTGCTGACCCTGAGAAATATCAGGAACGCCAGGTACGCAAAGGCGGATTTTGAAGGATTCGGCATAGACCTGAAGATTTGGAAGATAATCAGGCGCCTGATTCCTATCTGATGCCTCCGTCAACAGGAATCATTGCGTCTGTCGTTGCACCGAAGATATCCTCGTTAACCAGTGAAAGAAGTACATTGGCAACGTGTTCCGGCAGTACTTCTCTTCTGAGCAGATTCTGCGTCTTGTATTCTTCGACAGACTGGCCCTTTGCTTTGGCACGCGATTCCAGAACGCCGTTTTCCCAGATCTTTGATCCTTTGAAAATCTTGTCCGGATTAATTATGTTAGCGCGAATTCCAAAGGGACCTCCCTCCTTGGACACGTAGTGGCAAATCTGTGCGGCAAAAGCCTTTGAGGAGCCATATGACAGCATCTCCGGTCCCGGGTGAGTCAGATTCTTGCTTATATTGAATACAATGTTCCCGCCGATTTTCTGTGCCTTCATGACCTTGAAAGCTTCCCTGGTCATCAGGAAAGTCCCTCGTGAGTTCACCCTGTAGTGGAAATCCAGTTCTTCCATTGAAATATTTTCTATGGAGTCGCTTTTCAGTACCCCGGCGTTATTGAACAGGATATCTACGGCTCCGAATTTCATGGTTACTGCCCTGAACATCTCGGTGACTCCTGACTCATCCGAAATGTCCAGAATATAGGGAAATACTACAGATCCAGTGGAGTTCTGAAGTTCTTTTGCCACCGATTCAGTTGCTGGATCCATGTCGCATGCAACGACAATGGAACCATTCTCGGAAAGTTTTCTTGCCGCTTCAAGACCTATGCCGTTAGCCGCACCGGTAACAATGGACACGGTTCCCTGCAGGAATCGCGGTTTCGCCTTCTTCAGCTTTGCCTCCTCCAGCGGCCAGTACTCCATTTCATAGGCCTCCTTCCTTGATATGAAAGCGTTTCCTGCGAGTTTTCGGGCACGGGAGTTGACTATCATAGAGTGAATGAACTGATCCCTCACGATCAGGGCCTCTTTATCGGAAATTCCTGCTGTGATCACCCCGAATCCGCGTATCACGATTGCAGCCGGGTACGGATCGTGCATGGGAAAGCCTTTCACATATTCGCTGTAATCCTTTTCATAGCGTTCCGCAAATTTATCGATCACTTCGAGTGCATGTTCAGGTCTGTCCACGTAAGCGTATTCGTATTTTGTCCTGATAAGCATGTCCGGAGTTGCCGGTCCCTGTCTCTCGAAGATCTGTGCCTCCATTGAAAGAGAGATATCTCTCGCGATGCCGGTATTCTCTATTCTAAGTATCTTCCTGTGTTTTGCAGAAAGTTTTCCCCGTATCCCGGGAATAATATCCAGTACCGCGTCGCCTGAAATTTCCTGAAATTCTTTTTTGAAGAGGTCTTTCCCGGATTTCGATAATATGTATGTTTCCGCCACCTGAACGATTTTCAAGTGACGGTTATAGCTCTCTTCACCAGTTTTTCCAAACGTGAACAGTCCGTGTTTTGAAAGGATAATACCCTCCGTCCCTTCCGGCATATTCTGTGTTCTGGACAGAATCGCCCTTGCCAGCTTAAAACCGGGGGGAATATACGGAATAACAAGCACGTTCGGGAATATCTTTCCGATGTCATCCGGAGAAAGAGGCGTGTTAGTGATGGAAAGAATAGCGTCTGAATGTGAATGGTCGACGAATTTGTCAGGTATGAACGCGTGGAGAAAAGATTCTACACTCGGAGAAGGTTCGGACGGGTCCACCATGCTTTTCTTCATGAAATCAGCCATCTCCTGATCAGACATTTTGTCAATTTTCATGGCTGAAAGCATATCGTTCATGCGGAGACCTGTGAAACCCTTTTCTGTGATTGTGGCAAGATCCGAACCGCTCCCTTTAACTCTCAGTACCCTGATTCTGGAACCGGTGTGATCAATCTCGTCATTCTTAACTGAAGTATTGCCGCCGCCATGAAGAACAAGGCCCGGGTCTGAACCAAGTTTTCTCGAATAAAAAACCCGTTCTTCAATGGGTGAAACGAAGTCGGTATTATCACTGGAAACGGACATTGACAAGCATATTTGTCTTTTATATTAAATGTGGCTCGGCATCCCTCAATTCAGACGAATGAGGGGTCTTCCCGGCCATGCGTTCTTTTTTCCAGGTTCAATCCTGGCCTCATCAGCAAAAACTTTGCATTTGAATGTTGCAGAAAGGTAATTCGCGTTGTCTCTCAGCACCTGTAGTTCCCGGGTATTGGAGAGATCAATGTTCCGCTTGTTCTTCATGAAATCAGGAATCACTGATCTAAGGTCTGCGGGGATATCCTTCATTCTGTTTTCCAGCAAAATTACAGTTGCTTCCCGTATCCTCGGGTTGCAGGTCTCAATGCGAATCTGTTCTGGGGTTATTCCCGTGGCCTTCATTATCTCTCTAACGTCCCTGACTATATTCTGAAGGTAGTTCTCTGAGTCTATGATCTTAAGGTCGGGCTGTTCTCCTGTGTCATCCTTGAGTTCTGCCGTGCTTGCAAAGCCGTCATTTCCGGATTTTTCCCAGAGTTCTTCACAAGTATGTGGTATAACCGGGGTAAGTGCTATTATCCAGTCCCTCTTTATCGACCTGACACACTTGCCAACATCCCCGCCCCTGTTCTCCACATATTTCAGGTCATTTATTACTTCATAAAATATGGAAACATAGGCGCCTCTTATGTCGTACCTGTCCATCTTTTCGATGAACTCCCTCCTGTGAAGTGTGAATTTCGTGTCGAACCAGTTTTCAACCTGCCTATTCGACTGTTCAGGGTAACGGTGTGTTTCATCCATTATTTCCAGGAAAGCGTCATATTTACGTTTCACGGCGGAAAGATCAGTTTCGTTCCAGTCGAGTATAGAAGAAATATCTGCATTCACGGTAGCAAAAAGTCTGTAAAGGTCAGCGGAGTACCTGTTTGTAATTTTCAGCAGAGATATGGCATTCCCTTTGCTTTTTGAAATTTTTGCGCTGTTCGAGAGAACAAGTCCGGAAATTATGATCCCTTTAGGTTGGTCATGTTCACTGAAAAGGGCGGCATGATTCATTACATAGAATGCCAGGTGATTGCTCATGTGAGGAGAGGTTGTGAGTCTTACGTCGACCCCGTACCAGTAGTTTCTGGAATCTCTGGCTTCTCGCGCAAGCCTCTGAACGTGTTCCGGGTATTTCGATATGTCATTATCATCGTCGGTGTAGACAAAATTGACAAGGTCTTCAGGGAATCTGCCAAGTTCGGAAAAAATCTTCGTGACTTGCTCTGCATTGGAGTATACTGCAGGATATATTGTTGAATCCGAAAGTGATTCTATAACCCATTCCTGGTTGAACGGAAGTCTGGTACCAATCCCCCTCCTTCTGGCACACGGGCGTTCCCTCAGCCAGTCTACGGCGTCATGCATGGCATTTCTGTAAAAATCAGGATAGAAAAGCATGCGTGATACCAGATCATGAGAAGCCTTTTTCCACCAGCCCGCCGAGTAATCTATAAACCATTGATCTTTGAGGACAGCTACTACGACTTTTGATCCCCCCCTGGTCTGTGCCTTTCTCGATACTTCGTAAAAGATGAAACCATTGCCGAGTTTGAAGAGGCTCGACTTTATCGCGTCCCTTGCTTCTTTCACCGGCATTCCGGAAAATTCGGCGTTATTCCGGTTAAGGAATCCGCTGTAAAACTCGACTTTGTACAGCTGCTGGGTTGCCTCCTTGAGCTTGTCAGCGTCATCGAGTGATGAGATACCTAGTTCACTGATCAGGGAATCAACAGTGGTTTTTTCACCATTTCCGAGATCAACCACATAAATGGGTTTAACCTGAATTCCGGCATCTTTTATTGCAATAAAATCCCAGACTGCATGACCTGGAACAGAATATACAATTCCAGTTCCATTATCCGGATCCACAAACGAAGAATAATATGCCCTGATTTCTCTTCCACCGAAGGGTGTAATATAGGTCTGATTGAGTATCTCGTCAGCCGTTGCCGTTCCAATAAGTTCAATATTACCCTTCTGAAGGCCAAGCTTTTCAAAAGCCTCATGTGAAACCACATAGATGCCGGAATCCATTTTGAATTTTACATATCTGCAGTCGGGAGAGATCCAGAGGTTGGTAACGCCAAACAGGGTTTCCGGTCTCAGTGAACCGGTTATGAGTGAGAAACTCCGTCCCCTGAAAATTACGGCAGTATACTCCTCTACGGAGACTTTATCAACATCGCCGTCACTTATGTCATCCTCCCCTACTGCGTTCTTATCCTCCACGCTGTACAGAATGGGGTATTCTCCTTTCTTGATCAGGCCCATTTCATGCAATTTCTCAAACTGCCATTTGACGAAATCCTGATAAAACGGATCTGCTGAAGTAAATCTTCTCCTCCAATCTATAGAATACCCGAGATATGTAAAATCCTTCACGATCCTTTCCGAGAAATAAGCTGCGATTTTTTCCGGATACTTGAATTCCTCCAGGCGCTTATCCACCATATCGGGTTCTTCATATTCCGAGAGATTTTCCCTGTACTGCTGCACAGTTTTTTTCTCTCCCATTCGGATTCTTTCGGAAAAAGCCAGTATGGGGGTACCACTCTGGTGAAAGGCCATGGGAAAGAGTACGTTGAATCCCCTGAGCCTCTTGTATCTCGCAATCACGTCAGCAAGGGTGTATGTCCTGCCGTGTCCTATGTGCAGAGGGCCGTTCGTGTACGGCCATGGGACGGTTATGAGAAATTTCGGCCTGTTCCTGTCAATTTCGGACCGGAATATCCCCGATTCTTCCCATTTTTTCTGCCATTTTCTCTCCGTGGACGGGTCCATCTGATTACTCCTGAACAATAAGGACTGCTGCTGATATCACTGTCGTCCACTCACCGGAATTCATCACAACCGCAGTGGAACATATGTTTTTCGTGGTCAGAATTTTATCTTGCAGAACGTATTCTTCACGTTCGGTGTTCCACTTCAGCTGGTCAGTCTGTCCGAGTGTGCTAGCCAGCATTTCTGCTGCGAGTTTCTCCGCAAAAAAACCTGCAACCTTTTCAGTTTCACCGAAACTATGGTGCTCACTCAGGTACCCCCATCTGCTTCTGTCAGTCGGTATTGCATAACCTATGGCAGCCGAAAGCATCCGGTTCAGTTCATCAGAAGAATTTCTGGCAAGAACGGTAAAGAGAATCTGTCCCGGAGAAAGCAATTTCAGCCCTTCTTCCCTGGAAACAGCCTCGGCAAATGGTGGGAAGATTGAGCTTATGCTGACGAGATTATACGGGGCTATACCTCCATCGCGCAGAGCCTCCTCAAAGGACTGCAACATACTCCGGCCTCTTCCGACTCCTCTTGTGAAGAACAATTTTTTGGCAACAAATGACGGCATTACAGAGGGGTAACATCTTTTTTAAAATAACTTTTAGCTTTTGACCCTTGGATTAAATGTCAAAAATAACGGTTCCATACCCCTGATCAAGGTTTATTTCCAGTTTGTGGTAGGTTGGGGCTTTCAGGATATAGTGGTATTGAAACTGCCTCCCGGTTCTGCATCCTGACAGTACCACGTCTGATACGCCATTTTCAACGAATTCCAGTGTTTTGACCGAATCAAACAGGATTTCATCAACTTCAAAAGAAAAGACCACCTCCGAAAGGACCTGAAAAAGAAGGTCGTCAAAGCTGGTGGAATCCAGGTGGAATCTTTTTTGGGTTCTCCTGCATTTTCCCGCGGGTTTACCGATCAATTCAGCGGTGCCTGAAAGGGCACTATCCAATAGATCGTAATATGTTCTGCCGTAAAATCTGAGACCAACATCCCCGGTATGTTCCAAAATTTCAAACTTCAATAAAAAGGTATGAGGGTTAAAAATAAAAAATTAGGGTTACTCAGGTCTTTCGGATGAAATAACCGGTATCTGTTCGTCAAGGTTGATACCTATCTCATCTTCTCTGAGTTTTCTGCCTATGCTCTGCTCGTAGAAAGCCAGGATCCTTCTCTTGTCTTCTTTGGTGTATTCCCTGAAGTACTTGTCTTTCTTGAGTATCTTGCCTGTTCTCTCTTCATAGGTTTTCGCCGGGATTGAATACTTCCTCTGTGTCGCATCCCTATATAGTTCGGGAATGACATTGAAGGCACAGAACGGAACAACTCTTCCATCAGGCATCGCATAGTGGATATCGCATCTCTCGACCCTGTCTACATCATATGTGTATGGATCCATGAAGTGCATGAAGCCGACAAACATGGATTTGTAATGGAAGGCTTTGAGTCCGTGGTAGTCTCCATCCGTAAAGGCATTGTAGATCATATCCTTCAGCTTGAAATCCTTTGGAGCTTTTTCGTAGTCCACGAATTTTCCAAGACTCATCAACAGCTTGGGAACAGATACGGCCTTGCTCAGTCTCTTGAAGTTGGAGTTCTTCATGTCATCTGCAAGTTCTCCTATCTTTTCGAACATGCCCCTGACATCAATGAACCTGGTTATCGGTATGATCCTGTCTCCGTCCTTGAAGATGTAGGTACCCATTCCACAGGCAAAGTGGATGGACAGTTTGTACATCTCCTTTCCTTTAAGCTGTTCCACAAAGTTCGAGACTTTCGCTGTTGAAGGCACTGTGAAGAAATCCTCTCTTCCTATGAGGCCATCAGTCTGCTGCTCAATTTTCTTTATGCATCCGGGAATGGTAACTCTCTGCTTTTCCCTCATTCTGTCCGGCATTCTCCCGACCAGACTGACCGGCTGGAAGTTAACTGCTCTTACCGCATCTATATTCGATATTCCAAACCTTATGATATCTCCAAGGTACTGGTCATTCACCCCACCGATAACGGTTGGAACCAGAACAACTCCGAGAGGAGCTTTCTTGTAGTTCTCAAGTGCAGCCGGTACTTCCCAGAAATTCTTCGGGTTTGATCTGGGTGTAGGTCCGTCAAAACTTGTATAGATAACATTTGATCCGGCAGATCTTACCTGCTGCGGGAAATCAGGATCAAAAGCTGCTCTGATACTGTTAGTATTAAGCTGAATGTGTTCATAGCCCTCTTCCCTTGCTATCTTTATTATGTCTATGATATCGTCCCTGATCGTCGGCTCTCCACCTGTGATCTGAAGTGCATTTGCTCCGACAGGTTTTTCATTCCTCATTCTTCTGAGCATCATTCTGACCTGGTCCTGTGACGGCTCATATATTGGCTCGTTTTCCTTTGCATAGAAGAAACAGTACCAGCAGGAAAGATCACATCTGTTTGTGACTACGACATTGCCGAGTCCAGTGTGAGATTTATGTTTTACACAAAGTCCGCAGTGTGTAGGGCACACTATCTTGGTCTCAAGGAAGGCAACGTGAGGA
>JAMDBW010000074.1 GCA_023487765.1 Thermoplasmatota archaeon | reverse complement strand
CAGTTTAAGGGCGAACTTTAGAGCCTTTTTTGCGACGCCGGAATTGTCGAAAGCAATTAAAATTTTCATAATGTCTATTAATTTAGGGAAATTTATAAGTTTCGATCAGGAACTATATCAAAAAAACTATCCCTTGAGCCAGGAATGTTTTTTTCCATTATCATCCATCAACTTTGAAATCAGGTCTCTCTGCGCAGAAGTCAGGTGCTTTGGAACAACGACCTTCACCTCCACGAGCAAATCGCCGGTTCCATGCCCGTTCATATGCGGCATTCCGGCACCCTTGATTCTAAGAACCTCACCGGGTTGTGTACCCCCGAGTATCTTTAACTCGTACTTCTCACGGAATATCTGAATCTCCTTGACGGTCCCCAGAGCAGCTTCCGGAAAGCTGATTTCATTGGTTATGTAAAGGTCGTCATTATTTCTCGTTATACCATTCTCGCCGAGCACATTGAGAACAACGAACAGGTCTCCCGTATTTCCGAGGTTTGACTGTCCCTTTCCGCGAACCCTCAGTCTCAGTCCATTCTGTGCACCCTTTGGAATCTGAATCTCAAGACTCTCCGTGATCGATGTTGAACCGGACCCTTTGCATACGTTGCACGCTTCACTGGGGATACGCCCCCTCCCCTGACATGTTCTGCAGGTTGTCACCGTTACCATTTTGAAAAATCCCTGCCCCTGCACGATCCTCTGCTGTCCTGATCCGTTGCACGTAGAGCAGGTCCTTATTTTACCATCTCTGGAACCGCTGCCTTTACACTGATTACACGGTGCATTACGCTTGTACTTGATTGTTTTTGTCACGCCGTAGAAAGCGTCTTCAAGGCCTATTCTCATGTTTGTCAGCAGATCAAGGCTTTCCTGCTGTCCGCCGAAACCTGAAAAGAAAGAGTCCGGTCCCCCGCCACCACCAAAGATTCTCCCGAATATGTCTCTCAGATCACTGAAATCTTCAAAATGCGAGAAGTCCTGCCAGGTAAAGTCTGACCTACCCGGACCGAAGTCTACGTGACCAGTCTGATCATACATTGATCTCTTCTTCTCATCAGACAGCACCTCATAGGCTTCACTGACTTCCTTGAATTTCTCCTCAGCCTCGGCCTTGTTTTCAGGATTCGTGTCAGGGTGGTATTTTCTGGCCAGGGTTCTGAACGCCTTCTTGATTTCGTCCTGGGAGGAGTTGCGTTCCACACCGAGAGTCTTATAGTAGTCCTTGACCATTTGAATCTAGATCCGGGGAATCCTAGTTCTCCTTGAAATCGGCGTCAACTGTTTTGCCATCCGTATCCTGCTGCTGTCCGGAGTCGGACTGCTGTGAGCCAGTGTCAGCTTCAGGGCCAGCAGCTCCGGGATTCTGGTAGAGTTTCGCCCCGACTTCCTGTATCTTCTTTGAAAGAGTTTCGGTAAGTTTTTCGATCTTGTTCGTGTCCTTTGCTGCTATCGCTTCTCTCAGTTCCTTGACCTGTTCCTTCACTTCATTCTTTGAAGCTTCGTCTATCTTGTCACCGGATTCGTTGATCGTCTTTTCAACGGTGTATGCAAGCGTCTCGGCGGCGTTGACTTTTTCCACTTCTTCCTTTTTCTGCAGGTCCTGTTCCGCAAATTCTTTTGCCTGATTCTTCATCTTTTCAATTTCTTCCTTGGACAGTTTATTGGACGCAGTTATGGAAATACTCTGGCTCTTTCCTGATCCCTTGTCAGCGGCGGACACGTTGATGATACCATTCGCATCTATGTCAAAGGTGACCTCGATTTGAGGAATGCCTCTTGGGGCTGGCGGTATACCTACGAGGTTGAACATTCCAAGAGATACGTTGTCGTTTGCCATGGTTCTCTCGCCCTGTACCACGTGAATCGTTACCGCCGTCTGCATATCAGCGGCCGTTGTGAATATCTGTGATTTCTTGGTAGGTATCGTCGTATTTGCGGATATGAGCGGAGTCATGACGCCTCCCAGTGTTTCAATACCGAGAGTCAAAGGCGTCACATCAAGGAGAACTATGTCCTTTATATCGCCTGAAAGAACTGCCCCCTGTATAGCTGCACCGACAGACACACACTCCATCGGATCTACTCCGCCTTCAACCTTTCTGCCGAAATAGTCCTCTACGAATTTCCGTACCATCGGGATTCTGGTCGGGCCTCCGACGAGTATAATTTTTCCGACATCTTCCTTCTTGAGTTTACCGCCCTGTATTGCATTGTCAATAGGACTTTTGCACTTATTCACTATTGGCGATATCAGTTCCTCCAGTTTTGATCTTGTGAGGTTATACTGGAGGTGTTTCGGTCCGTCCTGAGTCGCCGAAATATATGGCAGGTTTATCTCAGTCGTCATGGTCGTGGAGAGCTCTATCTTGGCCTTTTCAGCAGCATCCTTCAATCTTATGTATGCGTTCTTGTCTTTTGAAAGATCGACTCCCTCCTTTGCCTTGAAATCGTCCACCAGGAACCTGATTATGGCTTCATCCATGTCAGTTCCACCAAGGCTAGTATCTCCCGATGTTGAAACGACCTCGAATACTCCCTCTCCGAAATCCATTATGGTAACATCCAGGGTTCCACCGCCAAGATCGAAGACTAGAATTTTCTGAGACTGGTTGAGTTTATCAATACCGTATGCCAGGGATGCCGCCGTCGGTTCATTTATGATTCTCTTGACCTCAAGACCTGCGATCAGTCCCGCATCCTTTGTTGCCTGTCTCTGGTTGTCGTTGAAGTAAGCTGGAACAGTTATTACTGCTTCCTTCACCTCTTCTCCCAGAAATGCTTCCGCATCCCTCTTAATCTTCTGCAGGATGAAGGACGATACCTGCTGGGGAGTATATTCTTTACCTCTTACCTTGAATTTAAAATCCGTACCCATTTTTCTTTTCGCAGCATAAATAGTGCCTTCCGGGTTGAGGAGTGCCTGCCTCTTTGCAGGTTCCCCGACGAGCAGGTCCCCTTCCTTTGTGAATGCCACGTAGCTCGGGAAAGACTTTCCGCCGATAGATACACCTTCCGCACTCGGTATAACGGTAGGTTTACCTGAAATTACCACTGCTGCAGCTGAATTACTTGTTCCTAGATCGATTCCTATTATTTTTGACATTATTCTTCACCTTTTTTTCCAACTATCACTTTTGAAGTCCTGAGGACCTCGTCGTTGAGCCTGTAGCCCTTCTGGATTTCTTCCAGCACTATTCCATCCTCTTCTGATTGATTTACTGCGATTACCTCATGCAGATATGGATCAAATTTTTTGCCCTTGGCTTCTATGATCCTGAAACCGTAGGTGCCAAGTATCTTGAGTGTCTGGTCCTGCACCTGGGTCAGGTTGGAGCCGTCTTTTGAATTTGCAATTGCCGAATCGAGAGAATCCAGTATAGGAAGAAGGTTCTTAACTACTTCCCGACTTGCGTTTTTTATTATCTGCGATATCTCCCTTTCCTTTGCTTTGCTGTAATTTTCCATATCTGCCCTTTGTCGCAGGAATAAATCGCGATACTGATCCAGCTGTTCCCTGGTTTCCCTAAGCTGGTTCTCTATCTGCAATGATCTCAACTGTGTCCTGCTCAAAGCTCTCACTCTGCTGGAACTCATTTCCGACTCCACTGGATTACGTAATCTATCTCTTGAGGATGATGAGGCAGACATTTTACAAGTAAATTTGTCCTTCTATATAAATACAGCAGGTTCATGGTATCACCCTATTTTCTGAAGGACTGCAAAGTATCTCGTGAGGGATTTGTGCACCCTGTACCTGATAATCTTCCTGATATCAAACAATGACCTGATATCATTAAGATAGTTTATATCTGAGAGAACCACAACGCATCTGCCACCTTCATGGAGCAACGAGTGGAATTTCTTAAAACTCCTGGAATACAGATCGCTGAGATCCTTTTGTGACAGCGGAGCATTTTTTCCGTAGGGCATGTCAGTAATTATTGCATGAAATTTTTCCGTGAAATTCATGTTGATGAAATCCTCATTGTATATATTGAAACCTCTTAAGCCGAAATATTTCAGATTTAATTTTGCGCCCGTAGCCATTTGAAGAGACCAGTCGTTTCCAGTGACATTTCTTCCCATGAGTCCGGCTTCTATGAGTATACCCCCGGTGCCGCAAAATGGATCGAGAATGGTGTCGCCTGGTCTGGTGCCTGAAATATTGACAAAGAATCTGGCGAACTTGGGATGGATGGAGACCGGGGAGAAAAACGGACGCAAAGGAGCACGACGCGATTGCAGTTCCTTCTGGCTTTTCTGGTATATTTCTCTGCATATGTACCATTCTCCCCAGTGGTAAACCCGTATGATGAAGTCAGGGTTTTTGAAATCTATCCTCCCTTTGCCGTCAAGCGCGTTCCCTATTTCCGGTTCAATAAGTGCATCATGGCATTCGTCGTTGTCCATGAAACGCACATGAAATCTGCCTTCCCCTAATTTCACATCCGACACAACCGATGGATCAGGTCCGGATTTGAGGATTAGCGATATCCGGTTAACAAAAGCGGTTTTTGTGAGAGAATCTGTTTCGCCGCTCACGACAGCAAATCTTTCTCCTGACCTGGTTATTGAGAAATGACCTGTTTCTGATAACACCTCCAGCTCGTAATGGGAGGCTCCCTCGATTTCCCTGCTTAACTCGATGAAAAAAACATCAGGCATCTGGTCAGTTGCTTTCCTCGAGTCTCTTGATTTCCTTGATCAAATCGGTTTCGAGAGTCTCGAAAACCTTGCTCAGTCTTCTTATGGATCGTTTGACAGCCGCCTGCGGTTTGCCGGTCTTAACTCTTATGAAAATTTCAGGATTATCTATGATTGGATGCTTTATGTAATACCGTGTCTCTTCAACCTGATCGTCCTTTAGGATCTCGTCTATAAGCGGCCTCAGTATCGTGTTGTCATAATTTAACATTTCAAGGGTTATTGAATTCTTTTCCTTGTTTATAACCCTGAGTTGGCAGTCCATGCTGCCTTATGGAACATAACTATATATTCTTTGCACTCCCCCTTGCAGCAATGAAAAGGTATTTTGCGGCTGATCTCCTGTACATATACCAAAGCCTAAAATATTGTTCTGAAATCTTTTAAACATGAAAGTTTCTTTTGTTTATGACGAAAAGGATGGATTCAGAACGAATGTGGAGAACAAAACTGATGTGATACTGAAAAATTCAATATCAAATAACACAAAGCATTTTTCTCCGACAGAACATCTGCTACTGGCTATGGGCGGGTGTTCCAGCGATGATATTCTGACCATACTTACAAAAATGAAGGAACCGGTATCCGGATTCCAATGCGAGATAAGCGGAGAGAGGAGAGAAGAAAACCCCAAGACTCTGACGCATGTGAATATACACTTCATTTTCAGGGAAAAAATAAATCCTGTGAAAGCGAGGAAAGCTATCAATCTTTCATTAACTAAATACTGCAGCGTCTCTATTATCGTCAGGCAGGGTGGTGCTGATCTCAGATATTCCCTTACAATTGATGGTAAAAATTATGATTTTGACAGGTTGCCCGAGCAGGCTCTGGCGGAAGCTGCTGAAAATTAGAGATTTTTCAGGCCGTTTCCCGTCATTATCAGAACCGCCCTTCCGGTTTTCTTCATTTTTTTCTGAGCACCGTAAACTGTGGCTGAACTGTATTCCACAAGGAATCCTTTACCGGCCAGTTCGTTGCGGGCGGAAATAATCTCTTCCTCGGAAACGGTAATGCATCTGCCGTATCTCGATACCGCTTCAGTCATTTGTGGCAGGAGCGGAGGTGCTCTCGACACCAGCGCATCTGCAATGGACTGTGTGTTTTTATTCGGATCGTACGGGATTCCGTTTAATCTGGAACACAGCGGGCTGACTGCTTCTGTCTGAACAGCTATAATCTCCGGCACTTTTGGCGCTTCACCGGATGTCACTAAATGTTCGAAACCTGATATCATGCCGAGCAGCAGCGTACCTGCAGAAACCGGAATGAAAACAGCGTCAGGCAGCCTATACTGGTTTTGTCTGAAGATTTCGTAACTGATCTGCCTCATGCCATCCCTGAATTCCGGGTTCAGCACGTGGCTGGCGAAATATCCTTCCGCGTGTTCCGCAGCTTCGGATACCGCCTCTCTGCTTCCGGTGATCCTGTGAATTCTTGCTCCATAGGCATTAATCTGATTGACCTTGCTCTGAACCGTTTTTTCCGGGATGAATATGTTGACATCAAAACCTGCGGACATGCCATATGCGGAAATGGAAGCCCCGGCATTGCCGGATGAATCTTCATTGATTTTTGATCCGGGAGGTAACAACTGATGGAGCCATGAAATCAGTGCTCTTGTTCCCCGATCCTTGTAGGAAAAGGTCGGTGAGTAATATTCCAGTTTCAGTGATACATTGCCTACATCAACCAATGGAGTTTCCACTTCGCCGAGACTTATTATATTTTCAATGTACGGGTAATTTGATCTATAATCACCATCTCTAAACTTGAAATCGAGTTCGGGAATGAAAATTCCACCACAGCCGCATCTTGGCCCGGTGAGGGGATTTTTTCTGTGCTTCCCGCAATTGTAACACCGAGATTTCAACATTTGCATACACCTGTCCGTAAAATGAAGTGGATAGATATTAATCATATCTTAAGGTTCACTCGTGCCTTATTCACTCCTGTTTTTCGGCAGATGAAGTCCAATCCTGTTATTTCATTACAGGATTTCCAAGCTGGAACGTTTAATGAAGCGACAATTACAGGACGAAGTACCGTTCCTGAACAAAACGTATCAAACACACCGGTTATGGGAATTATTGTACATCAACGTTAATTTGTCGACATTATAATATTGTCTTCGAAAGTCTTTTAAGTGATGATTATAATTGTCGGTTCATGGAGCAAAAAGATACTCCTCAAGGAATGCAAGGCAAAAAGCCTCCAATGACATATATTGTCGTTGCAATAGTAGTCATCGTGGTTATTATTGCAGGTATTGGTATTGCATTAACTCAACTACAGCCAGCTAAATCGAACAAAACAGTACTTACTGTCAACATATCGCTTGCACCTAGTGAATATGCGTATTACAACAGCACACTTAAACCGCAGTTTCAACAGATGTACCCCAATGTGACGATACAGTTCACTACTCAGTCAGCTTCAACTGTTGTTAGCACACTGCAAGCTCAAGAACCTACCCCAACCATTGACGTTGTCCAGCAGGATAATGGTTTCATTGGACCGCTTGTATCAAGCGGGCTTGTCATGAATCTTACTCCTTATCTGTCACAGCTTGAACCTATGAATTCTTCAGCCACTGCAACTGCGGCAAACGGATCAATAATCCCCGCGTACTATAATGAGGGGAATTTCAGTGGAACGTTCTACTTCTTCCCAGTAAGAGGAAATGTACAGTTGGCGTATTACAATCAGTCTGCTTTGAACCAGGTTAGATCAGCCGGGTATACCAATATTACCACCCCGACGAACGTAACGAACCTGAAGGCAGACATGTGGGACTTGAACAATTACTCTACGACTCACAATGGTCTTTACGCGAGTCCGTTCAACATGATGGGACACGGCGGAGCCAGCACCCCAACACAGGTATTTCAGTGGATGGCGGAATTTGGCGGAAATCCAATGGCTTTTAACACAACCGGAGATATTGCAGCCCTGACCTTCCTGCAGAATATGGAAAAAACAGGATTGATGTCCCCGTATAATGCAACCGGCTACTGGGGTTCCTACAAGGGACTTATGTCGAACAACTACCAGTACTTGAATCAGTGGCCTTACATAACCTCGATTCTTGCAAACAACGGATGGAACAATACAACCATAGCGCCACATAATGTGACTTCCGGAAAAGAACTTGGACTCACCCACGGATTTACTGGACCAAATAATATCGCTCAATTCATAGTGGGAGGAGACGCTCTGGGAATAGTAAACAACACACCTCACCTATGGGCAGCACTTCACTGGATACAGTTCCTTGATTCAAAGAAGGTTCAGATACAATTGATGCAAAACCTGACATGGCCTGTTGTGAATGAAGCGGCATATGCTACGCCGTCTGCACAGTCGCTTCAGTTCAAGCTGATAAAGTACGAAGAATCTAATGGAATCTTCAGACCAGCAGTTCCATGGATGACCCAGTGGGATAACTACTTTGACAGCGCATGGTCGGTTATTATGAATGGAGGAAACGTCTCGCACGCCCTTAGTCAGGCACACTCGAGCATGTACCACTATCTGAAAATATACTATGGTGGCACTGCTTACCCGTCAGAATACCAGAACGGAACCATTATTCCATCGGGAGCCTATTTGGGACCAAAGAGTACTTCGTGATGGGACATTATGAGAGTCACTAAAATAATTAAAAAAAATTTATTAGAAATTATTTTTATTTTCCCGCTCTTAATTTTTATTTCATGGATTAACGTTTTGCCAATTATTCGAGGTATACTCCTTGGTTTTCAGGTCCTGGGACGATATAGCACTTATAACTACCAGCAGCTTGCCACTCCGACCTATTCAATACTGAATAAAACCACGAATACGGTCATTATCGTTGGACTTGCTCTGGTCATTGAATTTGCCCTGGCCTTGCTGACGTCGCTTCTCCTTAACAGGAATTTTAAAGGAAGAACATTTTTCCGTTCAATTGTTATGCTTCCCTATGGCGTTGCCACAGTCGTTTCCGCCATAGGATTCACATTCATTTTTGCACCATCCGGCTGGTACGGTAATGAGATACTGTTGAAGTTGGGCCTGATACATTCAGGTATAAACTGGATCAGGGGGCCCATAGCATTCCTATCAGTTGCCGTAGCAGATTCATGGAAAACCTTTCCATTGATCATGCTCATTCTTCTGGGTGGATTGCAAACTATTCCGGATAGTCTTTACGAGGCCGCCGCCATTGACGGGGCTTCAAAGATCCAGCAATTTGTACATGTGACCATACCCAGCCTGTTCCCCTTTATCATGATCGCACTTATTATCCGGGCAGTTTCAGAATTTAATATACTTTCACTTCCACTGATCCTTGTTGGCAATAACCTGCTGTTTCTCGGAACTCTTTCATATGACATATATACTTCGTTTTCACTTGGATCAGCCAATCTTGCAGATGCTGTCGCAACCATCCTTCTTGTAATAGTGATGATTTTTGTGGCTTTGTACATTTATGCGTCAAACAGATTAATGGAGAGAGGGTCAGATGAATAATATCGGTAAGAGTTTGCTATGGTACATTGCTATGATAATTGTTTCAATATTCGTTTTGTTCCCTTTATATCTGATTATGATCATAGCCCTCGCCCCATCCGGCGAGATATTTAATTCGAGTCCTGTGCTGATCCCCTCAACAATTACGTTTTCAAGATTTTTCCTTGTGATCGCAGTATACGATTTCATGCCCCACCTGATTCTCAGCCTGGAAACGGCGTTCCTGGTCTCCGGAATTTGTCTGCTTTTTGGCATTCCGGGTGCATACGCCATCTCCAAAATGCCAAAACGCCTCGGCTACTCGATAATTATATTCCTGTTCGTAACCCAGATGGTGCCTGAAATAGTAATTGCTGTACCAATAGCCAGGACTATGTTAATTCTCGGGCTATATAATACGGCTTTTGGAATCGCACTGGCGCAGTCTTCGATTGCTCTGCCAATGATAACTTATGTTTTGGTGGGAACATTCAAGAGTGTTCCGTCAAGACTCTCGGAATCTGCCCAGATAGATGGTGCCAGTAAACTGCAGGCATTCTACAGTATCGATTTGCCACTGGCATTAACCGGAATATATGTGGCAGTGATTCTGGCCTGGCTTTTCTCCTGGGATGAATTTGTGCTCGCTTCCATAATAGCCCCGCTGCACACTACCCTACCCGTCCTCATATATTATGAAATCACACGTGGCGTAGGTGGAGTTCAAGCGGCAGATGCATTTTCCATAATACTCATGATACCGGTCATTGTACTTGTGCTCGTGCTTCAGAGGTATCTCAAGAGCAACGTATTTGCAGGTGCCCTTAAATGAGAGGTGTATTTATTGACAGAACTTAGACTTGAAAACATTAACTTAAGAATTGGAAATAAGACCATAATAGAAGACCTGAACCTTAAAATCGAAAGCAAAGACTTCTTTGTCTTTCTCGGACCCTCGGGATGCGGAAAAACCACTACATTGAGAATAATTGCTGGCCTGGTTCAGCAAACTTCCGGCGATGTTATAGTAGACGGAAACGTAATTAATGATCTGTCTCCAAGCAAGAGAGAATTATCGTTAGTGTTCCAGGATTACGCACTTTATCCTCACAAAACTGTCTTCGAAAACATAGCGTTTCCTCTGAGAATTGCCCATACGGAGAGACAGCAAATCATTGACAAGGTGAAAGAAGTTTCCTCTTTTCTTGCGATAGAACATATACTGGGCAAGAAACCCAGTAACATTTCCGGTGGTGAAAGACAGAGAGTGGCCATAGCCCGAGCCCTTGTGAAAAACCCGAAACTGCTCCTGATGGACGAACCGCTAAGCAATCTTGATGCGAAGTTGAGGGACACGGTTCGTTTTGAACTCAAAAAAATACATAATGAGACCGGGATAACGACCGTATATGTTACGCATGACCAGCTGGAAGCGATGACGCTTGGCACGAAGGTTGCTGTGATGAATGGTGGGAAGCTCATACAAATGGGCCCTCCAATGAATGTCTTTGAACAACCGGTTAATTCCTTTGTCGCTTCGTTTATTGGAAGTCCCCCCATGAATATTCTCAGTGCTCCCGAGACACTGAAGGGAGTTGGTGCTGAATCGGGGTCCATAGGCGTAAGACCGCGAGCTGTTGCCGTAACTCACGACGCCAAAGGAGAAGAATATATAGAGCTGACTGGTAAAATTGAGGGCATAAATCTTCTCGGCAATGAGGCGCTGGTACTCATGAGAATTAATGGCGAAAGTCTATATTTTAGCGTGCGCCGGGAACAGTTTGATCAGATTGCGGAGGGGAAAATGAAGACAGTTTATGTGGAGAAAAACAGAGTCTATCTTTTTGACGAAACTGGACAGGCCAACGGTAGGCTTAAGGCGGAAGATTATGCCAAGACGGAGATTTTTGGAAGTTGAGGTCATCTTTTCTAACTGATGCCGGACTCCTCGCAAGCGTCAAACTTCAATTTTTCTGGTAATATTTTTTTGCAAAATTATATGCCCTGAATTTTGAAGCTTAAACGTTATTTTCAGGCTCAAACGCGGGAGATGTTTCAACGTTTATTTTTCTTCGCATCTTCAAAGAACTCACGGTCTCTCAAAAATTTAGACTTCTCCAGCTGAGCTTTTTCAGAAAATACATTGTAACAATAATCATAGTTCAGAATGAAATTATCGCCGTAATAGTGATCAAAGATATACTTCGTTCTCGGGGTGTGATAACAACTGGTCACAACGAATATCTTGTGCGCAAGGTTCCTGGATTCGACTAATTTTCTTGAAAAAATTCCGTTGCCGATTGTGTCAACCGATTGCTCCTCCATTATTATTGATTCCTCGGGTATCCCCTTATTCATCGCATATGTTTTCATTGCCAGTGCCTCGGAGATGTCAATTTTCGGGTTGGTATAACCTCCGGAGACCATAATAAATTCAGCTGGTTGTTCCGTCATGACTCTGAGCCCGATATCCATGCGTCCCACGAGTTCCTCTCCGATAGTATCTGATGATAGTCGCATCCCAAGAACAATAACTAAACTGCTTTCAGGCATTTCGAAGGGATCAACTGCATTAAGATAAAAGAGTTTATTTCCCTGGCCCCCGGTTATTAACCCGATTATAATGACTCGACCACAGGATTCTCTTTTATATGTTTGGAATATGATAGTTCATGAGGACCCTCGTTTCAGTTGACATGGAAGGGCTAAATGGAATAACACATGGTTCACAGGTGCTACCGCAAATGAAGGAGTATTCTCTTGGCAGAGAGATCGCAACCAGAAGCATCAATGCAACCACAAAGGGAATCAGGTCGGGCGGATCCGAAGAAATATACGTTGTCGATGCTCACGACGGAAACCGGAACATTCGGGCATCGGAATTAGATAATCGTGTGAACCTTATTTCCGGTTATCCGAAGCCTCTCAGTATGGTAGAAGGAGTCCGATCATGCGACAAGGCATTTTTTCTGGGTTACCATAGCAAAGCCGGAACCCTCTTCGGGGTTCTGGATCATACATATTCCACAAATGTTCATCGCCTGAAGGTCAATGGTGAGGAAATGGGGGAGATTGGCCTCAGTGCCGGTGTTGCGGGTTTCTTCGGGAAACCTGTGGTCTTCTTTGCTGGCGATAAAGCTGCAGTATCGGAAGCTAACAAAGTATTAGAAGAAGCTGAATTCGTTGTCCTGAAGGAGGGAATTTCCCGGTACAGTGCAGCCAACATGCCAATGGAAACGTCAGATGATGAGTTGACCTCTGCTGCGAAGAGGGCAACGGCATTGAAAGGCAGAATATTTTCTGTAGAGCCCCCGGTTAGTATCTCGTTGGAGTTTCAAAATTCAGGAATGGCGGACAGTTGCATGATATTCCCCGGAGTGGAGAGGATCGATGCATATACTGTGGCTGCTCAGGCAGGCGATATGCTTCACGCATATCAGGCTTTCAGAGTGCTGGTGTCGCTGTCAAATACCGATCATGGGAATTACTGACAATGGTTGGATTCTAATAATATCCGGATATTGGGTAGTGTCGTACTTTATTTGGTTTAATATATTTTCCCCGCATCAAAACTCATGGCCAGTCCAAGAGACGAGCATCTGGTCACATACCAGAATCACAGCTGCAGGTGATTCGGCATGGAGAGAGAAGAGGACACAATAAAGAGGGAAAAGAATCGTGCAGGCCATCAGTTGTACAGGTGCCTTCACTGCAACCACACATTCTCCGAGACCCCGTTGACGTCACTGTATCAGAAGCACCTTCCTGAAACTGAGATCATAAATATCTGTAAACTCCTAGCGAAAAAGAATGAAATCCGTCCCATAGAGGAGATAACATAGTATCACAGAGGCACAATCGACAGATTACTTGAAAATCTTGCGGAGGATGCAGAATATGTGAACTGGAAGACCGGAATAGAATTCAGGCCGGAAATAGAGAGAATATACGGTACTCCGGGAATGGGGTTTATGACACTGCAATGGGGCTGAAGGCCATTGCATACAATCTCGTGGTGATATCAAATATGGAAGCAGGAGAAAAGCGACGGGGGATAATGAAAATCGTCGCTTGCTAAAACATGAGATGCTCTATTTGCCGAATTAAGGTGGTAAATTGATTCGTGGACCAGTAGCTAACATACTCGACCGAACATTGAGAAACGAAAGTTTATATATGAGAAATCTGTAGCGAAGGTCAATGGTTAACAATATTAAGAAAATCATAGTGGGTTTTATGGTTTTAGCCGTTGTTGCCTTGGGTTTTACTGCAGCGTTACCAACCTCATCGGCTGCATCGTCCTCCGGACCCTCGGGCGAGTTTATTTTTGGAACTCCGGTTTCAACATCGGTCAGCGACCTTAATCCACTTACAGCGTCGAACAGCCTTGCCACCATTATTACCCAAGAAATTTACGCCGACTCACTTGGTTTCCAGTGGGCTGATGGAACATTTACACCCTGGCTTGCCAGTTCCTGGTCAATTGCCTACAGCTCTGGAGCAGAAAACATAACATACCACCTGAATCCCAATGCCGACTGGGTGCAGGGAAGTTCAGTTGTAGGACCGATTACCGGTAAGGATGTTGTTTTCACATTCAACGCTATTACCAAAAACAGTTCTCTCGACTCATACAATTTGGCATCGCACCTTACCAGCGTCAAATCATGGGATAACAACTCCACAGTCTCATTCAACTTCAACACAACAAGTTCACTCTGGTTCCTGTACGTTACTTCACAGACAATCGTACCTGCTTCATGGAACCAATATGACAATGGAACGCCAGCAAACATCGGAAGCTACACGAATATGGGACCATACGGACAGGAGATTTCTGCCGGCCCATTCACACTGGAGAATATATCATCTGCGGGTGCAATCCTTGTTGCAAACACTCACTTCTGGATGGGAGCACCTCACATAGAAACCTTCTATGTTGAGAAGTTCAAATCCACTTCTGCAGCAACACTTTCACTTGAGGATGGATCCATAGCCGGTGTATTCCCCTCACTGAGTGATTATAACGCACTTTCCGGAACAGCAAATATAACAAACGTGAACCAGGTTGAGCCGTGGACATTCTACCTGTGGATGAACGACACGCTTCCAACATTCTCAAACCCGCACTTCAGGCAGGGTCTGGCATACGCGATAAACAAGACACAGATCATGCAGAAAGCTGAAGACGGACTCGGATCATGGGGTTCAAACATCTCATACGGAGGTCTTCCAACAGTGCTTAAAGCATACTGGGCGCCAGGTCTCACTAACTACTCGTTCAATGACACAAAGGCTCTCCATCAGTTTGAACTTGCGGGTTATCACCAGAATATAACATCTTCAGGAGTAGAACTCCTCAACAATACATCCCTCAAGCAGCTTACATTAACCATTCAGGAACCGCCGGTTGCTGACTGGCAGGCAGCGGGAACATTCATACAGTCTGATCTCAAGGTGTTGGGAATCAACGCAGTTTTGCAAAACGTTCCGTTCAGTACGTGGGGCAGCGACACGTTCGGTGCCAACTTCACAACCCTGACATACTTCGGATACGTTCCATCATTCACGAATCCATATATACAGCTACAGGCACCATATGACTATAATGGTGGATTCTGGAATGTTGAGCACTTCTCCAACGCTTCACTGAATGGTCTGTTCAACACGACCGTCAGTGCAACTGGTTCTAATTACACAAATGACCTCAACCAGATGCAGCAGATCATTGACAACCAGGTCCCAATGGTTCCAATAGGAAACGCAAACAATTACTATGCCTACAACAGCAAGATGGTACAGGGATTCCTTCCGAACCTGACAATGGACAGTCCTTACAATCTGATGCAGATAACATCCTCCTACACACCTCCTGCACCAGTTTCCAGCAGTAGCACGCTGTATTATGTCCTTGGCGGAGTTGTTGCTGCTATCGTCGTTGGAGGAGTAGTCGTCTACACCCTCAAAGGAAAGAAGGGTAAGGAAGAAAAATAAACATAAACTATTTTAAATCCATTTTTTTCCCTTTTTTTGATGTGATTAGATGATTACTAGAAAATATCTGGCAACTAGAACGAGCTATGCCATTGTCACCGCAATCATTGCGTTAATTATCAATTTCCTCCTGCCCAGGTTGGTTCCTGGAAATCCAGTTTACACAATTCTTCTGACAAAATATCATTACCTTCCCCCAAACCAGATCAAGCTTCTTGAGTCACAATTCGGGCTCCAGAACCCAAGTCTATGGTATCAGTTTCAGCGTTATATCATTGAGTTATTTCACGGAAACCTGGGAATTTCATACTACTATTACCCATCAACGGTTGTTAATGTAATTGCAACTCACCTTCCTTGGACACTTTATCTTCTTGGGACCTCCACTGCAATATCATCTCTTATAGGCGTAATTGTCGGGAAATATATCGGATGGCACAGCGGGACAAGGAAAGAAACCTTTGTTTCTGCCCTCTTTATGGGACTCACCTCTATACCATTCTTCTGGATAGCAGTGATATTCCAGCTTGTTTTTGCGCTTTACCTTACAAATCTGCTTCCCATATCCGGTGCCTTCTCTGTTACACTGGTCCCTTCCTTCACGGCAGCC
This sequence comes from Thermoplasmatota archaeon, assembly GCA_023487765.1. Classification (GTDB taxonomy): domain Archaea; phylum Thermoplasmatota; class Thermoplasmata; order Thermoplasmatales; family Thermoplasmataceae; genus JAJZOM01. Next base: position 23,994 of record JAMDBW010000074.1, on the reverse strand, counting down.
TTCATCCTGAGTGTTATAAAGCATAGTATATTGCCTATTTTCACACTTGTTCTCGTGTCGTTTCCCGGATTCTCCCTTACCATGCGTAATACGATGGTGAACCAGAACAGGGAAGATTATCTCACGCTGGCAAAAGCAAAGGGAATACCTGAAAGATTGATCGTGAAAAACTACGCTGCCAGAAACGCTGTTCTGCCAGTTGCAACGCACATAGTCCTAGCTTTTGGTTATGTTGTGGCCGGAGCATTCTTTGTAGAAGTTGTGTTCTCGTATCCAGGAATAGGCGATGCCCTTTATGTCGCTGTTACATCCCTTGATTACCCACTCGTTGATGGCATATTCCTGATGATTACCCTTACAGTCATTATAGCGAATTTTATTTCCGATATCCTCTATGCATATCTGGATCCAAGAGTGGAGTTGAGGTGAGAAAATGTTACCAGAATTAGAGCCATTGGCAAGCAAATCACTTAAAACAAAAAAGCAAACAGATGAAGATAGTTTCATACGTGGTGCTCTCGGAAACAGGAAGTTCCTGTCGGGCCTCATTATCCTCCTCGCCTTCACCCTTCTGGGTATCCTGGGTCCATTCATAGCCCCTTACAGCCCATATAATACCAGTTTCCAAAGCTGGCTACCTCCATCGTCAGCACATCTGCTTGGCACCGATTACATTGGCCATGACGTTTATTCATGGTTCGTGATTGGAACAGGGACCTCACTTTTCGTTGGTGCTACAGTATCGCTGATTACTACTTTTCTGGGAACAGCAGTGGGCCTCATATCCGGCTATTACAGTGGAGCCATAGATAATATCCTTATGAGGACGGTGGATGTGCTTCTCATCATACCAACTTTCCCACTGCTGGTCATTCTGGCGGTCTACCTCCCGCCAACCAACACAACCACTATACTTATTCTGGGAATGCTTTCCTGGCCATTCATGTCGAGGGTCATCAGATCCCAGGTACTAACATTGAAGGAGAGGCCATTTGTGAATGCGGCCAAATTGTCAGGTTATTCCGGCAGCAAAGTGCTGTTTAAGGAGATTTTCCCCCACCTCCTGCCATTGATTATAATCAATGCTGTCTACGTTGTCGTTGGAGCTATCGTAGCCCAGGCAGGACTCGCCTTCTTTGGCCTGGGAGACCTTTCATCCGTGAACTGGGGTACATCACTTTACTGGGCACAGTCATCGGATGCTATCGTTTACAATGCCTGGTGGTGGATTGTCCCCCCGGGATTGTCTATAGCGTTGATTGGTATCGCCGCGAACCTCTTTGGTACCGGGTTGAATGAATATGTGGGACAGAGGTCAGGTGAGGTAAGGTGAGTTTCCCAATACTTTCCATAAGGAAACTTAACACGGTATTTCACACCCCGTCCGGTGATGTTAATGCACTGAGAGACCTCAGCCTGGAAGTAGAAAGAGGAGAAGTGCTTGCAATTGTTGGAGAATCTGGTTCAGGAAAGTCCACCCTCGGATTTTCAATACTCAGACTGATTGACAGCCCCGGTGAAATAGTCAGCGGGTCAATAACATATCATGACAAAGACGGTGATGTGTCTATCCTTGACCTGAGCCTGCCGAAACTGAGGGAATTCAGATGGGTAAATATTTCAATGATTTTTCAGTCTGCCATGAATGTTCTCAATCCAGTCGCAAGGATAGAGAGACAGTTCATAGATACCTTTGAAGCACACAATTTAGGAGGCGATTACCAGGCAAGAATTGAAAAGTATCTGCAAATCGCAGGTCTTGGGAAACAGGTCAAGAAGATGTATCCACATGAACTCAGCGGCGGAATGAAGCAAAGAGTGAGCATCGCGCTTGCGTTGTCCTGTGAACCATCCGTTCTAATTGCCGATGAACCCACTACAGCACTGGATGTTGTGGTACAGAAGGAGATACTCTCATCCATAATAAAAATCAAGGAAGAATTGAATCTTACAGTGATGTTCATCACACACGATCTTTCAGTGGCTTCATCCATAGCTGACAGGCTTGCAATATTCTATGCCGGAAGACCCGTGGAGGTGGGTTCAGCAGAAAAACTCCTGAAGTCGCCGCAGCATCCCTATACAGCCATGCTTCTTTCCTCAATGATTTCCCTTAACACCAACAGGGATGCATTTCTGAAAACTATGGGGGGTACTCCCCCGGATTTGAGAAAACCCATTCAGGGATGCAGTTTCATGAGCAGATGTCCTCTCGCAGAGCCTGCATGCGGCACCTATGATCTGTCTCCGGGTAAATCTTATGGTGAAGGATATGTGGAGTGCATTCATCCGGGTAGGATGGCCCGAGAAGTGGAGGCAGTGGATTGAATTCCATTGTGGGAAGGGTGAATTAAGTGTTGATGAACAGGAGACAGAGAGCTGAAGAATACGCTCCTCCGCCGGATGAGATTATTTCATTCAGAAATGTTAACAAGATCTACAAGTCGGGCCATTCAACCAACTATGCAATGGATGACATTAGTTTCTCTATAACAAAGGGGAAGACTCTTTCCATAGTGGGCGAGAGCGGAAGCGGGAAAACTACATTCGGACTGGCTTCCCTGGGCCTTCTGGAACCCACGTCAGGCCATATCTACTTCCAGGGAAAAAATATCTCAAAACTCAACAAGAGCCAGCAAAGGGATTTCAGATCCAAGACCCACATGATTTTCCAGGACCCGTATTCTTCGCTAAATCCCTATGACAGTATCTTCACTACGGTGTCCGCCCCCCTGGAGTCATTCCAGAAAGGGCTGAGCAGGAGCGAAAGACGTGGCAGGGCAGCTGAAATGCTTGACAAGGTGGGCTTGTCACCGGGCATTGAATTCCTTGATATTTATCCCAAAAGTCTTTCAGGTGGCCAGAGACAAAGGGTTGCCATCGCCAGGTCACTGATCAACGATCCTGAATTTGTGGTTGCAGACGAGCCAACATCAATGCTGGATGTTTCCATCACGTCAACAGTGATAAACCTCATGAAATCCCTTAAGAATGAGCTGAATTTCACAATGCTCTATATTTCCCACGAGATAGCCACTTCAAGGTACATTGCCGATGACATGGCTGTGATGAATCTTGGAAGGATTGTTGAATATGGCAACCCTGACGAGATTACGAAATCGCCAAAGCATCCCTACACAGACCTCCTTATCAGGTCTTATCCGAGAGCAGGGGTAAGAATATTGCCAGGAGAGGAAAGGCATACTGACTACAATGTATACAATGGTGGAATCAAAGGTTGCACATTCGCTCACACATGTCCGTTCAAGACTTCAGAATGTGAAACAACAAAGCCGGAATTGAGGAAAATTTCACACGAGCACTGGGTTGCCTGTTTCCATCCGATAAATTGATAAAAACTGACAGAATAAATTCGGCCGTCGAACTAATTTTTCCGGATTTAATTTTTGTTTCTTTTATGCGCAGGCAACACAACTGCTATGATTGCAGCAGGGTCACTCTGTATCACTAAATTGTTTCTAACGTAGAGCATTGCATGCCCACTGCCAGCTCCACCTTCAATTATTACATCACCTGATGACTCGTCGAAGAAGTTATCGATAGACACTGAATCGTAGAGGTCATTGGAGCGGATTGTGTCCTGATGCCCGGATATAAGGCAACATGCCCTTTAAAGAATACAATATCTATCAGCTTCGCTGACTGAAAATCTTGAACAGTTTTGTGAAATCTCTCTGCTAATCGGCATTGCTTGGCAGTTCTTTTCCTCCGACATCAATGTTGTTCAGCCAAATGATCACTCTGGAGGTGATTTTTGATCTGCTGCTTTGTGCAAGAATATTTACCATGATCTGAAATTACTTTGCCCACTTCACCAAATGTTAACTGAGAAACCCTCTAACATTCAAATTCTGGTTCAACTCATAGATTTGCAACGCGGACTCCTATCTGAATTCTTTCCGCGTTTTGTCCCGTTTTGAGAAAAGCACTACAAGTTCCATATCTTCATATCTACATCAAATTCTTAATTACCATTCAATTCCGTATGGAATGACATGGATTGCTCTTGATGGTGGTGCCACGAAAACTGTTGCTGCGGTTTTCAATGAACAGAAAGAGATTGAAGGCCTTGGTGTTGCCGGCCCGTCCAATTACCGTAATATCGGCATTCCAAATACCGTGAAAAATATAAAAAAGGCAGTACAGGGCGCTCTTGAACAATCTGGAAAGGACAGGAATCAGATTAAGAGCATAATTCTCGCCATAGCCGGAGTGAAGGATTCTGATCGTTCCACTGAGATCATAAGGGGAATCGTTGAACGTTCCGAGAAGAACCTGAAATATCAGCTTCTCAATGATGGTGAAGCCGGGTATTTTTCAAGATTCCTTGATGGAAACGGTATCATTGCCGCCCCCGGAACCGGCATGATAGCTTACAGCAGATACGGGGAAAGAGTGGAAAGATCCAGCGGATGGGGATGGCTTATAGGAGATGAGGGCGGAGGATTCTATATTGGCAAACGCGCTTTACAGGAAACCGCAAAGCTGGAGGATGGACGAAGTGAATATTCCAGTAACTTGAATCTCAGACTCAAGGAGAAATTCAAGGTGGAAAAAGGAAGGGACCTGGTAAATAAAGTATATGGCAAGAAGATCAACATCAGGGAGATCGCCAGTTTAGCCACAATAGTTTCTGAAATGGCTAATTCGGGTGATGATCTTTGTACTGACTTAATCAGGGAGGCTGCGAGAGAGGCTGCGAAATGTGTCCTGAGTCTTCACAGGCGGCTGGGGATAAGGGGAGAAATTACTGTCAGCGGTTATGGCGGAGTATACCGATCGGGAGACATTTACTGGAATTCCATGACTGAAGCTGTAAGGAATGCCATACCAGAGGCGGAGTTTTTGCGACCCATATACGGGTATCACGCTGTGGCGGGATCAATACTGTTAACTCTGATCGAAAACGGGATAAGCGTTGAAGAAGGAGACATAGATTATCTTGTAAGACAGATAGACAGGAAGATTATGTTGCTCCCAGCAGAAGAGCGGAAAAAATACCTCTTCATGCATTAAGGTAAGTCGTTTGAGATTGAGTTCCTTCGTGCCTGCTGCGTTGTCCCCCATGAATGTTCACGCCGGATCAACCATGAAAAGAAATAAGTCATAAGAATGAATCGACAGATTAGATGGTTTTCCGGCTTGGAATTGATAATATAGAGACGAATGAACTCAAGGGCTCTGTCGGGATAATTACAAATTCTACCGGAGTGACCGGTAACATTGAGCAGAATATAGATTACCTTACCCGGAAGAACGTGAAATTAAATTGCATTTTTTCACTTGAACACGGTTTCTACGGAACATACAATAACGGTGAAATAGTCCCGGACGAGACCTATAACCATATTCCAGTAAAATCACTCTATAAATCCGACACACGCGATCCTGACAGGTCTCTGTTCGAAGAGTTCGACACGATTATTTTTGATGTGCAGGACGCAGGGGTAAGACACTACACTTACATATCGACCCTTTATAAAGTAATGACAACCATGAAGCCCCAGAAGGGGAGGCTCCTGGTGCTTGATCGCCCCAATCCCATCCGATCTGATATTGTGGATGGTCCGGTTCTTCTCAAGGAATTTTCATCCTTTGTCGGCATAAAGGAGATACCGACCAGATACGGGATGACAATAGGCGAGCTTTCCAGACTTTTTGACGAAGAAATAGGTTCAGATGTAAAGGTCGTTGAAATGAGCGGGTACAGCAGGGATACATATCTTGATGATCTTATGCCACACTATATACCAATGTCCCTGAATCTTCCCTCCGTGAGTGCGGCCATCAATTATTCGGGAATGTGCTTTCTGGAGGGGATTAACATGAGTCTTGGAAGAGGGACCCCCTACCCTTTTCTCCAGATCGGATCGCCATTTCTCTGGGACATGAATCTCAAAGGTACCGATGGCCTCACGCTCAGGAGAACTGAGTTCACACCATTGCTTGATCCGTTCAGGAACCAGAGAGTCGGGGGTTATTATCTGCACATAACAGACAGAGATTCCTACAATCCCCTGAAATTTGCAATTGAAACGATGATTGAAGCATACAGGCACGGCAGGATTGAGATAAATAAAAGGTGGCTTGGACTTCTGTATGGTTCCAACAAACTAATTTCCATGATTGAGGAAGGAAATTCCGCTCAGGATATTGTAAATTCGTGGCAGGACGATCTCCGGTTATTCAGGGAGAGCAGGGAGAATTTTCTGCTGTACCGCTGATTCACTTTTCGCGGATCGGGCAAGAACATACCCATAAGCACCCCTGAGATGGAAGAAAATTATTTATCGGGCTAAGATACCAGGGAGTGATCAAGTCTATCTCATACACAAAACTGGAACTCCAGATGAAAAAGCCTTTCAAGATTTCCCTTGGATCGACCGACGCTTACGAAGGTTTCCTGGTGAAGGTGGTTTCCGATGATGGATTCACGGGTTATGGAGAAGCAACACCAACGCCGTTCATAACCGGTGACACTATGGGCTCTATAGAGCATGAACTGAATGTTTTCTCAAAACAGCTCATTAAAATGGATGAAAACCCGGAATTAATTAATGAGAAGATGAAGAGCCTGATGAAATCCGCTAAAGCCAGCAGGAATGCCGTGGACACTGCCATATGGGACATAATCGGAAAACGATCAAATATCAGCCTGAAGAAAATGTTTGGCGGCTACAGAAGTAATATTCTCACATCGTACACCGTTGATCTTGTTGACCGGAATTCAGCGAAACAGCAGGCAAAGGAATTGCTGGATTCAGGCATACAGGTTTTCAAGATAAAAATGGGTTCCGGAATTAAGGAGGATCTTGACAGAGTCAAGGCGGTCAGGGAAGTAATCGGACCGGACAGGATGGTCTACGTGGACTTTAACCAGGCCTACACTGCAAAGAAAACCGTGGAGATTGCACGCAAACTGGAAGCCTATGAAATTGAATTTCTGGAACAGCCTGTCCCTGCAAACGACCTGAAGGCCCTCAAGTTTGTCCGGAACAATACCGCAATACCAGTGGTGGCTGATGAAGCCATATTCACTCCTGAAGACGTGTCCACTATCCTCGGCATGGAGGCTGCGGACGGGATCAATATAAAGCTCATGAAGTCCGGCGGAATAACTGATTCTGTCAAGATGGTTAACACTGCAGAATCTTTCAGAGCCCCTGTAATGATTGGATGCATGATCGAGACAAGACTGTCCAACACAGCAGGTCTTGTTGTTGCACTGGCCAAGAAAGGCGTGAAATATACTGACCTGGACGGCTACAGCAGCATCGTAAAAGATATCGCTGAAAAAGGAATCGAACTGAAGGACGGATACATATCTTCCAACGAGGACGCAGGCCTCGGAGTAACCCTGAAAAGAGAATATATCTAGGTATTCCGATCGCCGGTCACCGCCATAAAACTCAATTCCGAATTTCCATATGGCGTGGGAAGATTTTCCGGGAGATACAAGAATGACGGATGGTAAGCAGGTTGAAAGGCTGTTGGGGAAATACGGGGAGAAAGTGTATCCATATCTCTCTTCGCATCTGCCATTCACCGCCAACATGATACATGCGGCGTCCGCTTTTCCCGAAAAATGTGAAACATTCGTTGTACGTGAGGCTGATTCAATTTCCGGATGCCTGATAATCTTTCATTCCGGTTATAACCCGCATATATGGCATGATCCGCTGGCCTGGATAGTCAGTTCCGATGAATGTGCCCCTGCGCTTTTACGTTCCATAAAATACGGGAGGATTACCATACAGGCCCCGTTTGAACTCGAAGAAGACCTGAAAACAGCTTTTCCCGATTCGATACATTTTCGCGAGAACCTTATGCTGAATAAACTTGACCGCACTCCAGAAATCATCAGCCCTGGCCCGGGAGTCTTGAAACTTGGCCGGAGTAACGCTGAAGGATCACTCAATCTGGCAGGGTATCGGGAGAGTCCTGCTGATTCAGAAGTACTGGCAAGGGAAGCCAGATTTATCGACGAACGTCTGGTATACGGCATCCTTCACGACGGCTTGCTTGTTTCCAGAGGCGCCATTATGTCCATTAATAGTGATATTTCAACAGTGGGAGCATTTTATACTTCCCGGGAGCACAGAGGAAAAGGATATGCGAGTGATATCATCAGGAGAATCCTCAAAGACCTTGCCAAATTCTCTTCTTACGCTTCCCTGTTTGTACGGTCCGATAATTTCACAGCGAAGAGTCTTTACGAAAACCTCGGTTTCAGAAGCGAATCAATGGCAATTTTCACTGATCATAATACCGGCCTTATCCCTTAAGCAGCGATTCTGTACTGGCCTGTACAAAGTAATAGAAACTGGATCATCAGTTTTTTCCCCGGCCGGATATCAGAAGAACTTCATAGCCCTGTAGATAGCGCCAAGGATATTCTCAGGCTTGCTCGAATAGGCTGCGATATATCCGACGTTTTCCGGAATGATTCCGATATCCTTTGATATGCTTGTGGAGATGAATACACACCTGTTTTGCACGCATTTCTCCGTAATTGATGAGACCCTGTCCTTGAGATGCTCATTTCGGCCCACAATAATCATCTGTGTCCCGTAAAGGTGGAATCCCCTGAAAGCAGTTGCATCCATCAGCGTGAAGTCAAAGTAGTTTTCCTTAAGGCTTCTGGTCAGCGCGCCGGCTGTTGAATACTCCTCCGCAACCTGGCTTTCCGCGATACTGTCCAGCAGCACTACATAAAAATGTTTGTCCGGGTCAATGTATATCTGCTTGTGAACCTTGCTCGATATTATTGAAAAGGACTGGAGAACTTCCCGTGGAGGCCTGAAATTAACCTTTTTTTCCGGAAGGAATGATGATATTCTTTCAACTTTTTTCTTCAATTTGTCACTGTCAATGCCCCGTATAGAATCACTGAGTTCAACTGAGGTCTGAAGATCGGCACATTCTACCAGGTCCGCCCCAAGCCCTACTGTTTTCGAGACAATTTCCGGCGTTGAATAGTTCCGGGATACCGCTTTCATGTCAACCGAGTCAGTTATCACGAGCCCGTTGAACTGGAACGTTTTTCTCAGTAGATCATATGCCTTCTGTGACAATGTCGCAGGGTTATCGGCGTCCAGTTCCTCGTATAGAACATGGGAAAGCATTACCGTCCGTACCCCTGCCATTATTGCCGCCCTGAACGGGAAGGCATCGTTGAGCAGTGCATTCATGGTCCTTTTATCCCTGGGCAGTGTCTGATGCGAATCCTCAAGAACTCCACCGTGTCCGGGAAAATGCTTTGCTGTTGCAGCGACACCCTGATTCTGTAACCCGGAAATGTAGGCAGCCCCGTTTATGGCAACAGTTTCAACATCTTCCCCGAAACTTCTTTCGAGAAGAACCTGATTATAATTGTTAAGTATGTCCAGTACCGGAGCCAGATTCCACCTTATTCCAAGGCGGTAAAGGTCACTTCCGGTAACAAGTCCGACATAATTTGTGAGTTTTTCGTTATTAACCTGCCCGAGGAAATAATTGCTAGGATTATAATCCAGCCATGGTATCCTCACAACATTTCCACCCTCCTGATCTATGGCAAAAACAGGAGGAACTGTGCTTTTCTCGATCGCGTATAACTTCTGGATATCCTTTATAAGTTCCTGTAACTCGGTTTCATTGCTGAAATCACCCCTGAACAGTACGATTGAGGAGGGAAGCATGGATGAGATTATTTTCAGTGCCTGATCCCTTTCGACACCCCTTATTCCTGTCTGTATGAATAACCCTGACCGCATCGACTGAGATCAGATTTAAAGCGTATAAATTAGTTCGTGTCAGGGTTGAAACTTGTCGTCAACAGATCCGGTCGCGGGAAGAATGATCCTGGAAGGATTGTTCGATCCGTGGAATACTTTTTGCACGGCCGTTTCCCACGATTCCATTTCTCCCGGGTTTCCGCGGATATTGAGATTCCTTGCGTACTTCGGAAATGCACTGGACGAGACTTCTATACGGATACTGTGGTTGACCCTGAACAGGTTTGAAGTGTTCCATAAATCAACGGTCACACGATATATTTTGCCGGGATCGATATACTTTTCATCCATGTACCCGTCCCTGTATCTCATCCGGACTATCCCGTCACATAACCTCTGAGCGCACCCGTTTGGCCACACATCAAGTAATTTAACTGTAAAGTCCGTGTCAACTGCAGAAGAGGATACATAAAGGTCTGCCCTGACGGGACCGATTACTTCAATGTCTGAGGACAACTTTCCGGTACTGTAGACAAGAATATCGTCTCGCCTCTCCACTGGAGAATAGTCATCCGGCCCCCCGATCTGGGCAAAATTCTCATCAGCTATGAAAAGAGCCGGATTAGCCGGGTCATAAACGTACGAATCAAATCGGCTTGAGTATTCGGGTACCGCTGGCATGAGCACGCCGGATCCAAACCTGCTATTTGCGGAACCGGTACAGCTGAGATACAGGCTGTTGAAAGACACTGTTTTCGGAGGCCATTCACTGAATGTTTTCCATACGTTTGAACCCATTACGAATATCCTCACTGGATCATCCATGCTCTTATCAGGCATCGCTCCCGAAAGCACACGATTCAACCATTCAACCTCGTAACCCGGGAGATCGATAACAGAATCCGGACCGAAATCAATGTCTCCGAGTTTTTGTGCAGAGTTGACCTGGTGCGGCCATGGTCCCATCAAAAGACCCTGCGATCTTCTCGTCTTTTCCGACGGAGCATTTTTTCTCATTCCGGCGAAGTTTAGCGGTGTACCTATCTGCTCATCGTCGTACCAGCCCGATATATGCAGTACAGGGACATCTATTTCGTTGAATCTCCCCTGATACCTTAGCCGGTCCCAGAATTTATCATCGGGCCTGTACCTGAAATACTCATCCCAGAATGGAATTTCCCTTCCTGTGAGGCGGGAAATGTCCTTCAGGGGCAGATGCCAGTAAATCTTCTCCCAGTTCACGTTTTTAATGTTCTGGAGCATCCTCCCGGAAATCAGGAAAAGCCACGAGATCACAAGGGGACTTGGCATGCACGTTGGATCCTCGACAAAAGGATCGGACGGTGACACCGTACTGATCATGGCAGCAAGATGTGGAGGCTTCGTAAGCGCGGTGAGCCATTGTATCCTGGCTGAATATGATGCTCCGCGCGTTATGACTTTTTCATTGGACCACTTTTGCTTTGCACACCATTCTATGGCATCATAACCGTCTCCTGCCTCGTTCAGGTACGGTGTGAAAGATCCTCCGGAATCCCCTCTGCCCCTCACATCACATGCAACAAATACAAAACCTCTTTTTGAAAAATAAGAAGCAACTTTATAAATTTCATCGGTCCCCTTTCCGTACGGAGTGCGTAATAATAACGTCGGAAACCTTCCGGGCTGTTCAGGGAAGAAGATATCACATGACAGATTCACTCCATCCCTCATCGGAATGCCGGCGCCCCAACTGATATTATCGCTGCTGACAGGATATGAAGACATTGAATTCAACAATGAATTGATGGATAATTATTTTATTCTGCTCAGGTCCCATGTTGATCGGAACTAAAATTAATAGGATTTGAACTTATCAACGCGCAGGACCTGGTAAACCGTGATGGATGATGACTTCTCGGGCAATTTCCGAAAGAAACTTGATGAATTGATAGTCGGGGCTGTTCCACAGGTATCGCATGGCATGAGCGTCCTCGTTGCGAAGGGTGAAAAAGTACTTTATAAGAATTCTGTGGGAGAGATAAAGGAGTTGGGATTTGTATACACGAATGAGACCGTCTACGACCTTGCATCTCTAACTAAACCGACAGCCACAGCTGCTCTTGCTCTCAAGTTCCTGGAAACTGGAAAAATCGCCCTTGAAGACACTCTTGAGACCTATGGCGTTTTCAGCGGATTCGCCAGCATTGAAAAGTTGACTGTGAAATCGCTGCTGACGCATACTTCAGGTTTCATTCCCCACATACCCATGTACGAAACTGGGAAAACAAGAGATAAGTACCTGACTGCCATGGAACAGGTCTGCAAGCCTGAAAAAATTTATTCGGAAGAGAACTACAGCGACCTGAATTTCATTCTGCTGGGGTTCCTTCTGGAGCGGCTTAGCGGAAAAACCTTACGGGAACTTTTTGAGGAATACATTTCTGCTCCCCTGAATCTCAGGACTACGGGATTCCAGCCTGACTTTGACAGGAAAGAGATTGCCCCGACAGAGGCGAGCGAAGATCGTGGATTATTATGGGGAAAGGTACATGATGAGAACTCATACTATCTGGGGGGAGTGGCAGGACACGCCGGACTGTTCTCGAACCTGAATGATCTTCATAATTTTTACCTGAATTATGTCTCAGGGCGCATTATTTCAAAAGCAACCCTGAAAATGGCAACAAGACCTGCAAACGAGTATATTGGAGGTATGTTCGGACTCGGATGGATGATAAATCTTCCCAGACCAAATGCCGTCAGTCCTGATTTCGGATATGCACGATTCGTAGGAGATTATGCTCCCTTTGGAGTATATGGACACACCGGCTTCACCGGCCCTTCTGTCTGTATTGACCCGGTCAGTAAAATCATGGTCATAATCCTTGCAAACAGGGTGTACCCGACAAGAGATAACCTAAAAATACTAAGGTTCAGGAGAATAATACACAACAGGATCTTTCATGATCTTCTCAACGAAAAACTGTAAATATACTCCTTTTACTTATCGAATTTGTCATTGCTCCTCAAGCTGTTTATTATGCTGTCGAGCCGGTAATTATACTTGACCAGCAGGGCTTCAGCCTCTGTCGTCCCTATTTTGAACTCTGAGGTCAGGATATTAACCGCCCTCTGCTTCAGCTTTATGTTGTATTTCACGCCCATGTGCGACATGATGTTGTCATACGTCTTGCCGAGGAGGATAGCGAGGGCAGTGCTGTAGGCGTTTAATACTATTTTCTGGGAGGTACCTGCCTTCATCCTGGTAGAACCCTGTATCACTTCCGGCCCGGTTTCCAGGACAATGCAGATCTCCGATCTTTCGCATATCATTGATCCAGTATTGTTCACAATACCGATTGTCAGCGCACCTCTCTCCCTTCCGTATTCAATAGCACCTTGGACAAACGGGGTTCTTCCGGATGCTGATATCCCTACAACAGTGTCAAGTTCGCAAAGGCCTCGTTTTTTCAATTCTTCCTTGGATGAATCTGCGTCATCTTCCGCGCCCTCCACAGATCGTGTCAGCGCTTCATTGCCGCCTGCCATTATAAAATCAAACTTATCATTTCCAATACCGTATGTTGGTTCAAGTTCTACAGCATCCTGGGCAGCCAGTCTTCCGCTGGTGCCGGCACCGACGTAAAACACCCTGCCACCTGATTCCAGTCTTTTGTGTGTTTCCCTGACTGCGACTGATAACTGATCCAGTACGTCGTCTACGGCCCGAAAGGCGTTGTAATCTTCTGCGTGAATAATTTCCAGAATATTCCGGATATCCTTATCAGCAATTCCTCTACTGTTCGGATTGTTGTCTTCCGTTCTCTTTATTTTCTCAGTCAAATTTTCAGCCTCAGCATATCTACTCTGCAACGTCCGTCAAATTTCAGCGACGTCAAGCATTTTTCCATCCAGAATGACATATTTCACTTTCAGTTCCCTGTCAAGCAGTACCACATTTGCATTATATCCCGGTTTCAGGAATCCAATGTTCCTCAACCCCAGTAATCTTGCCGGATTGGATGTGACAGTTTTTACGATGAGTTCCAGCGGATAACCCATGTTCCTGAGGTTCCTGATTTCACTGTCCATGGTCACTACGCTTCCGGCTATGGTGTCAGTTCCTTTAAGAACGCATTCATCACCCTTTTTTTCTACATCAAGTGAGCCAAGCTTGTAAAAACCGTCCTGGCATAAAGTGGCCGGTGATGAATCAGTCACTGTTATCACCCTGTCAAAGGTTTTCATGGTTAATGCGATCTTCAGGGCTTCCCGGGATACGTGCTTAAGGTCACAGATTAATTCAATGTATATGCGTTCATCCAGCATCCCTGAACCGATGAGCCCGGTTTCTCTGTGGTGGAATGGATTCATTGCATTGTAAAAATGTGTCACAAGTCTTGCACCTGCTTCAAATGCAGCCATGGATTGCGGGAAATCAGCAGCTGTATGACCAATTGATACACTGATTCCTGATTTTCCTGACGCCTTTATCATTTCAAGGGCACCGTTTATTTCCGGAGCAACGTCTATAATTTTCAGTACCCGGGAGAAATTACTGAAAAGGCTTTCGTATTCAGCCGCCCGTGGATTCCTTATATACGCCGGATCGTGGGCACCTTTTCTTTCTCTGTTAATGTATGGGCCTTCAAGTCTTCCGCCCAGAATAACTGCGTGATTACCCGGATGGAATTCGTTGGGGAAAGCTGAGACTGTGTTCAGGAAGGAGACTATTCGTTCAGTCGAAGCCGAGACTATTGAAGGAATAAGCCCCGTCACTCCGGTTTTGATCACGTCAGCAGACCACGCTTCCAGTGACCGGGTATCGAGATCATAGGTATCAACGCCTTTCATTCCATGGGTATGTATATCTATGAACCCTGGAACGGCAATGTAATCGGAATAATCAATGAAATCGGAATGTTCCGGCGTCCCGACTTCTGCTATTTTTTCCCCCTTGATGACGATTAACCCGTTTTCGATAACATTGCCATCACTTATAACTCTGCTGAAACGATATTTTCTGAGTTTCCCGTCCGGATTTCTGTTCAGTCCAACCATTTGATTCCCCTCAGGGTAATACTGTTGTTTTTCGATTCGTGCAAAGCCGCTGGAGGATCACCTGACAACTTTACTCAACTTATCAGGTTTATCCGGGTCGAGTCCTTTGCTGATCGCCCTGTAATAAGCAATCATTTGTAAAGGCACTATATAGAGAATCGGCTTCAGGATATCGTCTATGTGCGGAACCCGTATATCCGATTCGGGACTTTCGGAAATATCTGTGAGAGATGCACCGAATTCTCTCAACATGGAGATTTCACCGGTTGTGGTTCCACCATCCAGCAGGATAATGCTCGTGCCGTTGCCTACAACCTGTTTGGGTCCATGTATGAATTCCCTGATCGCATATCCATCTGATATAGTGTTGGAGGATTCTTTCATCTTCAATGCCCCTTCCAGGGCCGTCGGGAATAATAATCTCGAACCAAGAAAAACTACGTGGTTTCCGAGTCTGCCTGCAATGTCGCGAATGTTCTCTTCATCGGCGAATATTTCCCTGATTGATGACTTTATCACCGGAATTGAATCTTTCAGATCCCTGTTGCAGAGAAGCATATAACTTTCCAGTATGACCGTAATTTGCGCGATGTATGATTTTGTTGCCGCCAGAGCCATTTCCTTGCCGGCATTCGTGAAGATCGGAATATCTGATAACTCGTACAGTTCGCTATTCTCGCCGTTTGTTATCCCTATGACGGTCATTCCAAGTTCCTTTCCGAAACCTGCCGCGTTGAGGGCATCGGAACTTTCTCCTGACTGACTGAATACTATGAGAACACTGTCGGAAAAGACTGCCCCCCTGGTGAACCAGTAATGGAATTCTGATGCCGGAATGGAGACTGGTGATATTCCTGTTCGATTCAGCAATATCTGGTAAAGCATTGCAGCGTGGAGGCTGGTTCCGCTGCCGGTGAGAAATATGCGGCGGGCTTTCCTTATTTCCGCATTTGCTTTGCCAATACTTTCCCTGGTGGAGGCCAGTATTTTGTCCAGAATCTCAGACTGTTCATATATTTCCCGTATCATTTGTTCCAAGATCAGCTACCTCTCGTTGCATTAGACGCAAATGACATTCCGCTAAAATAACTTCTCTAAATTCTGGAACTTGTATCCGGACATGGCATGCAGGCAGCGGGACATCTGAATGCCGACCGTAAGGGCTTAAGAGGTTGTTCTGACGAAAATTGTTAATATGCGCCGGAATACTCCATTGTGTATTTCGTCGGAATTAGTGTTGCGGATATCCGGAAAGAACCAAAATTCGAATCTGAAAGAGATTCACAACTGATTTATGGAGAGGAACTCAAGGTAATTTCCACACACTCTGACTATTCTCTCATTGAGGGACGCGACGGCCTTCAGGGATACATGAAATCGAGACTCGTAGTGGATGGAGAACCGCGGGCGTATAAGCTGAAGGCCAGTTATATTGCAGAAACCGCCAGATTCCCCTTTGGATCTTATGTCAGCAGGGAAGATGTGAATAAATATGGATTCCCGGGTGATATACTGACGGAGATTGGCAACTTCGATTTTTCTGTGCCCGAACTTTCAAGGGGTTTTCTTGGAATACCATACCTCTGGGGAGGCACTTCTGATTTCGGTTTTGATTGCTCAGGCTTTGTCCAGAGGCTGTACAGATTCATTGGAAAGGAACTCCCCCGCAATGCAGACTGGCAGAGGGATTTCACTGCCGATGTTCCGGGATTTGAAAAAGCGATACCGGGAGACCTTGTTTTCTTCAGGAATCACGTCGCCCTGTACCTTGGAAATAACAGGATAATCCACGCAAACGGCCATGACGCTTCCATCAGCACGACAGACCTCTCTGACGGGAGCAAATATTCCAGGGAACTGCTTTCAATATTCGAAAAGATTGGGAGAGTCGACAAAAGCCTCTAAGGTGTCAGATGTATCTAATAAAATTCGTAGGTCCTTCCCGTGTCCAATGGAATGTCCGACTGGTTGCAGGCTTCACTTTATTTCAGGAATCCGGTTGTTTCAGGAGGCACTTCACATGAGGGTCCTTTCCATGATGTCAGGCACGTCCACAGACGGCATAAGTTGGGTTATTGCTGATCTGGAAGAGAATGAAAGAGGAATAAATTTCCACATAATTGAAAGCGGTGTCCACGAATTTATGCCGCACGTTCGCGATGAACTTCTTATGTTGACAAACAGCGGCAGGGGATCTCTGGAGAGCGTGAACAGTGCCCATTGGAATTTAGGACAGGAGTTAATCCGGGCAGCAGATAAGATGAAGAATAGGCCCGAAGTTGCCGTTTTTTCCGGCCATACTCTGTACCATGCGGAGCAGTCCGGAGGTGTCCATGGAGGCACATTCCAGATTGGAGCGGTGGAACCGCTTTCTGTCCATCTGAACATCCCGGTCATATCAGATTTCAGGTCAGGTGATGTAGCTGCAGGCGGAATGGGTGCACCACTGGTTCCTTTGGCAGACAGTATACTCTTCGGGCCCGGTTTACTGGTTCTTAACATAGGCGGAATTTCAAATGTTTCCTTCACCGGTGAGCACATAACCGGGTTCGATCTGGGACCCGGAAACATGCTTCTGGACGGAGCCATGAGAATTCTGTTCAAAAGGGAGTATGACCAGGATGGAACAATAGCTCTTTCCGGAAAAGTGATTCGAGGGCTCCTCGATGTGCTGATGAAAGACGAATTCGTCAACGCGGACCCTCCGAAGAGCTGCGGCAGGGAAAGATTTGGCTCCCAATTTCTTGAAGAGATACTTGAAAATCCTTCTTTTTCGAAGTATCCCCCGGAAGACATCATAACTACACTTGCCGAGTTCACGGTTCGGAGCATAGAGCACAACGTCAGGAAACATTTTCCTGCCGGCCTCAGGCTTGTTTGCGCCGGAGGTGGAGTAAAGAATGGATATTTTACAAAGAGATTATCAGAACTTTTCCCCGGGAAATTTCAGGTAAGCGATTCTATGGGTGTGCCCCATGAATTCCGCGAAGCGCTGGCATTTGCGGTGATTGGTTATCTTTCATCAAGACTGAAGACATCAAATTCCGGAGCGTCAGGTGCAAAAAAGCTGATCCCGCTGGGCAAGATCACTTTCAATGGCCTCAAGGACCTGCAATTCTGATTCTTATGGAACAGAAATGAGTTTGCCAGTATTCTCCAGGCGACTGAAAGTGATTAAGCCGGTACAAATATAACATGGGAAAGCGTGTACAAGTAACGTGGTTAAGGAAGATATTTCAGGCAGTATTCACAGAATATCAAATTTAAAACTGCTTTTTGTGTTCATATCGGTTCTAAGCCTTGTACTGCTATCATTCAACGCATTTAACTGCAATCCGACAGCACACGCAACAGTGGTAAATAGTGTTCCATACGGCCGGATATCATCAGGTTCTTCAAGTTATTATTACCCGGGTTATTCTTACAACGGTCAAAATGCCGTAAGCTATGCCAGGCTCATAGACCAGAACTACTACCATTCATCAACCTACCCGTCCGGAACTAACGCGACGGTGTTTCAGAAAAACCTGGATCACTATGGTTCCGAGGACTGTGCTCATTTTGTTTCCGAGGCATTGATTTCCGGTGGACTCTCATCCCTTTCTTCGAATCCTCCCGGGGATAACCTGACGGGGTATGATCACAACAATTTCGTCGGAAGCTATGGAATTGTTGGGGTTTACAGGCTTGCAGACTATCTTGCCGGTTATGATCTTCCAGTTTTCCCGGTTAATGCCACTGATGAACAGACAATAGGCTATCAACCGATACCTGCCTCGTATTACGGATCACCTCATGCCTCGGTATACTATGTAACGAATGACAGCATGTTCCCTTCATATTTCCTGTCCCCGGGAGACGTGATTGTCGACGGTGGAGCTGAAAATGGCCATGCAACACTTTATGCTGGAAATGGAACGGTTATTCAGACTGATCCTGCAGGCATGTGGCAGTATGATCCCGGTATTGATTATAATATCAGCTTTTATGGGCTCCTGACCCTTGAGGGACAAAATGTCTCAGCCCTTTACATGCATATGCCAACCATCTCGCCACTGAAGACTGTCCGAATTACGGGAATAATTGGCGATATGATCGTGAATTCGTCGCAGACAACAGTTCCCGGTCGCAGCAGAATGCTAATAATCGCTTCGTTCCCGGACGGGGTTGGATTCGGGAACTACACATACCAGTGGAAAGATAATGGGGTTACGGTATCCACATCCCAAAGTTTCAATCTTTCCATGATCCCGGGAAAAAATGAGATAGAAGTTGAATCAACCGGAAGTAACGGAACTGCTTATGCAAATGTAACGCTATACAATGGTGAGCAGGGATTATCCATATTTGGACTTGGCGAAATGTTTTCGCTCTCGATTCTGGCCACATCCATCATACTGGCAGTTGCGGGGATAGTAGTTTATGTATTGAAAAAGCGATGAAGATGCATTATTTCTCCCAATGATGTGGGGATAATTTCTTATAATAATTGACGTGCAAGGAAAGTCATTTTCAAAATTTATAAATTAACCCTCAAGATGCTCCGTTCCATGAATTATCTCCTCTCATACTCTTTTCGTGACAGGGATGGCAAAACCATATCCTCCATGAACGAAGATATCCCTGTTCTGCCCGCCTCGAATATGAAAATAATCAGCGGGTTTGCAATATACAAACTTCTCGGAAAGAACCACGAACTTGAAACTGACTTTTCAATACGGGGCCATTCTCTTGTGGTCAGCGGCGGACCTATGCCATTATTCTCCCGGGAAGATCTTACCAGCGCTTCTGATGCTATTGGCAATGCTGGAGAAAAGATCAACAGGCTGGTATTCGCCGATAAGGTCCTGGACGGACAGAGATATGCGCCAGGATGGGCCATAGACAACAAATCATTCTGTTATCAGAGTGGTATTTCCGCGTTTTCATTGAACGAGGGCTGCTACATGAAGGGGGGGAGGCAGATACACACCCCTGATTCCTGTCATTCGGATGGTACTTTAGCGCACCCTGATCAAATCCAGAACCTGGGAAAGGCGTTATGGAAGTTGATGGGCAAGAGCGGCAGACCAAGTATCCGGAGAAATGATTTAGAAGCAGGAGAAATTCTCTTTACTCACAGGGAAACCATCGGAGACATTCTGGGTCACATTGAAGAAGTGAGCTGCAACTTCTCCACCGAGGTTCTGACAAAATATCTTTCCCACGCAATTCAGAACAGAAGAGGTAGCTGGAGCGATTCCATCAAAATTATAATGAACTTCCTGGATCAATTGGGACTGGATATTTCCGGAATCAGCATTGCAGATGGTTCAGGCCTCTCAAGACTCAATGCTGTCCCGACAAGTTTCCTGTCCCAACTTGTTCACAAAATCGTAGAGTCAGGAGATTGTGATTTTATTGATTATTTGCCCTGCCCGGGAAAGGGTACGCTGAAGAACCGGCTTTCAGAGCTTTCCGGATTTGAAGTCAGAGCAAAGACGGGAAGCCTCTATGGAGTTTCAACTCTGTCAGGCTACATCAGGAAGCTTGGGATATCCTTCAGCATAGCGGTCAATAATTATACCAACGCTGAAAAACCTGCAAATGAAATAGTGGATCAACTGCTCATAAACACCGTCACGAAAATTCACAAAGATTTTACCTGAATTCATGATTGATTTATTTATATCCTGACCGGGATTCATCCCCCGATGAATCAAGTAATTTTTCCACCGTTCACCAGCAGAGATAACAGATTATTCCTGGAAGATCACGACCTTTGTGAGTTGTGTGACCTCCACGGAACACCACTCCTGGTTACTTCCGAAAAAAGACTCAGGGAAAATTATCGGAGAATATATAACGCATTTTCATCACTGTATTCTCGCTTTGAAATCCGGTACGCAATAAAATCAAATTCCAACCCTGCTGTGATCTCAATCCTGAGGGATGAAGGATCGGGAGTGGACGTTTCTTCCATTAATGAACTGAATATCGCCAGATATTGCGGGGTTCCGGTTGAAAAGATACTATTCTCACCGAATAATGCCAGCAGGGATGAACTGCTGGAAGCATTAAAAAACGGCGTCGCCGTAAATTTTGACGACATCGGTCAATTGAATATCCTCGGCGATAAACACCCGGAAACTGCCTCGTTCAGAATAAACCTGAACATAGAGAAGGGGGAATTTCCAGGCACGACCACTGCTGGTCCAAACGCAAAGTTTGGAATGCCGGAGAGTTATGCAGCGGAAGCCTACAGACAAGCCCGTGAAATTGGCGTGAGAAAATTTGGAATCCACGTGATGATTGGATCTAATGTACTGTCTCCTGATCATTTTGAGCACGTAGCGGGAGAGATTTTTAATGCTGCAGGAAGAATTTCCCGTGAAACGGGCATCAAATTCGATTTCATTGACCTCGGCGGAGGATTTGGAGTTCCTTACAGGCCGGAAGAGAAAGAGCTCAACGTCGATACTGTTGCCAGCAGCGTTATAAATAGTCTGGAGAAAGCAAACGCGCAATACGGTCTTGGCAATCCTAAGTTACTGATTGAGCCTGGAAGGTATATTTCTGCAGATACTACCGTTCTTCTCGGGAGGGTGAACAACATCAAGTCCTATACAAAGACCTTTGTGGGCACGGATATTGGCATGAATATCATGTTGAGAACTGCACTGTATGGTGCTTATCACCATATCGTTCTGGCAAATGACCTTTCCCGGGCTTTGTCAGGTCCAAAGGAAATTGTCGGCCAGATATGCGAGAACACTGACAGGATCGCAAAAGAACGGGAATTTCCTGAAGCCAGGATTGATGATATCATAGCCGTGTTTACATCGGGGTCATACGTCAGCAGCATGAGCAGTAATTACAATGGAAGGACAAGAGCCAGGGAGATACTTCTTTCTGATGACGGAATTCATGTCGTGAGAGAACGTGATAAATTCGAGGATTTCGTCCGGAACACAAAAATCCCGGATCATCTGCTGGATAATTCCGGGAAATAAGTTATTTTATAAAAATTACAATTGAAAAAAGAGACTTTGAATAAACAAAAATAGATTAGAGTTGGGAATAATAGGCTTCGTCGTAGGGTTCTGATTTGAGGCCTTTCCTCTCCCTAATCTTCGCAACGATTTCCCTCTGCAGTTCCGACGGGACTCTCTGATATCCATGGTTTTCCGAGCTCCAGAGTACCTTTCCGCCAGTTGCGCTCCTTATTGCGGATGCAAAACCGAACATTCCGGAAACAGGAACTTTAGCAACAATCACCAGATCGTCGCCTTCCTGGGTCATCTCTTCTACCACTCCTCTTCTCTGCTGGATTTCGTTTGTGACAGATCCCATGATTTCCTGGGGAACATTGATGAAAACTTTCTGCATAGGTTCCATCAGGACCCTCTTTCCCTGAGCCATGGCACCGTAAATTGAGTTTCTTCCAGCTGGAATAACCTGTGCGGGTCCCCTGTGAATGCTGTCCTCATGGAGTTTTGCGTCGACCAGTCTCGCCTTGATGCCATAAACTTTCTCGTTGGCCAGCGGACCTCTCGCCATAACCTCTGTGAAACTTTCAATAAGCAGTTCCATGGTTTCATCCAGGTACTGTATACCCTTTGTCACATCGGTCATTATGTTGTTTCCGTTCACGAGAACCAGCCCCTTGGATTCTTCCCTGGCAAGACCTGCTTTTTCCAGATTCTCCATCAGTGCTTTCTTATCCTTGAATTTGGAACCCTGAGGTATTTTTCCTTCCTTTATGAGTTGTATGACCTCCTCGCCGAGTGGTTCAACTTCGAAATAGAACTTGTTGTGTTTATTTGGAGATTTGCCCTCAAAAGGTCCTCCCACGTGATCAATAGTCTCCCTGTAAACTACCAGAGGATCGGATGTTTGAACCTCGACCTTGTAGTCATTCTTGATCCTGTACAGTGTGACTTCCAGATGCAGTTCTCCCATACCGGAAATAAGGTGTTCCCCGGTCTCCTGGTTAATATCGACCTGAATGGACGGATCTGCCTTGGAAACACTCCTGAGAACATCTATGAGCTTTGGTAAATCCGAGGTGTGTTTAGCCTCAATAGCCAGAGTGACAACAGGATCTGAATAGTGCACCATCGGCTCAAACGGATCCATGTTAGGGATTGAAGACACCGTTGATCCGGCGATTGCAGCCTTCAGCCCAACAAGGGCAGCAATATTTCCTGCAGCTATTTCGTCAACAGATATCCTGTCCGGTCCAACCATCATTGCCAGAAGCTGCACCTTGAATTTGGTTGCTCCCTGTCCCACTATATAAAGGTCGGTTCCCTTCCTGACAGTACCGCTGAAAACCCTGCCAACGGCAATTTCACCGGCGTGCGGATCAACTATTATCTTGATTATCATCATGCTGACCGGACCGTTGTAGGTACAGTTAGCCATGGCCATACCGATGTCCGAAGAAGCGTCTCCCTTCCATATTTGAGGAATCCTGTATTTCTGTGCTTCGAGCGGATTCGGAAGATGTTTTATAACCATATCCAGAATGATCTTGTGCAGCTGAGTTTTTTTTGCCAGTTCCTTCTGTTTTCCATCTTTCACCAATTCAGCAATTTGCTTGAAGGAGATATTGTACTGCACCATTGCGGGAACAGATATCGCCCAGTTGTGATATGCCGAACCGAAGGCCACTCTTCCGTCCTGGACATTGACCTGCCAGGTCTGTTTGAATTCATCCGGAGCGTATTTTCCGAGCAGTCTGTTAACGTCGGTGATAATCTTGAGGAATCTCTTCTGCATCTCATCTCCGTTCAATTTCAGCTCATTTATGAGCCTGTCAACTTTATTTATGAACAGAACAGGTTTCACCCTTTCTCTCAAAGCCTGCCGAATGACTGTTTCAGTTTGAGGCATAACGCCTTCCACCGCATCTACCACTATAATGCAGCCATCCACAGCCCTCATGGCCCTTGTGACATCCCCGCCGAAATCTACGTGTCCCGGAGTGTCGATCAGATTGATCAGGTATTCCTTCCCCTGAGATTCGTGGACCATTGAAGCCGTAGCCGCGTTGATTGTAATCCCCCGTGCCTGCTCCTGTTCATCGAAGTCAAGCATCAGCTGCTTTCCGGCGAGATCTTCACTCATCATTCCAGCGCCGGCTATCAGATTATCGCTGAGGGTAGTCTTGCCGTGATCTATATGGGCAGCAATACCCATTCCCGACGGTGTACAGATCGAAATTCAAATC
>JAMDBW010000047.1 GCA_023487765.1 Thermoplasmatota archaeon | reverse complement strand
CTGCCAGTGCTATGTCCAGACGTTCGGGTGGAGGAATGAAATTGGACACAGAGCCGGTACCGGCAATACCGGCAGAATTAATGGAACTTGTCAAGCAGGAGGTCTATTAATGGAAGAAAAAATTATTTTAAATATCTACAGGCAGGACCCGTCAGTCGATCAAAAAGGGCAACTCCAGAAATTTGAGGTACCTTATGTTGACGGGATGGTAGTTCTCGACGCAGTCAGGTATGTTCAGGAGAAACTGGACACAACACTTGCCATAAGGTGGAACTGCAAGGCAGCAAAATGCGGCTCCTGCTCTGCCGAGATTAACGGAATGCCGAAACTGATGTGCAAGACCCGGGTGGATACAGTCGGGCATAAAATCACGGTTACGCCAATGGGTGCATTTCCGCTCATAAAGGATCTTGTAACTGACGTCGGTGAGAACTGGGACACCCTGAGAAAGATTCCAAAATTCACTCCCAGAGAAGATATGGAATCTCCCTGGAAAATGCAGCAGATGGACGTCGAAAGATCAAAAGAATTCAGAAAGTGCATCGAATGCTTTCTCTGTCAGGATGTGTGCCACGTGATCAGGGAACATTCAACACCCTACTTCGGACCACGGCATGTTGTCAAGGCCGCATCAATGGATATGCATCCTCTTGACTCTGTAGATAGATCCAGAATGCTGGATCAAGTTGGCGGACTGGGTTTCTGCAATATCACGAAATGCTGCCAGGACGTTTGCCCGGAACACATTCATATCACGGATAACGCCATAATACAGGAGAAGGAAAGGGCAGTCGACAATTTCTATGACCCGCTTGCCAGACTTATTAAGAAGAGAAAAACAAAGGAAAGGAGTGTTGCATAAATGATATCAAATGACCCGAAACAGAAGACAAACAGAGCAATGACCAGGCTCATACCTTCAGAATTCCTGGAACTCAACTGGAGGGTTGGAACGTTTATTCTCATGATAGTTCTCGGAATATACTTAATGATGATTTATCCAATGACTGACCAGGTAAACGGACTCATCGATCCATTCTATTCCCCCACGGTTCTGATACTCCCGTTCATCGGTCTTTTCAGGCTCACATGTTATGCTTACAGGAAAGATTACCACAGGCATATCTTCAATCACCCGAGAGCGTGTGAGATCGGTTTCAGGGCGGAAACAAAGGGAAGGGAATACACTGGAGAAACAAGGTTATTCAGAATTGAGAATCTGCACAGGTGGTTTATGTATTTCGCCATTCTGATACTTCCGTTCTTTTTCTATGACATATATCTCGCAATAGTGACCGAAGGAGGAATCACACTCGGCATAGTTCTCCTTGGAATAAATGCCATATTTGTGACGCTCTACACTCTGTCGTGCCACGCGGTGAGACACCTTATCGGCGGGAACACTGACTGCTTCAGTTGCAAACATAATGTCAGGCAGAAACTGTTCACCAGCCAGACAAAGATAAACCTGCACCATGAAACACTGGCGTGGATCAGTCTGACCTTGTTCTTCCTCGTTGACCTGTACATCAGGGGGTTGCAGGCCGGAGTCCTGCCCAATATAATGCTGATACACTGAGGTGAATGAAAATGGCAAAAAGAAATCTTAGCAGTGTGAGATATCCGCTTTTCTTCGCAGGCATTTTTCTGATAGAACTGGGAGGGCTACTATTCCACTTCCTGAAGATACCGATAGTCGATGTGGCAGTATTTGCGGCACTGGGTTTTGTAATTTACTTCCTTTCCATAGCAGTGCCGCGGTCCTGAATTTTTTTCTCTTTTATTCTTTTAATTCTCTTTCTTTTCTTGAATTCTGTACTGAGCCACCATATGGCTATTGCCGCACCTACCACCAGGGCCACAATTGTCAGTTCGTCGAAGAATCCAAGAATTTGCTCCCAGTGCGGTCCCAGAATGTAACCGAAATATATCAGGATTGAATCCCAGATCAGGGACCCAACGAACGTAAGGACAATAAAATGTACGCGGTTCATTTTTGCTATCCCGGCAGGTATGGAGATAAATGTCCTGAAAATAGGGGTAAGGCGCGTGAAGAAAACCGACAGTGACCCGTATTTCTCGAACCATACCTGAGTCTTATCTATGGATTTCTTGTCCAGGAAGAAGAATTTTCCGTATTTCAGGATTATCGGGATTCCGCCATAATCGCCAAGCATGTAGGCAAGGTAAGCCCCTACCACGTTACCAAGGGTTCCGGCCAGCAACAGCACAATAAATGCTGGAATGCCGAAAACAGGTCCCAGTGCATTGGAAAAGGCCAGATAGCCTCCAAAGGCCATGATAACCTCAGAAGGTATAGGCAGGAGTGCACCCTCCATAACCATCAGCAGAAATATTCCCGGATAGCCGAGTTCAGTAATAACATGCAATATGAAATTTGAAATTATTGTTGCAATACCGATACTAAACACTTGAGGTTAATGGGTGATTCTTATAAATAAATTGTTTAATCACTGCCGGGGGGCTGAAGGTAAAAATCTCCAAGCATGATTCTGACCTCTTCCTGAGGCAGATCGAAGCGGCGCTTCTTAACGGTGCTCTCCATCAGCATCAATTCCGAGAGTTCATCTGGATATCCCTGTGCGTAAATTACCTCTCTGATCTGAGAATTCATGATCATTTTAGAACAGACAACGCATGGGTGTGTCGTGACATAAATTACTGAATCTCTTATGCTCACGCCGTGAACCGCTGCCTGTATTATGGCATTCTGTTCAGCGTGCAGTCCCCTGCATAATTCATGTCTCTCACCGGAAGGGACATTTAACTCATCGCGAATACATCCTACCACATCGCAGTGAACAGTTCCGGACGGCGGACCATTATAACCTGTAGCAAGAACGTTCTTATCCTTGACGATGACCGCCCCGACCTTTCTTCGCGTACAGTTGGACCTTGATGCTGCAAGAAATGCCATTCTCATGAAATATTGATCCCATGACGGGCGGGGGTCAGGCATGTTAAGCATAAGTTGACAGTGGATTAATAAGGTTTTGAATGGCCAACTAATACATGCTGCCTTTTTTATTTATTCCGGGATTTTGATCAAATTCTCTCCCTGTCGTGCATCCAAAGCACTTAAGGGAAAACACAGGCAAAATTTTTGGAGTTAACGAATACTCCCGAATCATTTGACGTGACGGTTGAGCATAATGAACGGAAGACTCACGATTTCGGTGAGGCTTTCACCGTGAATCACATAATCGACGATAGTGTTTTCCGGCCTGACTACAACGGAAAAATGACCGATTTTACCGGAGACACAGCATACTCAGAGAATGCGGTCAAGAGTGCCTGTAACGTAGGTTACCTGTTAAAGGTCTAAGAATGGAATTATGATTCCTGCCGATGTTCTCGAACAATTTCCCATGCTTACGTCTTATCCCGATTTCAAAAATTTCAGGCCCCAGAGCGGATGGAATTCAGGATGCTGATGGTATCAATCATCTCCTGTATTATGGCACCTTCAACAGGGGAAATCCTGCCGATGGCTGCAAAGACATTTTTTGAAATTATAAATTTAGGGACAACTATTAATATTTCTGATGTAAAATGAAAATATCGGCACGTTTTTCGGCCTTATCTATGTCTCCTGGCTGTAAATGGGCCCGATCGGAATTAGTCATATGTTGGGGGAGCACTGCTAAATTGCAAAATTTAGTGAAAAGTCTTATACCTCTTGTTCTATTGGAGAATTGATGAGATTTACAGTGGTCCTGGAGAAGGATGAGGATGGAATATATGTGGCCACGGTTCCAGCTTTACCTGGATGTATATCTGACGGCCGCACAGTGGAAGAGGCCATGTCAAACATAAAGGAAGCTATCATCGGGTTTATCGAGGATATGAAGGCAGACGGTGAGGCCATTCCCCATGATATTGACATAATCGGAAATGTTGAACTGAATGCCTAAACTTCCCTCTGTCTCGGGCAAAGATGCCATGAAAGCTCTTTCCAAAGTTGGTTTTGAATTCAGGAGGCAGGTTGAAAGCCATATAATATTGAAACGGGAAAAAGATGGAAAAAGAGTGGCGATACCTTACCACGATGAATTACCGAAAGGCACACTCAGGGCAATAATCAGGCAATGCGACCTTACTGTCGAGGAATTTATTAAGTTGCTGTGAACTGCGGTCATTGTATAACTACCGATTTTTTGCAATGTTCTTGGGTACATTTGTATCATGCTTCAAAAACTCAGTTGTTAATTTATGCAAAAAAGGTAGAGACAAGTCATTTGATTTGCATCAACAGAAAAAGTGCTTTTCCGCTCTTGTAGAATTCGATAACGTACCTTTCAGAATCAACTGAATTGTCAGCAGATACTTTATCGATAACAACTGGTATCTGTTCTATGTTTTTTCCAGTCTACAATTCTTTCTCTATCATATTTTCCTTTAGGCAGGATTATTTCTTGTAACCAGGGTCTATTTATATTGTCGCTATCCTCAATTTTCGCACACGCTTAGGAGTTACCGAATAATAACACACCATAATCACCAATCGATAACTCCTAAGCGCAATTTCTCTCTATGCTAAACATGGTGTTGGAATCTCTATTAAATATGAGGATGGTGCCGGGATTTAGTGTTACATACGTTGCGACTAAGAATTAACTCGATACAGACTATGATTTTGTTAATTAAGCAGTC
Organism: Thermoplasmatota archaeon; assembly: GCA_023487765.1. GTDB lineage: Archaea > Thermoplasmatota > Thermoplasmata > Thermoplasmatales > Thermoplasmataceae > JAJZOM01. Next base: position 36,344 of record JAMDBW010000047.1, on the reverse strand, counting down.
AAATCCTCTATTCATTAGAAAACAAGACTCACTTATGGCTGTAAATGGGCCCGACCGGATTTGAACCGGTGACCACCGCCTTGTAAGGGCGGTATCATAACCACTAGACTACGAGCCCGTTGCTTAACTAAGCGATACTCGTATCTTATATGGATATATTATTTTCTCGCTCCTCTTCAAGCTCCTTATTCTTTGGTTATTATCTCATCCACGTATGTTGAACGCAGCAACAGGGCGGCTTTACTAACTCCGCGCGGTATTACTACAGTTTTTACATTGGAAATAGTTTCAACGTATTTAGTAAGGTCCTCTGTTGAGATTCCGGCGAAGGTCAGTGTGTCGATATTCTTGAAAGCCACTTTGACATTCAGTTCATCAAAGTCTCTTTTATCGATTGTGAGATTTTTTATATTCTCTATATACTTGATATCACCTCTAATAGCTCCTTCGACAAAGTTTCTGGACAGATGTTTTGCGCCTTCTACAGTGGCCAGGAAGCCCCTGTAAGCTTCATTTGTTATGTCACCCAGAGTCTTACCGGATTCCCTTGTAAATTTCAACACTTTGTCGTATAGATCCTTGCGTACCCCTTTAACCGAGATGTTCTGTTTCGGTTTCTCGTCCGTCTTTACCTGCTCCGTTTCACTTTCCTCTTCGTTAACCATGAATATACAGTCTTAACTTGTATATAGAGATTTCTGGATATCGGGATTTCTAATAATCTTTATTCTATATCTCAAATACCGTATGAATTTCTGTGCCAAATGATTGGAGCCAATAGAAACATTAAATAACAATGACGTAAAAGTCGACGCTCTGACTGAAAAACACTTATAATATATTCTCATACTCGAATTATGAATGAAGAGCCCCTGGATCGAGGAAAGCGAAATTTCCTCAAAGCCATGATCGTGGTCTCCGCCGGTGCTGCGGCTGCGGGTGCCCTAAAAGGTGTTGTACAGAATATAATTTCCCCTGCTGCGGGCCTGACCTCTTTCCCGACACTGACTCTTGTTGACGACGTGACGGGACTGCCTATTCACACGTCGGATATTGTTGTTAACAGCTCGAAGACATATATATTCTATTACCCGCTGGATAATGATCCCAACTTCCTGATAAGGTTGGGTAATACGAATAATAATGATGTCAGAATAGCTCCTTACAATGTTCAGATACCGGCTACCGGAGGAGTATTCAGATCTCCTGGTGGTGCAGGACCGTATGGATCCGTTGTGTCATTTAGCGCAATTTGCCAGCATCTGGGGTGTGTTCCCCCTATAATCCACTATTACAAGGGAGGAACGCCAATACCGGGCCGGCCAAGTCTTACGAGTACTACTGGTTACATACATTGCAACTGTCATGGGAGCACTTACGATCCTGCAAATGGGTCGAAAGTTGTTACAGGACCGACACAGAGGCCATTGCCAAATGTTGTTCTTGATTATGATCCTGCAACAGACACATACAGGGTAAAGAGCATGATTGGCCCGGCAATTTATGGCAAACCGAGCGACCTTGAAGGTGGAACACCGTTTCCTTCGGGAACAACGACCACCAGGGTATCACAGATAAGTACGGCAGGAGCCTGATGGTGATAAAATTGGTAGATATAAAATCTAAACTGGGAAAGATCCCGACAGTAAGTTCCGTGCTTGGAAATGATCCTCTCCACATTGATGAATTACCGCTCAAGAAAGTACCTGACTACATGAGGAAGAGAGGAGGAATCTGGTACTGGACCGGAGCCCTCATATCCATGGCATTTGTGTATCAGATCATCAGTGGTCTGCTTCTTCTCTTATATTATGTTCCCAGCGACGCATATGGAACAACTGCCGGGATAATAAACACCGTCCCGTACGGATCACTAATGCTTACGACGCACCTCTATGGTGCATATGCGATGATATTTCTGGTCTACGTGCACATGTTCAGGAACTATTTCTTTGGTTCGTATAAGAAACCAAGACAAATACAGTGGATCATCGGGGTCCTGCTTCTGGCCATAACCATAGGTGTAGGGTACTTCGGATACTCAATGACCGGAGATGTTCTCTCCATAGATGCTACTGACGTGGGAAGAGGCATTGCACAATCCACTCCATTTCTCGGGGCAGCCCTTGAGTCTATTTTCTTCGGGAATGGTACTGCCACCAGTCTCTTCACACACATGCTTGCATGGCACATCATTCTGGTAGTTGGCATAGGAAGCCTTTTCGGCGCCCACTTCTGGCTCGCCGAAGCAAACGGAATAATGCCGGCGCACAGGGATGTAAACCACAAGGCACCGGCAATTGATACCGAGGAAGAAAAACACAAGAAGTGGTATCCATATAATATGAGTTTCATGACGCAAATAGCAATGTACAGTTTTGGACTTCTCATACTTATTCCATCGGTCATAGCCCTCCTGCCGAACGTCCCGGCACTCTTTTCTCCCTTCCCGCAGGTTTCTCCGAGCAGCCCGCTTGCTGCATATGTTCCGGCATATCCTCCATGGTTCCTGCTGTTTGTTTACAAGGCTGTTGATTTCAACCTGTTCAGCGCTGCAGGGGCTCTATCTGCACTTGCAGCAACGGCGGTATTCGGCATAGTCCCGCTGGTCTATTTCCTCATGCTCCCTTTCATTGATACGAATGACGATCTCCATCCGCTGTCCAGGCCGTTAGTTACTTCTTTTGGAATTTTGGGCATCATATACATGATAATACTGTCGCTCTGGGGCGCACTTACTCCCGGAATACCTGTACCCACACCGGAAGTACTGGCTGTTCTGGTACCACCTTTTGTGATAGTGGTATCCGGCGTATTTGCCATGTCAAGACTTTACAAGAAGGGACGCTTCAAGATAACGACCGGAAAGATCACCAGTTCCTTCCTGATCTTCATGTTTGTGATGGTGCTGGCTGCTTATTCATTTGGACAGAATTTCACAATGACACTGGTGTATGCCAATGGCCTCAATGTGGTTTCCACAGTGTTCACAGGTGGAGTAATGGTCTTCGGAGCTGTAGGTACCATGAAATCGGCCAGGATATCCAATGTGCAGGCCAATGACGGGAAACAGCGGGCTAATGTGTATCAAATCAGCAAGAATGCGGCAATGGTGCTCTCAGCTCTGCTTGCAGTAGGCACAATTGCCATAGTATACATTATTGCTCAATTGGATCCTGTCGGGCCAGTTCCAAATGCTGAATTCGGAATTGGTCTGGGATTCGTAATGATTTTCACCGGTACTATAATGAGAATATACAGGGCTGCGTTCTATAATGAGTGATATAAGGGTTAAAGGATTCGATGACGTTACGTTCTGGCGCGAGGATAGCATTGGCTTGATTGTAATCAGGTCATCTTCTGAAGGCAGGATACGGAGAAAAACTATCGAAGAGTTGATGATGGCGCTTAGCGGCGCTTCCATTGATTCATCGATTGGCAGTATCGCGATCACGGGACAAAATGATCTTTTTTTCAAAGGCATGATACCTGATGAAGCTGATGATCTGCCTGCTTTGCTTGAATCACTACGCGCACTGGCATCTGTGTTGTACTCAATAGACAAACCGACATTTGCAATCCTGAACGGAGATGCAACAGATCTCGGCTATGAACTTGCACTGTTGACGGATATCATAATATCATCACCCGGGGTAACAGTCGGTTTTTCCAGAGAATACAATTGCATGATGGCAGGGTCTCTGTCGTCCCTGCGTTTTAGATCAGCAGAGTTAAGTGGGTCGACAGAAGGCGAGAATTGCGATTACGTCTTCAAATACGACAATTTGCTCGGGGATGCCAAAAATCGGATTTCCGGACTCGAAAATCCGAGACTTGCCCTCTCCAGGCGCAATCGTCTCAGATTCATAAAGGAAGCTATCACGGAGGAGCATCTGGTGCTTCTCACCAAATCGAGAATTTCAAATGATAAAAATGCATTAAATGTGCCCGCAGGAAAGGGAGAATGAATTAAAATGAACAGCAATACAAAGGGATGGATTGGCTTTGCAATTGTGGCAGTCCTGATTATCGGTGGTGCATTTGGCACATCGCACATACTGCCCACATCAACCACGGGAATTTCTATTTCGAATATCGCCTCCTCTAATGGCGGAAATTATGTTGCAAACAACCAAACGTACGTTGTAAATGTTTCCGACTCAAGCAGTGGCGATAATTTTACTGTGTCAATGACGTCTACGGTAGCCTCCGGTTCGTTGAACGTATCAATAATTTCGCAGGCTCTGCTTAACAGCACTCTTTTTAACCTGACTTACAACACAATGTACAATAAACTGTACAACCAGTCTGTCAATAGCACCGAGAAAGCAGGTATAACCCTGAACAACAGCGTTAACCAGTCGATAAAACAGAATGCTTCTGCCAACGCCACTGTGTACGCTTACCAGAATGCCACGATTAACCTGTTTTCACCCATATACATGAACACTACATTCACTGGCGGCACACACACCTTCAACATTTCAATATCTCTGAACAGCAGTGCGTTAAAGCTTTTGAACAGGAACGAAGTATTATTTGCAACAATAAATCTCGCCTCAGGCCCCTATGTTGCAAATGGAAACATTATGTTTGTGAAGGTATGACGACAATCTTACAGAACAACTCCAAAACATAATTTACATCGTTCTTTTGCGGAAGCTTTTGCCGGTCAGAGGAAACAAAGGGAAGCGGGACCGGTGAATAAGGGGCCCCGGTTGCCAGGCATCCGCAGTTTTTGAAGTGATGCTGAAATTTTAGTTCCAGGCCGGAGACCTTTAACTATGATCGCTACGTTCTTTCTATCGGGACAAGGCACAGGTATCCGAAACACCAGCAGGAACGGCGGACGCAAAAAATCCACATTAATAATATCCTGAACTCAGGAAGATAATCGTGGCTGCCAGCACAGAAAAGAACGAAGCAAGGAAATTAACCTCACCTTTCGTGAGTTTGCCCATATTTTCCCACAGTGCACCAAGTAAACTGTCTATCTGACATCCAGTAAAACCCATTAAAGTTACGAAGAGAACCTGTATAACGTTGATTCCTGTTGAAGACAGGAATGCATAGGATATAGCCACTATGAACGCGCCAAAAAGCGCTGCAACCTCGCCCGTGAGTGAAATCCCGCCGTTAATGCCGGGTGTTGTTGGTTTAAGATTCGTAATCAAATAGACTTTTTTGTCTATTACTCCTATCTCGGACGCAAATGTGTCGGAATTCACAACGGCAAGGGAAATCGCGAATAACTCAAAATAGTGAAAATGGAAGGAGTGAGTGAATGTAAGTGCAAAATTCAGTGAAGAAATAACCATCCCGATGACAGCAGCATAAAAAATATTCGAAACCCGCCTTTCACCGGAGCTGCCCTCCTGGAGGTTTCTATCTTTTTTCTCTTTAAAAAAGGCCTTGGTGGCGAAATGACTGCTTAAGGCGAAAATGAGAAGTACCAGAAGCCAGTTGATAGAACCGAGAAAAGCAACCACAAGTCCTACAGCAAACGCTGCAGTGGTCCCTTTCAGATCAAATATGTTGAATATCCTGGAAATAACAAATAATACTACCAGTATGGAAAGAATTAAAATGGAATTCAGGGTGCTGAATATGATCTACCAGCCTCTTTCCTGAAGCCTCATCTCTTTTGGCATCTGTTCAATGTCAAGGCCCTGCATGCCGGAAAGTCCTGCAGAAACATCACCTATTATCTTGTAGTCCTCGTAGTTCTCCACTGCTTCCACAACAGCTCTTGCCATCCTGGTGGGGTCTTTGGATTTGAATATCCCGCTTCCGACAAAAACGCCATCCATGCCAAGCTTCATCATCAGGGCTCCATCAGCCGGGGTAGCAACGCCGCCTGCAGCAAAATTTACTACCGGCAGTCTTCCCATGCGTTTTATTTCTTTCAGTACCTTGAGAAGTTCGGCTTCGATTTTATCCGCACCCATTTCATAGTAGAGATTATAATCTGTGAGATAGTCAGCAGAACCGAATAGATCCGTTGAGACTGATTTCCTGAGTATCTTGTATGAAGACGACATGGTTTCGGACACCTTCTTGAGTTCTTCTGAACTCAGGTCTTTCAGTATTTTTATCCCCTCAGTCACCATTCTGATATGCCTGACCGCCTCGATTATATTGCCGGTTCCAGCTTCTCCTTTCGTTCTTATCATGGCTGCGCCCTCAAATATTCTTCTGACAGCCTCCGGAAGTACTCTTGCACCGCATACCACCGGAACCTTCAGTTCTCTCTTATAAAGGTGAAAAAATGGATCAGCCGGTGTCAGAACTTCACTTTCATCCAGCATATCAACGCCAAGGGCTTCAAGGGTGTATCCTTCGGAGAGATGACCTATCCGCACTTTAGCCATAACCGGGATGGAAACTGCCTTGAGGATTTCCTTGACCTTTTCAGGATCGGCCATTCTTGCCACTCCGCCGGCAGCTCTTATGTCGGCCGGGACTCTTTCAAGTGCCATTACTGCAACCGCACCTGCCGATTCGGCAATGGAAGCCTGTTCCGCGGTGGTGACATCCATTATTACGCCACCTTTGGTCATCTTTGCAAAACCGCGTTTGAGAAGCTCGTCACCAAATCTCAATTGGGAAATATCAATGGACATGATTTATCTCGATAAGGATTGAAATAAGTTATATATAGATTTATAGCGGAAATAAGATCAGAAGACGTTGCAGTCAGAATTCCAACATTTTTTTCACAAAAAAAATTTAATAATGCACAATCATAACACAGATGAAACTTAATGGCCAACACCCGCAAAGACGGAGTAGCCATAATTATACCGGTCATCAATGAACGTAAGAATCTTCAGGGACTTCTGCCTCTGTTGGATGAGTTCAATGTCTTCGTTGTGGATGACGGAAGTAATGACGGTACTCAGGAGTTCTGTGAATCCTTGTCCCATGTTCATTTAATAGAACGGGGCAGGAAAATGGGACTGGTCTCTGCGATTCTCGAAGGCTTCAGGCATGTCCCCGGAAGCTGCGAGTATTCCATAGTGCTGGATTCTGATTTTTCACACGATCCAAAATACATACCGGAACTGCACGACTGTGCGACTGACAACGAAGCTGATCTTGTAATCGGTTCCAGATACACTCCAGGCGGTAACAATGGAGATGAGCTTTTAAGGCGCTTCATCAGTGTATCCGGGAATATAGCCTTCAGATCAGCATTCTCATCCCGAGTTAAAGATGCCACGAGCGGATTCAGGGTTTATTCTAAACGCGCAATGGATTTTCTTCTCGCGTCTCAGTCTGCTGAACCGGTCAGCCCTTCCTATGCTGGTCAGATAGATGTCCTTAGAAGGCTGGAAAGCGCAAAGATGAAAGTAGTTGAATACCCGATAACATTCTACAGGAGAAAGGATGGCCACAGCAACCTCACCAACAGTGATATCATGGGATTCCTGTCTCTTCTTGTCAGAAAGGGTAATCTCATTTCATATGTAATGGTCGGGCTCTCCGGAATACTCGTGAATGAGCTTATACTGTCGCTTCTTTTCGGAGTTATCGGTTACCCGGCCGAGCTATTCTCAATTGAGATAAGCGTGGTCTCAAATTTCTTTCTCAACGATCGACTTACCTTTCGGAAACGTGATTCTGTGGTTTCCGAGGTATTCTTTTCCAGGCTTGCAAAATACAATTTCTACAGTCTGGGAGGTATTGGAATAAATGCCATTATTTTTTACATACTTGTTGCCTTGAATGTGGATATATTTATTTCTAATTTCGTGGGGATAGTCTTTGCATTCTTGTTCACTTACATATCTTCGACGTTTTTCGTTTGGGGTGAAAAAATCGCTTGAATATTGAACCGGAATTCCGCGAGAAGCTATCACGAATAGCATTGATAGGCGAGAGTTGCGGTTTGGTAATAACTCCCGGTGTTTTGACGTTTTATCTGGGTTATGGGTCTCTCCCGTTAATTATGCTGGAGTCAATCCTGATAATCGCTGGTTTCTTTACCCTCGTGCTTGCACTCACTGACCCTTTTCCGAAATGGGCAGATATAAAGATAACCTGGCCGGTTTTCCTGATATTTTTCATTGCGCTTCCATATGTCTTAACAACTGCACCACGTTTTCCGCCTCTAGATTCCCTTGCTGGAATATCAACTATCTTGGTCTCAGCAGTCTCATCCATTTACCTTGGAAAAACTCTTTACGGATTTCACAGACAAGCTTCACCAAAACCGGCACTCATGTATCTCGTGCTATGTGTCCTGACCATAACGTGGACGCTGTACCTGTGGACTGGTTCACCGCTCTTTCCTACAGATGAAATGACCATAGATTATTACGCTGCACATCTGTTTCTCCTGGGCTTGAATCCGTATAACCCCGCTCTGACATCCAACGTATTCTCATATTACGGTCTTGCATTCAACGGCCTTCCGGTTAATCAAATGTTGAATGTATCAACACCAATTTTGACTGGAGGATTCGTTACTGGATTCAGTTATCCGGCGTTGTCCATTCTCGTTTTTCTTCCGGCCAACATTCTCGGGATTTCACCATCGGTTACACTCGCACCATTTTACATTATACCTGTAATAATCATACTCAGGATATACCATCTTAAGAATGACCTGAAAATAGCCATGATCGCGTCACTGGTGCTGGTATTGAATCCGGCTTATCTTTTACAGATTACTCAGGGAGAACCGGATGTTCTATGGGTTATATTCGTGATGCTCTCGTTAATATGTGCAAGAAATCCTTATCTTTCGGGCATGTTCATTGGCCTCGCCATATCTGTTAAACAGATACCGGTCTTCATGATTCCCTTTATGATTTATTTTATATACCGGGAATACGGGCGAAAAAACTCTGCCCTCTGGATTTTTTCTGCAATCGCGGCTTTTCTTGCGGTCAATCTGTATTTCATTGCTTCCTCTCCGTCATTTTTTGTGCGCGCACTTTTAGCACCCGAGTTCCAGCCTATAATCGGGATAGGATTCGGCCCCTCGCAGATCTCATTTCTAAACATATGGCCGGTAAATCATGGTTTCTTCTCCCTGATGGTAATCGCTGTGCTGATAGTCAGCCTGATATTTTACGTTACTTTCTATCGTAGAATCAGATATGCGTTTCCAGCTTTTCAAATCCTGATATTTCTATTCAATTACCGTCTTCTCGCCGGGTATTTGATGTTCTGGCCAATAGTTGCCCTGGTTATACCTGCTACAATGGTCAACACGAACGCGCATCGGGATTCACGGTTTTCCCTGCGCTCCAGTTTAAAAAATATCCCTGCAGCCAAGATTGCAGTTGCAATATTGTGTCTGGCCGTTCTTTCCGTTCCATTTGCGTATAACTATGTCACTCCGCAGACAACCAGTATAGAAGTCAGCAACCTTAGCATTGTTGAAATCTCTCACGACAACGTCACTTCCATATCGCTTGAAGTGACAGTGCATTCGTCAAAATATTCTGAGATTCCTCTTTACTTCAGGATAACTCCGTCAACTTCACTGATTTACATGAACGGGTACCTGTGGACCTCTCAAGCCCACTCGAATTACACGAACGGAAAAACTTTCAATATCACAATAACTCCTGTCGAATCAGGTCAGGGGATACCATACAGCGGATATTACAGGCTTATTGTGTATTACGGTTATAACTATGGTTCTGCCAGCTTTGAACTGCATTCCGGAAAAATAGTCCCGTCGTGAAAGGTGGGACATTAATTTATAAAATACTGCAATACGGGTTAGAATGTCGGCAGTTCTATTCATCCTTGCAAAATTCCTGTTAATAATGGCGGCCGGAATAATTGCAGGTATTCTGGGGTCCCTGACAGGACTCGGAGGGGCGACAGTCCTTGTCCCTCTATTATCGCTGTTCTTCTCTGTCCCGATAATATATGCTACGGGCGCCAGCCTCATATCTACCATTGCAACTTCGGCCGGATCTGCGAGCGCATACACAAAGAAGAAAATAGCCAACGTAAAGATAGGCATCGGCCTTGAAATGGCCACAACTGCAGGAGCTATTGTGGGTTCATTGACTGCAGTGTATGTTTATGCCCACAACTTTTCATGGACCATATACGTTATTTTTGGGGTGGTGCTGCTGACTTCACTGATTCCGACTATACACCGTGGAAAATATGAGGAACCACCGCACAAGCAGGCTGACTGGTGGACAAAAGTCTTTCAGTTGCAGGGTTCATATTACGACGAAAAACTGAAAAAAAATGTGAGTTACACAGGAGTCAGATGGTGGCTTGCGGAATTGATCATGTTCTTTGCAGGCGTAATATCTGGGCTTCTTGGAATCGGAAGCGGAGCACTCAAGGTGCTGGGAATGGACTGGGCCATGAATCTGCCAATGAAAGTTACTACTACTACGAGCAACTTCATGATAGGTATTACGGCAGCCACCGGCAGCACGATCTACTGGTATGAGGGGTACATCCAGATATTCATTGCGGCAGCTACTGCCATAGGCGTTCTCATCGGGTCTTATCTTGGAGCAAAGGTACTTGTCCGAATCACCAACAAAGACATCAGGTGGCTATTTTTTGCAATTCTGTCTTTTCTTGGAATTGAAATGCTTCTCAAGGGCCTGTATCTTGGAAAGTTCATAGCATTCGGACCCTCAACTGAAATATTCATCTCATCAGTGTCTGCGGTGCTGATGATTACCGGACTATACCTGCACCAGAAAAGAGGTGGTATGATTGGAAAAACAGTATGATATCGATACTATTACAAGCCATATACTGAAGGCGGGAGTCCTGACCAGTCTGTCATTCATCCTGATAGGCATCGCTCTCTTATTCATAAATGGTCAGGGGGATCATTATACGCTCTCCCAGATTGCAAATTTTAACTCAACGTTCAATTCCAGGTTTATCCCCCTCACAGGAATACTCCCCGGCATCATCGCACTTGACGGGGTATATTATGTCACAATGGGACTCTGGATACTCATTTTTACGCCAATCACGGTAGTCTTCACTGCGCTCTACTCGTTCACGTTAAAGAGGAATCCTTCGTATGTTGTAATGAGCATCATAGTTCTTTTCAACCTGTTCTTCGCCATGATAGTGGTTCCGAGGTTATTGATCTGATGGCGTTAACGAGAGACCATATTCATGGGTACCGTGAAAAAATGTTTATTATTGAGGGAGGGATTTAGACGCAGGGTCACGGGATGCTTAATTTTGAACGAGTCAAAATATCGCAGGAAGACCCCGCGAAGAGGGTTGAAAGCTTCGTACTGGAGCCCGTAAAAGAATACAGCAACAGCGAAGCGGTTGCTGAAGCGAGCAGGTGCATTGGCTGCAATATATGTACGCAAGCCTGCCCGGCGAGCCTTGACATTGGCGGTTATATCAACAGCACTGCAGTTGGAGACCCGGCCCAGACAGTGCGGATAGTATTTGAAAATTTACCGTTCCCGGCGATCATAGGGAGGGTATGTACACACCTGTGCGAAGATATCTGCGTGATGTATGACACTGGAGGACCCATAGCCATAAGGCATCTGAAGAGATACGCGGCTGATAAATTCGCGGATTACGGAGAAATACTTAATCTCCCGAAAAAGAAATTCATTGGAAAAAAAGTTGCCGTTATTGGCGGAGGCCCGTCCGGTCTCACTGCTGCATATTATCTTTCCGTACAGGGAATTAAAGTCACTCTTTTCGAGAAGCTTCCGGCACTCGGAGGGTTCATGAAGACCGGAATTCCCAGATACAGATTACCTCAGGAAGTTCTGGACAAAGAAATTGGTTTTATAATCTCTCAGGGCGTTGACGTTAAACTTAACACAGATATAGGAAAGGACATTACATTCGACGAAATCTTAAAGGGATATGATGCGGTCTACATCTCAGTCGGCAATCAGAAACCACACATGACAGGGACACCCGGCAGCGATGCGGTGAATGTGATCCACGCCACAGAATTTCTGAGAAGGGTGAGCTTTGGAGAAAGAATTGACGTAGGTCAGAACGTGGTTGTCATAGGTGGAGGTTTCACGGCTAACGATTCTGCGCGAACATCCATGAGATTTGGCGCTAAGAATGTGTATATCATGTACAGGCGAAGGGAGATAGATCGCCCGGGATATCCTTCCATGAATGCCGATGAGGAAATGGAAGAAACTATTGAAGAATTTGTCCATTATTTGTGGGAAGTGACTCCATTCGAATACGTCAAGGAAGGCAACACGGTCACAAAATTGCGATACTGGCAGAACGAGATGGTCATGGAAGCCGGTGGACGAGCTAAGCCAGTACCTCAGAAAGATAAAGTTCACGAGATTGACGTTGATTTCATAATAGAAGCGACAGGACAGGAAACCGATTATACATTCATGGATGATGAATACCTGCGGATGCTCAGGCTCACACCGCAAGGGCAGCCCATAATAAACGAGGCAGGCATGACATCAATTCCCGGCCTTTTCTCCGGCGGGGATTCCACAAATTCCAACAGGGACCTGATAAGTGCTGTCAGGGACGCTGACAGGGCCGTAAATGGAATATTGGACTACCTCAATGTAATGGATCAGGTCAGCGAAGATCGCCTCCCGATCCTGGACAGATGGAAAAAATATTCTACCACGTCCGCAAAAATGGCTTATGCGGAAAGATCGCGATAAAAAATTTACTTTGAGATAAAATCAAAGCCGGTATACGGTATTAGTGCTTCTGGAACCGCAAAGCCGGATTCATCCCGCGTCTGGAAATTTTCCATGATGGCCACAAGGGTCCTTGTCGTGGCTATGGCAGTGCTGTTCAGTGTGTGAACGAAACGGTTACCCTCTTTTGTCCTGTATTTCACGTTAAGTGATCTTGCCTGATAGTCTGTGTCGTTTGAAGCCGAAACGACTTCCCTGAACTTGCCCTGGGAAGGAAACCATGCCTCAATATCATACTTCTTTGCCGCAAGGTTTCCCAGATCGCCCGAGCATATGTTCACGACCCTGTACGGGATATTCAGGCTCCTGTAAATATCCTCAGCATTCTTCAGCAGCTCCTCAAGGAAATCCCATGAATCTTCCGGCTTGCAGAATACAAATTGCTCAATCTTGGTGAACTGGTGAACTCTGAATATTCCCTTCGTGTCTTTTCCATGGGCGCCGGCTTCTCTGCGGAAACAAGGGGAAACTCCGGCCATTCTGACGGGCAGATCATTTTCCTCCATGGTCTCGTCCAGGAACATCGAAGCTATGGGGTGTTCCGAAGTTGAGACAAGGTAAAGGTCCTCGCCTTCAATCTTGTAGAGGGTATCCTTGAATGTCTCCATGTCGGTCGCACCCTCCATTGCCCTGTAGGTTAGCATAAAAGGCGGCTCAACTATACTGAACCCTCTTTCCGAGAGGAAATCAACCGCATAATTTACAAGGGCCAGTTCAAGTTTTACAAGCCTGTTCTTAAGATAATAGAATCTCGATCCAGCCGTTTTGGAAGCTCTCTCAAGATCCGCGAGGTTGAGTTCCTGAATGAGGTCGACATGGCTTGCCGGTCGCTTCGGTATAATCTGGAACTGACCGGAATCAGCGGTGGCTTCCTTAAAATAATTCACATCATCCACACACACTCCTGCAGTACCCCAGCTTCTAACGACAACGCTGTTTTCGTCTCCCATGCAAACGGGAACGCTTTCATGCAGAAGGTTTGGAATCATCCTCGCAATTCTTTCCCGTTCTTTCTCAATCAGCTTCTGGCTCTCCTCGAGCGAATCTATCTTCGAGTTGATCTCCCTGACCTGATTCTTTGCGGATTCCGGGCTATCGTGTTTCTTAATTAACTCTGAAATAAGGCTGCTCTGGATGTTCTTGGCATGCTTGAGCTCGTTAATGACTTTGAGATTATCTCTCCAGTCCTTATCCAGTTTGAAAAATTCATCCAGGTATTTCCCATCAAAACCTCTGGCTTTCGAGGCATCATAAAATTGTTCAGGAGATTCTCTGAGCAGTTTGATATCTATCATTGTTGTAAAGGAGAAGGAAAAAGAATATAATAAGATATTACACTTTTATCATCAAGCGAATATCATAGGTAACTCCAACCTCCCACACCATCTTCCTCCTCATTGGTGCCATCTGTGAATTCTCTTATCAGTCTCCTGCTTGCCTGAACTTTTGGAACTGACCTGATGGTTCTTATCCGGTCATCAACATTCTTGCTGATGTAACTGTAAGAAAGACCATCCTCCTGGGTCTTGAACGTGGAGATAAATCCGCCGGTGTAGCCGAATATATTCATTATCAGGAGAGAGCCGGGAAGAATAATGGTAAATGTTTTTATGAGGCCATAACCAGTGTACATATCTGTAAGAATCCCGGAATAAGCAATGAGCCTGCTCTGGCTTAGAGTCAGGACTCCAGAACTGAAGTATGTGTTCGCACCTCCAGGGATTCCAGTCTGGAACGGTGCCAGCATGAACGTTATCATAAGTATGACTGAAGTTGAAATCAATGAAGATGTGAGTGCCTTTGAAGTGCTCCCCGATTTTCTGCCGCCAATATAGCCTGCAATGGCAGGACCTGCGATTGGTATCCACCAGAGCAGCATCGAGAATAGAACCGAATAATAGATACCCTTGGCCTGAGAATATATCAGAACGTCCTTCCTGTTCCTCTTGAGGTAGTCCCTTTCGAGGCCGCGGCGGACGAGGGTTTCCCTCAAATTTTTCAATCCCAATTTTTTAGATGTCATCCAGTTGTCTGACATGAAATATTGTCAACAATACTTAAACCTTCCTCTCAAATAAAAAAGACAATCCTGATAGCCAATCTGGCACGGAATGTATAACTCAACTTCAGGAAATATCCGGGGTGTTAATAAGTATTGAGAATTTTTTCAGGGATAACAAATTTCCTGTGCACGGTACGCTGAAAATAGTAATGTGGTGCTAAGCGCCGTACTTCGCAGCTCTGTCTGACAACTGCAGCAAAATTCTCTGCACATCTCCGCTCATGATGTTGTGAGCCCCTCCGGAACAGGAAATTTCGTCAAATAACTTCACAGAATCCTTTCTTATGCCGGACGTATTGAAGACAATCGGTACCGGGTCTCCGGAGTGATCTTTCGTTACGCAGGGTGTGGAATGATCGCCGGTTATACAGATGACGGAATCATCAAGATGGTTCTGTATGCCTTCCATTGCCCTGTCTATTCTTTCGATGGCGTTCTTTTTCGCAATCGCGTCGCCGTCATGACCTGCCACGTCTGTTGCCTTGATATTCATTATCAGGAAATCGTAAGTCCCGAGTGCTTCGAAAGCAGCGGCAAATTTCGCTGAGAAATTGCTGTCAAGTTTCCCGGTTGCTCCGATTACATTAATCAGGTCCATTCCGGCCAGTCGGCAAATGCCGCTCACCATCGGTATGCCCGAAATGCATGCGCCTTTCAAATCCGTTTTTTCCCTGAACAAAGGGAGTTTAGGTGCCAGACCTGCGCCCCTGAGCAGCAACTCGTTTGCGGGCGGTTCTCCATGTTTCTTCCGTTCCAGATTCAGTTCGTGCGCATCAAGAATTTTTCTGGCTTCTTTCAGATATTTATTCAGCACCTCAGCAGTAAACTCTGCTGACTTTCCGGTTGCGGAAATCTCGTGAACTTTCATACCGACTTCATGCGGATCAGAATCTGTAACCATGTCTGATAAGTTGTCGCCCCTCATCACCATTGCAGCCCGATGTTCAACCCCTGCCTTGACGAAGAAATCCACTCCGTCGATATTCATTGATAAGTCTTTTGCCAGCAATTCTGTTCCGTTGCTGATTCTTCCAGCCCTGCGATCGGAAATCTCTCCGTTTTCTTTTCTTGTGCCGAAGTTGGCCCTGAAGGCGATATCGCCGCCCCTTACGTCCAGGCCGAGTCCCATGGCTTCAAACGGCCCCCTGCCTGTGTAGAATTTTTCCGGATCATAACCGAGCAGGGAAAGATGCGAAGTATCTGAACCTGACCTGATGCCCGGTTTCACGGGATGCATCTGGCCAGTCTGTCCTCCTGCAGCCAGGTAATTCATATTTGGTCTGAATGCAGCCTGCAGAGCTGTCCTGTTGTTCAGTACCGGATTTGGCCTGTCACCAAGCCCGTCAAGAACAATAAGCAATATACTCTTCAATGAATACGCACGCCCTAAGTCCCTTCTTTCCAGTCATTCTCATACTTGATCTGATCTTCGCTCAAATGATCAATTTTCAGGCCGAGTCCTCTGAGTTTAAGGTTAGCCACGTTAAGGTCAATATCTCTGGGCACCGGATAGACCCTGTTCTCCAGTTTCTCGTGATTCTTTACCAGATATTCTGCAGTAAGGGCCTGGATCGCAAAGCTCATATCCATAATTTCTACGGGATGTCCTTGTCCTGCCGCCAGGTTGACCAGTCTGCCGTCGGCAATCAGGTTAACCGTGTTTCCGTTTTCAAGTTTGTATTTAACCACGCTTTCCCTCACCGGATTCCGCTCCATGGAACGTGATTCCAGCTCCTTCACAGGAATTTCATTGTTGAAATGCCCGGAATTAGCCAGTATAATATTTTTCTTTGAAACAAGGAGGTCGTCATAGGTGACGACATTCTTCATTCCAGTGGCAGTCACAATCATATCGGCATCGCGTATCGCGGAATTCATCGGCTTCACTTCAAATCCGTCCATCGCAGCTTCCACAGCCTTGACAGGATTAATCTCCGTCACGGTGACAAGGGCACCGAGTCCCTTCATTCTCATTGCTATTCCCTTTCCACACCAGCCGTAACCTGCAACTACCACTCTTTTTCCCGCTATCAGGACGTTGGTGGCATTCATGATGCCGTCGAGTGTGCTCTGACCGGTTCCATATCTGTTATCAAAAAAGTGTTTCATCTCGGCGTCATTGACATCGAACATCGGAAATTCAAGGACTCCCTGCTTCTCCATGGCAAATAACCTCACGACTCCGGTCGTGGTCTCCTCGTTTCCTCCAATGAGATTTTTCAGCAGGTCTCTTCTTTCCTCATGCACTATTTTTGTGAGGTCGCCTCCGTCATCAATTATTACATCGGGCTGAAGGTCGAGGGTCTTATTGAGGTAATCATAATACTCTTCCTCGGTTTCGCCTTTACGGGCAAAAACCTCCATCCCATAATCTTTCTTCAGCGACTCCACGACACTGTCATCAGAACTGAGGGGATTGCAGGAGGCCATTCTTATGGTCGCGCCGCCTTCCTTGAGCAGGAGAGCGAAGACACCAGTTTTTGCCTCAACATGCAAAGCCAGTGAAATTTTCACGCCTTTAAACGGTTTCTCCCTGAGAAATCTCTCCCGAATCTGGGAAGTTACGTCCATCCGTTCCATGGCCCAGTTCAGTCTCAAATAACCTTTACTTGCTATTTCCATGATCTCACCAGGTAATGTGGATCAAGGCTTATAAGAACGCCTCTTTCCATGGGTCTCACATCTATTATTATGTCCTTTATTTCCGTTTGAGGATTAAACAGTCTCAAACCCCCCTCCTCTATAAGCACATTTCCGATGAAGAGATAGAATTCGTCAACGCAACCTGCTTCGACAAATTCCAGTATAACTTCTTTTCCGCCTTCGACCATGAGATTCCTTATGCCGGAATCGTACAGTTCGGAGAGGATATTCTCAATTTTCAGCTGAGTTTCACTCCTGACTCGTATTTCAGCATTCTCGAGGTTGCCTGTATTTCGTGAGGTATAAATTACGGTTTTTCCGCTTCCATCCAGTATCCTCGCATCGACAGGTGTCTTAAGTTTGCGGTCCATAACGATTCTGACCGGCTGTCTGTCAGCCCTGACGAGATTCCGGTCAACCAGCAGTTTCGGGTCGTCGTTGATCACTGTATTCGCGCCGACAAGAATGGCATCCATTCCGGCCCTGAGGTAATGCACACGGATAAGATCTTCATTGGATGAAATGTTCACTCTCCTCCCGGAAGTTCCCGCAATCATTCCGTTGAGACTCTGTGCGACATTTATCACTACCCTGGGTCTGAGGACCATTTAATACGTATAGCAGTCAATAATAAAATAATGCTGAGGAAAACCTTCTTACTGATGTCAAATATTTTGTCCTCTCTCGCATTGCTCTCAGGCAAATGAAACTGAGTGAAATGGAACTGCCCCGTGAATTCCTCGAAATGTTCGACGGGAAGGACCTCGAATTATACCCGCACCAGGAAGAGGCGATCAAGATTCTCGAAAAGAACCGTAATGTCATAGTATCAGTCCCTACGGCATCCGGGAAGAGCCTAATTGCATACGTTGCAATCTACAGAGAATTTCTCCGGAATGGAAAATCGATGTATATAGTACCGCTGAGGGCACTTGCTTCGGAGAAATATGATGATCTGAAAAAGATGGAGAGACTAGGTCTCAAGATAGTGATGTCAGTGGGGGATTACGATGTTTCTCCGGATTTCATCAAGAGATATGACGTGATAGTCTGCACTTCCGAAAAAGCAGATTCCCTTTTCCATCATGATCCGTCGCTCATGTATGATATATCCCTCATAGTTTCCGATGAATTACACCTTATCGGCGATGAGGGAAGAGGTTCAAGGCTGGAAACCTTCCTTTCCGCTGCGCGCTATATAAACCCGGACATAAAGATTCTCGGACTTTCAGCGACAATTTCCAACATAAATGACATAGCCGGGTGGCTGGATGCAGAAGCCGTTGTGAGCGAGTTTCGACCGGTTTCGCTGAAAAAAGGCGTTATTTTCAACAAAAAGATGCAGTTTGAGGACGGAGAGGAGATAACTTTCAAGGGAAAGGATGAAATCATAAAAATCTGCGAATATTACATCTCTCAGGGTGGTCAGATACTGTTGTTTGTCAACTCCAGGAAAAGGTCGGAAGATCTGGCCAAAAAAATCTCCACCGGCATAGACACTTCCATTATGGGCTCCATTGGTTTTGAAGTCCCGGGAACCACCGAAACGGACAGGTATCAGGACATTCTTGCCCGAATAATCCCGAAAGGCGTATGTTTTCACCATGCAGGGCTGTCTTCCGTGCAGCGTAAACTGGTTGAAGACATGTTCCGGAACGGAAAAATCAAGATTCTCACGGCGACTCCTACACTGGCAGCCGGTGTAAATTTGCCTGCACGGGTCGTGATTATAAGGGACATAACAAGATTCTCGGACGGAATGGTAGGATACATAAGCAACACTGAGATTCATCAGATGCTCGGGAGAGCGGGACGCCCGAAGTATGATAACGTCGGGTACGGCCTCATATTTTCAGCATCGGAAAATTCAATGGATCATGCATGGGAATACATTAACAGCGAACCGGAGCCGTTATTTTCAAGTCTGGGAAGAGAGGACCTCATCAGGTTCAACAGTCTGGCACTCATAAGTACCGGACTGTCTCGTTCAGTCCAGGATATAATCGAGTTCCATGAGAAGACTCTCCTCGGGTACCAGACAGACATCTCCATTTTTTCCGGTAAATTCGAAGAATCCGTTGGATTTCTTCTGGAGAACGGTTTCATACAGGAAAAAGACGGCAACCTTACAGTAACGAAGTTTGGCAAGATAGTCAGTGATCTGTACATAGACCCCGTTTCAGCCCTCATCCTTAAGAAATACATTGAAAACGGTAACATTTCGGACGAGCGTACCCTGTTTTATATATGCAGTGCTCCGGAAATGATCCCTCTGATAGCAAAGACGGATGAAGCCAGCGACATACAATTGTTCCTCCAGGAAAACGACATTGAGGAACGAATCCGTGAGGACGTCTACCCGAGGGCCAAGACTGCCATGGTTCTCATGGAATGGATAAAGGAGCCCTCAATTGATGCAATAATAGAAAGGTTCGGCATAGGTCCCGGAGATATTCAGGCAAAGGTCAGCAGTGCGGAATGGATATCTTACGCCCTTTCGCGACTCTCATCAATGCTGCTACCTGAAAAGAGGGCTTATTTTGAGATGCTTAATGTCAGGATAAAAGAAGGCATAAAGGAAGAAGTATGGGAACTTATTGCGATACCCAACATAGGCAGAGTCAGAGCAAGGCGTCTCCATAGCGCAGGCTTCAGGACACTGCATGACCTGTCCAACGCCAGGGAAGAGGACATATCCAGGATAGCAGGTTTTTCTGAAAAGCTTTCGGGAGACACCATCAGTCACGCCAGAACAATCCTGGCCAGGAGACACAGGTGACGAAGCATCTGAAGGTTCCGAAGAAGGATGCCCAGCGGTATATATCAGTAATGAGGTCAGCCGATGGCATTGACAACAATTACCAGATACAGAAAGGCAGCGATTTCGTTCTGATTCCTTTAAATCAGGACTTTACGTGGCAAGAAACAGTACCGGGATCGGAAGTAGTTGATGCGGAAGGGCAATTGTCAAAAACGAAATTTCTGCCAAAGGAAGCTGGCGGAGCATTTGATCTTATCGGGGAAATAGCGATAACGAAAATACGTGAAGAAGGCAGGGCAATGGAACTGGCAAGGAGACTTGTCCTGACGCATCCGAATATTAAAGCAGTCTACCTGGATCGGGGTATCAGCGGGGAGTACCGGCTGAGAGACCTGAAACTCCTCAGCGGATCAGAAATTTACTTAACAAAATACAGGGAAAACGGAATAATGTTCCAGCTCGACGTTTCCAAAGTTTATTTTTCTCCGCGTCTGGCCACCGAGAGGATGCTTGTGTCGAAGGAAGTGACGGATGGAGAAACGGTCATAGATCTTTTCGCCGGCGTCGGACCTTTCGCTCTGAACATCGCAAAAGCAAGAGCCGCCATCATAATAGCAATAGACAGCAACCCGCATGCCATCGAATTTTTGCGCAAGAATGTCGCAAACAACAGTCTCCGGGGAAAAATAACCTCCTATTGTGCCGATTCAGCAGAAAAAATAGTGGAGTTCCATGACGTGGACCGGATTATCATGAATCTCCCACATGAAGCATTCTCATTTGTGATTGCCGCTAAAAAATCGCTGAAGGCCGGCGGGATCATTAATTATTATGAAATTCTCAATGTGCAGGAGCTTGAGGAAAGAATGGAGACTTTCAGGGATATGGGTTTCGAACTTGTTGCCAAACGCGTGGTGCACGGTTATTCAAAGACTCAGAGCATGTATTCACTTACATTGCGGAAATTGAGAGAATAATTATTTAGATCACTTTACAATCTCATTACTCATATGGGAATTGCCGACCGTATCGGAGACCTGACCTCTGAGGTCTACGAAAAGCTTCTGATTGAGGAGGTCAGGAAGGGTGAAGTCCCCGGTCATATAGGGATAATAACCGACGGAAACAGACGATACGCCAGAAGCATTGGCATTTCAGATAATGAGGGGCATATCCGCGGCAAGGAAAAACTTGAGGAGGTTCTTGAATGGTGCATGGACGCCGGGGTAAAGATCGTAACAGTATACGGTTTCTCCACCGAGAATTTCAGAAGGGACAGAAACGAGGTTGACTTTCTCTTCCACCTGATCAATGATGCGCTGACTGACCTTCTCGAGGACAGGAGAATCTATGACAACAAAATTCGAGTGAATGTCATAGGCGACAGAATAAAACTTCCTGAATATCTCCGGGAAACCATAGGCCACGTGGAACATGTGACAAAAGACTTCGACAGATTCAGATTCAACCTTGCCATCGGATATGGCGGCAGGGAGGAAATCATCGCTGCCATGAAGAACATGTACCGCTCGATACAGGAAGGCAAACTGGACATTGACAGTATAACCGAGGAGAAGTTCAGGGAATACCTATATGACAGAAGTCTGCCGGATCCGGACCTGATTCTCCGGACCAGCGGCGAAGAACGGATTTCAAATTTCCTTCTCTGGCAGTCAGCTTACTCGGAACTGTACTTTTCAGATGTCAACTGGCCTGACCTCAAGAAAACAGACTTCCTGAAGGCTATCCTCTCGTACCAGAACAGGAAGAGGAGATTTGGCACATAGATGTTCGTAGCCCTGGATGACACCGATTCAAGAGAAGGCATGTGCACGACATTCCTTCTTACCGAAATTATCAGGAGATCCGAACTTGATGTCATCGGTTTTCCGCAACTGGTCAGACTCAACCCCGCGATTGAATACAAGACAAGGGGGAACGGGGCGCTCGTTGTAAACCTTGCAAAAGGGAAGGGCGCACAAACTGTGATAGGCAAACTTGACGGCAGAGAAATCAGGAGTTATCCGGAAGTTCTGGAAGAACCATCAGTTGATGCCCTCATGGAACTATCTCGCGATGCGGTCATGGAATTTTCGGAACTGGGAAGCCCTGACACCAATCCCGGAATTGTGATATCCGGGCACAGATTCCCCCGTGAACTGTACCGGGAATCTGTTCAGGGTGAAGTTTCCATAGAGCACGCAGAAAATTTCATAATCGAAAATGGAGGAATATTCCTGAAGGTGAAATCCGGAAGGGGGATTATCGGGGCCGCTGCCGCGATCTCGTGGCCTATGTTGAGTACGACGTATGAACTCCTGGTCTACAGGTACCCGAAGCCGGAAAGGATGGAAGCCAGCTTGAAGGAGTCAATTGCGCGCCGTTGTGAATCAATCCCGGGAACCTTCAACAACTTTGATCCGCATAACCGCTACGCCGCCATTTTCCCCAGGGAGCGCACACCTGTAGTTTTTGGCATCAGAGGGGTTGAATATGAGCCAATACTTGAAGCGGTGCCGGAATTGCTAAAATCATTGCCGATAGCGCATGATCGATATCTCATTTTTTCCACAAATCAGGGAAGCGATGATCACATCATACATAATCCCGAAAAATTCACGGAAAACTGCTCTTACGAGGCAACAGGTCATGTCGAAGGCCTTCCTCGGAATATTGAAGGTTCCCACTATTTTGTCGGTTTCAGAACTGAAGCCGGCACAATAGATCTGGCCGCATTTGAACCAACGAAGGAGTTCAGGGAACGGTTCCGGGATCTTAAACCGGATGATGAACTCAGAGTTTTCGGGACATACAGGAGGGGGACCCTCAACGTTGAGAAGATGGAGGTTATGTCGGTTTCACGGATATTTGTGCGGAGTTCTCCTGTGTGTGAGTCCTGCGGTAATTTAATGGAAAGCAGGGGGCACATGGATTACAGGTGCAGAAACTGCAGGAGAAAGGAGGATCTTCCCCGATACAGATTGCAGGAAAGGGCACTGGTTCCCGGTAAATATGATGTTCCCGTTATTGCGAGAAGACATATCAGCAGGCCATACGAACTGGAAAAAGTTGCATGGAAAGCCGGAATACTCAACAGGGTGCCGTTATGATTTGTCTTACCGGGATTCCCGGATCGGGCAAAACCACTGTAGCCGCCATTCTCAGATCAAGGGGGATACGCGTAATGAATGTGTCGGATCTTCCCGGGTTTACCGAATGCAACGAAGAAGATGGAGTTGACATAGACTGCCTCAGATCTAAAATAACCTCGTATGTCACAGACAATGAGGTGATCGAGGGTCATTACTCTCATCTTCTCCCGTGCGAGGCAGTAATAATCCTCGAAAGGGCGGAGAGAAACGTTGAACAGTCGCTCAGGGGCCGCGGCTATTCCAGCGAAAAGATTTCGGATAACATTGATGCACTGAGATCAGACATTATATTCTCCGAATCCCTCGAATATCTCCCGTCACCAAGGATTTTTCGTGTCAGCATAGAAGAAAACTTTCCTGGGATTGCCGCTGAACAGTGTAT
Source organism: Thermoplasmatota archaeon (assembly GCA_023487765.1). Classification (GTDB taxonomy): domain Archaea; phylum Thermoplasmatota; class Thermoplasmata; order Thermoplasmatales; family Thermoplasmataceae; genus JAJZOM01. The sequence continues at coordinate 12,664 of JAMDBW010000047.1, read as the reverse complement.
CAGGATAATCACGCAGGTAAAAACAAAGGTTAAGTGAATCCAACGCTTTTCAGGACTGATGGTTCTGGATTCATACCGCTCTCTGGCGGATCGGATACTCCTTCCTCTCACGCGCCATTTGATGAAGGTCAATCCGAATTTAATTTCGGTAATGTCGCTGGTGCTTGCGGGAGCAACCGGGCTGCTGTTCTATGCCGGCGGATTATACATGCTGATAAGTTTCTTCACGCTCCTTCTCTCCGCTGCGTTTGACGCGATTGACGGTAAACTGGCCAGATTAAAAAATATGGCCTCCCGCAGGGGAGATCTTATTGATCACGTCTTCGACAGGTATGCTGATGTATTCATACTCCTGGGATTCATTTTCAGCAAATACGCACAATTGTCCATAGGGGTGATGGCAGTTATAGGAGTAATGCTTACAAGTTATCTGGGGACTCAGGCTCAGGCGCTGGGCCTGAAAAGGAATTATTCTGGGATTCTGGGAAGGGCTGACAGACTAGTTTTCATGCTTGTTTTCATCCTGATCCAGTTTTTCATTCCATTTTCATTCACGAGTCATGGAATACTGATCACTCCAGTCGAGATACTGCTGATCTGGTTTGCCATTGCCGGAAATGTTACTGCAGTCAGGAGGTTCGCGGATAGCTACAGGGAGCTCGGTTCTTCCTGAAGGCCGGATATTAAGGCGTGGTACTCCAGTGCAAGCTCTTCAGCCTTTTTTTTCATTTTCGACTCACCATAAACCCGGATAATGGGCTCGGTCCCTGAAGGTCTCAGCAATACCCAGCCGTCTTCCAGGTAAATTTTCAGTCCGTCCTGTCTATCCAGGAGATTTGATCCGCTATATCTGAGTATTTGCGGTTCCAGGGACTTCCACTCCTTGCGGCGTTCTACCGAGGTCTTGAAGATGTGGTATTCCGGAACGGTATTTACGAGGTCCGAAATCTTCTTCTTGTGCAGGGCCATCAGATTAAGTATAAGGGCCACAGTCATCGCTCCGTCCCGGCAGTACTGATGCGGGCCAAATACGATCCCGCCATTTTCCTCGCCGCCTATCTTTGCCTGATTCTCGATCATGGTCCTGGAAACAACGGGGGCACCAACCTTTGTTCTGATAAGTTTCGCCCCTGCCTCCTTGCATATCTCATCGATGGCATCGGAACTGCTGACGGGCGTTACAACCCTGTCGCCTTTTTTGATGGTGCTCTTCACAACGAGACTCAACGTAATGTCTCCATCTATAAAATTGCCCTTTTCGTCAATGAAAACCGCCCTGTCCGCATCACCGTCGTGCGCTATGCCAAGGTCGAATCCCCCTTTGCTCACCAGGGAAATCAAATCCTTGAGATTTTCAGGTCTCGGCTCTGAAGTTCTGGAGGTGAACATCCCGTCAGGGAAGGCGTTGAGCGTGACCATGCTGCATCCGAGTTTCCTCAGAAGCGTAGGCGTAGTGCTGAACGCGGCGCCATTGCCTGTGTCGACAAGAACCCGGAACTTTCTCGCTTTTATGGCTGCAACGTCAACGCGCGACATCACTCCGCGAACATACACTGAAGCGGCATTCGGATCGGATATTACGGTTCCGGCGTTTTCCCATCCCGCCGGAACATATGATTTATTGTAGTATATTTTCTCAATTTCCTCCTCTCCTGTCCGTTCCAGTTCAGTTCCATCAGCCGCTATGCATTTAATTCCATTGAACTGTGGAGGATTGTGCGATGCAGTTATGATCACTCCGGGAATCGATCTCATCCTGGAGTAATACTGGACTGCAGGCGTCGGAAGAATGCCAAGGTCAACAACAGTCTTCCCTGTACTCATTATGCCTGAAGAAACGGCATTGAAGATCATCTGACCAGTGTCTCTTGTATCTTTTCCCATAGCTATTTCCGGTACCTCAAAATAGGTGCCTATGGCCTTTCCAATTTCCATGGAGAACTCAACGGTAAGGTCTCTGCCGGGAACCCCTCTGATCCCGTTTGTGCCAAAAAGCTGGGGTTTATCTGAAGTTGTAGGCAATTTCACCGGATTTCAATTACACATGCATATATGAATTTACTTGGAATTCAATCTTTCAGGGGATAATCTCTCCCTCTCCACGAAATTTCACGCATTCTGGACGCCTTCACAAGGTTGTAGAAATACAGGAAAGGTATGATCAGATTCAGAATAAATGTGGTCACCGGCATTCTTCCCGACCTCTTTACGGCCCTTGAAGAGTTTATAAGGGAAGGCAACAGGTACGTCAGGAATAAGGGCGTTACCGTGAAACCCAGAATGAGTGATGCCGAGAAGAGGAATATTGACGACCCGTAGAACAGGAGGCCATAGTACAGGTATCTCTTTGTCGAATACACAGTAAGGGCAGTCTGCCTGTTGGCCCATTCCATGAACGTATTGAAATTATCCGGGGAATTTACTATCGGCATGGCCTTTCTCGCATAGGCTATTGTTTTGCGCTCCTTCCTGCACAGCTTGGTCAGTGCTACATCGTCCGATATATATCTCTTGAAAAAATCAAAATTCTCTCCAGCCAGCAATGAAGGCCTGAAAGCAAGTGATCCTCCCCATCCGAACCTCGTCAGCGTTGATTCCATCATGCCCTGCCCCACCAAACCCCAGACCATCTTCACCTTTGACCAGAAGCCACCTATGGGCCGGAAATACGGGAAAGTTGTTGAAATGCCGCAATCAGCAGACTTGAACGGTGAAACAAGTTCAAGAAGCCAGTTTCGCTCAACACATATGTCGGAATCAGCGATAACATAAAGATCGCAGGGGGTCTCCCTTTCTATTACCGTGGAAAGGGCCCTTACCTTCCCGCTGCAACTGCTGCAAACATTTTGTGCAAGCATCCAGCTGATTCCGACTTTCCTGACAACCTCAACAGCCGGGTCGTCCTCAGTGTCTGTCACAGCCACGATTTTATAATTGGGATAATCCTGATTTGCGAGGCTTCTGAGGTTATCTTCAAGTGAATAATCCAGGCCGCGGCATGGAACGATCACCAGGGCGGACAGGAGATCAAACGGTTCATACTCTTCAGGCCCGGACCGTACCAAGGCTAAGTATGTAAGCCCGATAAAAACAAGGGAAATCAGAACAACAGAAAAATCAAAAGCAAAATTCTGGAAAAGATGAAAATTCATCCCTCATACCAGTGTTACATCCTCGGCATCTACCTGCCCTACTCCTTCCACCGAGGAGATCGTCTCCTCAACCCTGTCTATGCGGCCTTCCTCATCCGGCACGATAATCTGGAATTTCATCGCTTTCAGGCCATAACCTATTTCCTGAACTTCTGTCCTGTTAACTTCACAGATCAGTTTCAACTTATCCGTTATGCTGGTTCTGAGGGCTTCGATATCCACATCTGCATCTGAAGGCAACACCCTGAGAACTACCGCCACGTCTCCCATAATATCGCCTTAAGGTCCCTCGAATTCACACTTAGGGCATGAATATTTTGTAGAGTGCTCTCTGCAGTCTTTGCATCTTCCAATAAGCTCTTCTCCACAGGAAGGACATTCAAATATGGCATAACCGGTTTGAACCAGTCCAATCCCGCAGGAAGTGCAGTTTTCTTTGTATCTCATCTTGATCATTTTCCTCTATTCAGGGCAGGCAACCATAACTAATCTGGGTGATCCCTTAAGATTGTCCCAAATTTCTGGAAAATATATAATCCTTCTGCAGAATTCCGGAAAGAGAAATGAAAACGATAAAAGCAGTGTTCATGATCAGGGGAGAGAGGACAACAGAGGAGATCAGCAACTGGTTCATAGCATCAGTCTCTCCCTTGTATCTTGGCATAATCTCCAAGCCCTCGCCGGGTCTCTGGGCTTATCTGTCGCATTCATCGGACCTGATCCTTGAGATCAATGACGAGAGTTTCGAATTCAGGATAACTTACAGGATTGAAGTTGGTGAGAATTCTATCTTCTTTGTGACTCATTCCGGCGTCAAGGTCCCCAGGCTGGCAGAGTAGCAATTTTCATCTCCGGCACGTATTTCCGCCCGACAGGTCAGAATATTGCAAAGGACAGAACCGACAGGAATATCGATATGGCAAACACAACAGCAAAAGTTCTTAAATCCCACGTGAACACCTTGAAACCGTCAAGAGGACCAAACGGAATGAGATTGAACGTGGCCAGATACAGGTTTATCTGGCTCAGGCTGACGAATACCGAACTTATGGGCGGTATGAGGAAGGTGACTATTGCGATGGCCATGAATACGGTTCCAAGAACTATATTGGTACCGGGTCCCGCCAGGGCGGTTTTCCCTATACGTTCGTTGCCATAGATCCCGCCGATATTTACCGCCCCTGGTGCTGCAGCGACGAAACCGAAGAATGACATGAATATCGATCCAAGCAGGCCCATTGGCCATATCCTGAATTCAGAATGACCGCCGAATTTTCTGGCAACCTGCCTGTGAGCAAGTTCGTGGGACAGGAATGCCGTGAGGACCGCAATAAAGCTGATCAGAAGAATATATAATGCACCGAAGATCGTTTCGTGAAAACCATTGCGAGAAAATTTAGCAATGGTAAACGCGAAGGTAAGTGTCAGAACGGCAATCAGTATGTCCTCAGCTTCCGTAGTACGAAAATCCATGTTATTGTAACGCAATCAGATTTCTCCTTCCCTGTTCATTTTTGTCATGTATTCCATCAGTGTCATCACGTCAAGAGCCTCAGATATGCCAAGTTTAAGGAAGAACGCAACGTGGAGAACCTCGTGCTTCACGTTTTCTCTAAGTGCAACCCTCAGTAACCTGAGCAATACCTCGTTCCTGATCTGTGGTCGTCTTGCAACGTCCAGTTGATCTCTTATGTAAATATAGATATTTCTCGCTATTATGGGATCCTTTCTGTCAAGGCTGTCAAAAATTATATTTATGGTCAGGTCCCTTATACTTTCCAGATCAACAGCTTTACCTGCCTTCTGTATCACATCTCTTGACAGGATTTCATACTTCTCTTCATTTACGTCGAAATAAAAATCTCTGCTGTTGAGAAATTCAAAAACATCCTCGATTTTATCGATCGGGATGTCTGCCTTGTAAAAAGCCTCCTTCCTGTCAAATTTCTTTCCAGCTTTATATTCCATCTTCAGAAGGCGTGTCACGTAGAGGATAGTCTGCATAAACTCTTTTTTCACTTTCAGATCGTCTCTGAGTTCATTATGGATATCTTTTGGCAGAAGGGTACCCTCATACCTGCTCATCAGTTTCTCCGCTATGTCGAAGCGGTCAAGCTCCATATATGCCCTTATTACATACTGAAGGCTATTTTCATCCACAAACTTCTGATTCGTCTCATAAAACCTGACTATTTCCCCAAAATCTCTATCTTCGTAGTAGAGCCTGAGGAGGTTGTTAACAATATCCTGGCATGTATCCATGCTCTTGCAGAATTTCAGGCTGCGGAGGATTAACTCAATCGCCTCCGTTCTTTCGCCGGTCTGTATAAGAACATCGCAGTACAGGCGCATTATGTCCATGTTATCCGGAATGTTCCTGTTGAGATTCCTGGAAATTTCCAGTGCCAGTTTCTTGTCGCCGTTCTTGAGTGTGCGTGCTGCTATTATCTTTCCAAGCCAGGTGTAGCCTTCTTCCCTGTAGAGATTTACGAGAAGTTCCCTGACATCAGTGTTATACCACAGGTTGTCTGCTGCATATTTTGCCACTTTCTGCTCATCATCACCCTTAAAGTTCATATTTTTCAGGAGCTGGAGGGCTGCCTGAATATCTGACGTCTGATGATAAAGCTTGAGGCGAAGAAGATCATTGTCCGACCCGCTGAGTATTTCGCCAGCTTCCTGAAACTTTTTGTTTTCAATCAGGGTGTCAGCGTAATTCCTTATTTCAGAAGGATTGCTCCCGAGGGAAATCGCAATGTCATAGTGTACAAGCGCTTTCTGAAAGCTTGACAGGGCGTAATATCGATCTCCTATTATGATTTCAAGATCCTTTGTTTTAAAGTCTGTCTCCAGGTCCAGCAGAAAATTAACGGCGTCATTAATTTTTCCCTGCCTGTCCATGAGGTCAAGGTGGAGTGTCAGGTCATCCATCGTAAACTGATTCGTTGAGAAGAGAAGGAGGGATTGTTCCTCGCCCTTCCTGTAATCACGATTTTTCATGAGCAAATCCCGCTTCAACCTGATTATCCAGGGGTTAGTGGTCGAACCATCAGTATCGACACCGACCAGTATTTCCGCCATATCCCAGAAATTTCCCCTGATGATGTGCCGGTAGGCTTCCGAGAAGTCAAAAAAATCCACTGCTTTGAGCCGGACTATCTCTTCAAGGTTCTCCCTGAGTCTTTTCGGTTCATTTGTAACAACCGAAAGATTCATTGCAAGTTTTAAAAAGCTGAAGTTCCTCAGCTTTTGAACAGCGTATTCCAGATTCTTTCTGGAGGAGGAGTAATTCCCCCTTTGAAAATCAATCGATGCGATGTTAAATCTGTAGAACGGATCATCATCTGAATGTGCGGTTCTTATCAGTTCGACCTCGGCCCGGTCGACCTGGCCGGTTCTTATCAGTGATTCAGTGATGGGAAACAGATACCTTGGTGAATCGATGACATCATCACTCAATTTTCCGCTATACGCCTGTGAAATGAGATCCAGGGTCGCTCTGACATCCTTGAATTTCATTGATGAAGAAATCCCCTGAAGCTTTTCCGACAGTGGGGTTGTCTTGAGAATGACGGTGTCATAGGTGATTATGTACGCTACGGCTCTGGACCCATTATTTTTAGCGTATTCCTCTGTCAGCGCATCAACATTCAGTCTCGTACCCCTAAGTTTGCTCGAAACAATCCTGAAGGACGGTTTCAAGTCGCTGTAGCCTGAGGCAATTTCTTCCAGCCTGTTCAGGATGTCATCGCTCCTGACATTGAAGAATATTGAGTCGATCACGAGATCCTCGTTGAGCAGATCAGGTTTCTCGGAAACGACCTTCAGTGCATCTTTGGTCTTTCCTTCGAATATCTCTGCAGATACAAATGCTGGCATGTAATTCGTTTTTATATTTTCGTCGGCGTTGCATATTTCAAGGATTTCTTTGAATTCGCCTCTTTTGAACAGCGCAGCCAGGGCAAAATCCGAAGCCTCTCTGTAGTCCGGTGCTTTTGCCATCAGGACTCTGGCAACATTATACGTCTCATTCTCATTACCGAGTTTCATAAGTGTTTTGAATCTCAGTGTAAGCAACTGGAAATTGTCAGGGTATTTTACAAGTCCTGCCGATATGGCGTTTAAAGCCTCATTAAACCTTGAGGTCTGCAACTCGCAATATATTTTCTTGCTGAGAATATCAATATCATTGGATGATTCCGGATAGTTGTTTACCAGTCCCAGGCATTCATCATATAAATTAAGGTCATATGCCAGGGAAATGGCATTTTTTATGACTCCCAGGTCTGTATTGTTTCTCTCTGCGAGAGCTTTGAATATCTCATACGCCTCAATAGTCTCAGCTTTTTTCAGGAGAACCTCCCCTTTGAACTTGAGAAGTTCATAATCATCATTGAAAGCGGCAAGGGCAAAATTGAGGACAGTCGAGGCGTCGGAAAGCAGATTGTTCCGTATAAGCACCTCACTCATCTTCCTGAAATCCGGTAATTCTCTTATCTCGTGAAACGGGAATCGTTCTATTTCGGAAAGCATCCCGTCTTTATTCTCGTTTTCCAGCAGTTCAATGATTCTAAGTCTTGCCCATATATTGGCGCCTTTACCCTTAAGCAGTTCAAGGAAAGATATTGCATCCTTGTGCTCGCTCTCATTCAGGAAATTACGTAGAATCGCACCGTCCAGTTCAGGTCCGTAGCCGATCTCCCCGTATCTCCTGAACAGCGGTTCAAAAAAGATCAGCCTTTTTGAAAGAAAAATGGCAGCGACATCATATTTCTTCAAGGCATCGCAGGCGGAAAGGATTGTCTCCAGGTCTCTGGAATCCGGAATGAAATCCTTGCTTTCTTCCAGTAAATTGATAATATCCTCATACCTTGAGCTATCAGCGAGAAAGTCAAATTTTAATTTTATCAGCAGCGGATTTTGAGGTGCCAGTCCAATGACGTCATACAGGAATTTAGGGTAGAATGCCGGGTCTTTTATCTTGAGTTCGTTTAATATTTTCGTTGCGGTTTCAATAAAATCGGGCTCAGCAGCCTGATCGTATGCTCTGAATTCCAGTAAGGCCTCTGCTAAGTCACCCTCAAGGGCTGGAATCTCTTCCTGCAGGGACTGCGTCAATTTTTCCCCGAGAGTATCCAATTTCTTCACTGTTTTCTTAATGGAAGCGGCATCAGCCATCCATTTACTAGATAACATTAGGTATATTATGCTTGTCACTAATACGTGGCAGCACCATCATATGGCTCCGCCAAGTATTATGGTCGTGATCTGGAGAGTTCCGTACATTACAATTGTAACAATCCATGTCATTATGACAAAATGATGCAGTCCATGAACAACTTTCCCGCCATCTGCGAATTTGAGAGCAGTTCCGGCTATAAACGAATGAATCAGTAGTATTGCCACTATGAACGCTTCTATTGTGAATATCGAGGATGACGGCTGTGATACAAATATCCCGAATGAGTTCAGTGATGATACATTGAACGTGGTGAATACCTTATTTATAATCTGTAGGACTCCGAATGCGATAGCCAGAGAAAACGCCAGTCCTCCGGTTATTCCGTATATTACTCCAGTGTAGCTCGAAACTGAAGCATGTCTCCTTTTCCTCAACCTTATGACTCTGTCAAAGTTGTCTGCAACCACGTTACCGGCTTTATCTGCATTCGCCCCCAAATCAACACTTTCCACGAAGCTCTCAGAGAACACTTCGATAAGGTGAGACCCGGTGTCAGCGCTGAAATTCCTCCAAGACTGCATATTGTTAATCCTGTACGCAAGTCTCCTGTAAAGGGCCCTGATGTCTACTGTAAGTGTTCCGAAGTCATGCAGGACAATGCTTTTCAGGGCTTCTATGATCATGTTGCCTCTCGCTGCAGCTGATCCGGCAAGAGACCTGATGAAACTGCCGAACATTTCGTCCTTCTTTGCAACCATCCTTTCCGCCTTGGATCCCACATATCCCGGAACAAAAAGTGGAGTCACTATGATGGCTATAACCACATAGAATGGCAAAATATTCCAGAGACGGATTAACATTGAGGCAGCGAAAAGCGCGAGGCATGCTGTGACTGACAAAATCGTATATCGCTCTATCTTCAGTTGAAGGGGAGTCTTGATGCCGGTATCGTGCCATATGGGATCATTGGGAAGCACCACCTTTATTCCGTATACAAGGAGTGCTTCCCCGAGTATGATGGTCAGAAGGCTGAGTGAAAGTACCTGAATCATATTTATATGGATGAGGATGGGCATTATCATGATGAACGTTATAAGAAACGCAAACGACAGAAGCATGGAAACATACATATCCTTGTAAAGATCGAAGGTGTATAGCGCGGACATGTACGTCGTCTCAAAGTTGTTCATCACAGTCTCCGATTCGGTCTCGACAAATTCCTCGAAATCCTGGCCGCTGTTGATGGCATGCCCGAATCTTGCGAGAAAATCTTCGAAAATTTCACTGGGGGTTCTCCCGGAGACAAACATTGCAGCCTCTGAAAGTCCCCTTCTCCAGTTTTTTACAAGATTTACAAGCTTCCCGATCTCTTCGCCTATCATTCCGAGTTTTTCTTTTTTTGACAGTATTTCCAGGATATCAATCCTGTTTGCTGCACTCACTGACAGTGTGGCAAAAGCAGTCATAAAGTACGGTATATTGGAATTTATGTCTGTTTTGGCAGTGTCTCGTTCGAGTATGGGTTTCAAAAGCACGTACATAACCGTCAAGCCCCCCACTGCCGCAATGCCGAGGGCATAGAAGTAATTCAGAACATCATAAAGCACGATTGATATGGTTATGGCTACGAACGTCCCTCCGATGAGTATCATCTCGTTTCTCTTGAGTTCTATTCTGGCGATGGCTGCTAACCCTTTTGATTCTACCATATCCGGTTCACCCGTACAGCGGGATTGACGCCTCCCCCTTCACGTAAAATGACTTTACCAGCTCAAAGACCTTGTAATAAGACATAACATTAGTCTTCACCATCCATTCGATTATCCTTGCTCTCTTGAAAAGCTCGTCATATATCGATTTAGGATCAGTCATTCCTGCAGTTGCCGCTATTCGTTTTTCCAGTATATAACTGTTATTGAGGCCCCTGAACACATGCTGGTCAGTGGAAGGATCCCATTGAAAAACCTGTTTTGTCGAGACTCCTCCCAGTTCTTCGAAATAACCCTCAATTTCATTAATGCTGGTAGTACGTCTGAGAAACCTTCCGTTCACATACACTGCCTGCTGTATCAGCGCGATATTAAGGTTATCCATGAAAGTTACCGGTATATTGATGGGAGTACCAGTGAATCTCTGTATCATCTTTCTGACAGATGCAGCGTGAAAAGTGGAAATGACCGGATGTCCTGTCTGCATGGCCTGAAAAGCCATGGAACCTTCCGCACCTCTTATTTCGCCGACTATGATGTAATTCGGTCTTGACCTCAGCGCAGTTTTCAGCAGATCATAGAGGGTTACCCTGCTCTCCTCCGCACCTCTTTCTCTTGTGACAAGCTGTTGCCAGGCATCCTGCGGAGCTCTTATTTCAGGGGTATCTTCCGCACTGAATATTTTTGATTCAGGCCTGATGAATGGTATCATGGCATTGACAACGGTAGTTTTTCCACTCGCAGTCTCACCACATACGAATATACTCTGGCCGTATTCCAGTGCCAGCCACAGATACGCCGCCTCCTCTGCTGAGAGGGTGTTATATCTTACGAGTTGAACTATACTGATGGGGACGTCTGAGAACTTCCTTATTGTAAAACTCGGGCCCCTGGCGGATACATCGGTGCTGTATATAATTGACAGTCTCGATCCGTCGGGAAGCGTTGCGTCCACGATCGGGACTTTGTCCGATACGGGTCTTCCGACTCTTTCACTGAGTCTCTTGCTATACAGGGATAGTCGGTCATTATCCCCGAATGACAGCTTGGTCCTTATGGACCCGAATATCTTGTGAACAATGAAAATGTCATTTGCACCTATACAGCTTATATCTTCTATATTTGAGTCCCTTATGACGGGCTCAATGGCTCCAAGTCCTATGACTTCTTTCTTAATATTGTAAAGCAGTTTCTCCCTGAAATCCTGGCGCACGGTAGCTGTAATGGTCTTGATTCTGTTCGCTGATCCAACTGTAATGATCTTTGAATATATTTCATCGAGGTTTTTTATGAGAATCTCTTCAGAATCAGGCGGAGGATAATCCGACGCATAGTTCAGGATCAAATTGAGAACCTGCTCCATGAATCCATGCTCTTCGTTTGTCAGGTTCGGTTCTATCGCATTATATATTCTCTCGCCATTTTCCAGATGTACATGGATAAATATCGGGTCTCCGACAGGATAAACTATGTCCAGGGAGGCCTGGTCCCTCAATGAATTATCCGGTACAGGGACAAATGCCGGTGTCCTCTGTGTCCGCATCTGGTATTGAGTGGAAAAACTACCGTTGTCTTGATATCTCAACTATCAGTCCTCTTCCCGGCTCTATCCTGAAAGGGATAGACTGCTGGAAGTTTTTCAGCGCCATCGGGAACTTCACAAGGTCAATGGAATGTTTTCTCTCTCCTGCGAGGTCCTTTGAATTAAGGCCTATTCTCGTGGTTGACATCTCATCAATCTTGAACATGCTGGTTTTATCCAGATCTGACGGGTTAATGGTAACTATCACTATGCGTCCCTCAGAAAATTTTCTCAGCTTGGAGAAGTATTCTACTACGTCATAGTCGCTGAACATACCGGAATGAAGTGAATCAATAATAAGTACCTGTTTATTTTTCACTTCATTCAGGTTAAGAAGTTCATCAAGGGTGGCTTTCCGGTTCTTCCTCATAAGGAATACGGAAGTGATAAATGACATCTGGTCAGAAAGTATCTCATTAAACAGTGGATAACCGAGTGACTCAGCTTCATTAATAAATTCCCTTATCGGGAACTGGGAGGAGACATAGGCAACGGTGGCGCCATGTTTTATCATGCCGTAAGCCAGCCTGAGACATAGGAGGGTCTTGCCTTCCCCGCTGCCTCCGTGTATCGTGGCGATTTGACCAACGTAAAGGCCGCCCCCCATTCTCCTGTCCAGTTCATCACCATCAATGCCGAAGCTGAAGTACATATTTCACCATTAAATCTTAAATTCCAGATTCTTGCTCAACCCGTTGGACAGTGTTACCGTTATTTGATTATATCCGGTACCGATAGTCACGTTGACCATGATTGTGCCAACCTGGCCAGGTAACAGCTCTGCAGATCCGTTTGGAGAGTTCACACTCACTTCACTTCCGCTCAGGAGGGTACCATTTATTAGGGCGCTCACTGTCTGGTTTGTGAAGAATATCGCCACTTCACCGGTGTTCTTGACATAGAATGCATATCCGCTGGAACTGTGTGGTATGTGTGTCGGATCATTTATTATCTCAAAATCCGTCTGAATCAGAGTAGATGTTCCTTTTGCGGAGTTCTCCATGCCAAGGGCAAGGTGTGCTGTCTGTCCGCCCAGGAC
>JAMDBW010000085.1 GCA_023487765.1 Thermoplasmatota archaeon | reverse complement strand
ATTGATCAGTGCCTTAGCTATGTGGAGCCTTTGCTTCATTCCTCTGGAATATTTTTCCACTTTTTCATTTTCCCTGCCTTTCAGGCCGACCATTTCGATGAGTTCGGGGATTCGCTGTTTTGAGACTGTTGAGGAGACACCATAGAGGCCGGCAAAGTACCGCAGATTTTCAACGGCAGTAACCCGGTTATACAGCCCTCTTTCTCCGCCAAAGACTATCCCGATTCTTTTCCTGATCTCGTAAATCTCCTTCCTGACATCAAGGCCAAGGACAAAGGCTTCCCCGGATGTCGGGGTCAGAAGGGTCGAAAGAATCTTTATTGTCGTGGTCTTTCCGGCACCATTTGGTCCTATTATTCCAAAGAGCTCTCCCTCTTTGATGCTGAAGCTGATTCCTTTGAGAGCAGTATTTACATCCCTGACCCTGCCGAAGAAATCGCGTGTGGTATATTCTCTTTTTATGTTGTTTACTTCTATTGCAAGTGCTGAAGACATGTAATAAACTCCGTTAGTCTGGCAATGAATTGCGTAATAATTGCCATGAGAGGCAGTATAATAAACATTTTGTCAAACCCGGGGATTATCTGGAGACCTCAGGGAAAAATTTTCCGGATATTTCCCAATAACTGCTCGTGTCCTGAGAGGTATTCTTCGAACTGGGCAGCAAGGACAGCGCACAGAAGGAATCACCGAATTGTTGCATACCGCCTGAGCAGTCTAGCCAGAAAACAGATCATTGCTTTCATGAAAAAGTTTCGCAAAGGATGCATTCAAGCCAGGGAGATCGTGAAATCCGGAGATTCCGATTCTCCTGAACCGGAAAAATGCTGCCCGGAAATGGAAAATTTCAGGTATCCGGCCTCTGAGGCGCAATATTAGGAATAACCTTCATCCTTAACTCGGAACACTTTTAGGGAACAGTTCCTGGTGCTTATCAATTCAGTCACGTACAAGTATCTATCCATTGTATGGTATGCCCCTCCCAAATCCCATTAGAACGGCAATTACTGTTATGAGTATGACCAGAACGATGATGGAAAAAGCCATTCTATCTACGCGCCCGATCGTCGCAGGACGCATGTACGTCCTCTTCTGGTATGCCCTGAAAGCTCTCGTATCCGCAGATATTGCTGTGTCTTTTGCCCCCCTGACAAGAAACACGATAACTGGAACTATGCCATTAATGGCTCCAACGAGCACATAAAATGGTCTGAGAAAACGTGGAGCACGTGAACCCAGACCCCTCATAAATTGAATCTTCACGGACGTATCTATGTACTCAAAGATCCTGGGCACAGTCCTCATAGCAATGACAAGTGAGAAAGTGATCGATATTGGAACACCGACTTTGTTCAGTGACCTGAGCACCTGCGAGGGTGTGCTTGTCATAACCAGCACGAGGCTCATCAGCGAGACAGCAGTAAATCTCATGGATATCTGGAATCCGTATATCAAGCCCTGGACAGTCAAGTCCGGTTGGTATCCCATCACCGTGAAGTAGGAGGGCCATACCCATAAACTGGTAAGTGCGCTGCCATGAAAAGCTTCATTCAGGATTGCGTATGGAGTGTACGGCGCAAAAGCCCATGTTGTTCCGATAGTAGTCATCATGGTCAGGAAGAATCCGGTAGCAAATTTTCTCTTACCGTCTTTCAACGTGAGATATGTCAGCAGGATAACCACCGTCATTAAGGCGCCAATCCACCAGATTGTGAGTGCGGCCACCGCCATAACGACTATTCCAAGTATTATCTTTACTGCGGGGTTCATCCGATAGTAGAAGGTATGATAGCTCTCAAATCTCGTAACCTTCATAAAACCCGTCAGACCGATCGCCTTCAGCATGATAAGAACAGGAAAGGCAGCGCCAAAGAAGAAAATCAACCAGCTTATCAGGTTAATAATTAACAAGTTCATACTCATCACTCCTTAGTAGAAAATCAGATGGTGGAAGCACTGAGTATTTCCAGGACTCATGAAAGACAGCTTCAGGTGTTCCGTCCAGTACCTTTTTCCCCTTGTCTAATACGACTATGCGATCTGCGTATTTATATACAAACCGAGAGTCGTGTGTCACAACTATTATGGAATACCCCGCTTCCTTTAGCCTTACCAGTTCCCTGCCAAGAGCCTCCTTATGGAAATAATCCTGACCGGATGTTGGTTCGTCAAACATTATGACTCTCACATCAGTCGCTATTGCAGAGGCTATGGCGACCCTTCTTCTCTGTCCCAGACTGAGACTCAGAGGATCACGATATCGAAGATCGGATAGAGAAAACATATCCATAAGTTCATCGAGGCGGTTTCCGTAACTCTTCTTTTTCCGCTTGTTTATAGAGTAAGCAACCTCTCTTTCAACAGATTTGTTTATGAGAGTAAGGTCGAAATTCTGGGGGACAAAAGCAATCTCCCGGCCTCTGTTTATTATATGCTCTCCACTAATATCCCTGCCGTCAAGTATAATGCTGACCTCAGACCTCAGATCAGTGTCAAGAAAGCCCATCACTCCTTTGAGAAATGTGGTTTTTCCCGCGCCATTTCGTCCCATGATAGCCAGTATGTGCCGCTCCTCCAGATCTATACTGCAGTCCGCAAGTGGTTTTCCACTGGCTGTGCTTACGAGTATGGCTGCCCTCAACACTGTCCTGGCCGGTCTCGCCCTTAACGGAGATGCTGGAATCATGCCTTTTTCCCGGAGCTTTTCACGTATCAGGTCAAGATCGTCTGAGTCTATCCCGTTTTTTCTGGCATAAATGTAATGTATGGGGACTTCGATGCCTATTTCCAACATTTTGTCAACGTGATGAATCAAATCGTGGCTTCTTATATCCAGAAAGATTTTCCCGTTGTCTATAACTATAATTCTGTCTACAAAGGGCAGGACCCGCTCTACCTTGTGCTCAACCACTATGAGTGTTTTTTCTTCTTTTAGACGTTTCAGGATCTCGAAGACCTTTGCGGTTCCCTCAGGATCAATGTTAGATGTAGGCTCGTCGAGGATAAGCAGTTTTGGCCGCATTGACAGAACCGCTGCTATTGCAACTCTCTGCATTTCTCCCCCTGAAAGTGCGTAGGTTTCTCTTTCATTCAGAGATGAAATACCTGTAATCTCTATAGCTTCAGCGACTCTCGAAACTATGTCATCAGATTCCAGGCAGAGGTTCTCAGGGCCAAAGGCCACCTCCTCCTCAACAGTGTAGTTGAGAACCTGTGTCTCAGGGTTCTGAAGGACCGTCCCCACTTCGGTTGAAAGTTTAGCCAAAGAAGTTTCCGCGACATTTTGGCCATACACCTCAACAGTTCCCTCGTATTCGCCATGAAAAGCGTGCGGGATTATCCCCGTTATGCAATTAACCAGAGTGGATTTCCCCCCGCCGGACTTCCCGGTTATAAGAACTGTCTCTCCGTCCTCTATTGACAAGTGGTCAATCTCAATTGCAGAATCCTCACTTCCAATATATGAAAATTTTAGCCCCTTTATCTCCAAAGCCTTCATTGGCCAACCGCCTTCACTATCCTTAGTGTAATTAATCCTCCAATAGCTCCTACAATGATCGCAGTAGGAATGAACGCTACAATGCCGAAAAGAATTGCTCCCCAGTCAACAACACCACCATAAAGGAATGGAGCTATGAACCCGCTATAGAAAAGCGGTTCCGGAACGGCCCAGAAAACACCAATTGTTATACCCTCTATCGCTGCAAGATAAACTGCAGGAATATTTGAAAAAAGACCCGGGGAGCCTGAATTCTTATTCGCTTCAATTTTTCCTTTGCCCGTAGATGGTTTTCTCGATGGAGATCTTATTCCAAAGAGATTTTTTCCCGCAATGGCTATGACGATATCCATCATAAGGCCATAAGTAAGCATCTCGTACAGGAAATACATCGGTTCTCCACTAAATCCGTAACTTATCAGGTCACTCAGAAGATTGAATATAAACATGGCAACCATACCAACACCTACTTTTCTTACAAGTCCTGCCACGATTAAAAGTGCTATGAGTCTTCCAGTGTATCCTATTCCAAAAAACGGATTTGGTGGGATAAACTTGCCAAGAAAGGCACCGATATAGAACTCCCAAACCACAGCAAAAGCAGCACCCATACCGATATAGATAAGATCCAGTGTTGTGAATTTTGCTAAGCCGCCGGTCTTCTTTCCCCAGAGAAAAACAAATAACAATCCTGCACCGAAAAACAACAAAACCACTTCCCACGGGATCTCCCCGGGAGCGTTCAATATTCCAGATATTCCATTTAATCCCATTTTTGCCTCGCTACATCATCAGATTTATTACATATATATGTTATGAAACAACACTATATATCACAATAGACCAGCAAATAGAACTATTAATTATATAGTCAGAAGCTTAAATAAATATAATGTCGTGATTAGAATATGGATTTTACAAATGATCCCACAGCTAGCGAGATCATCCCGAACATCAGGGAGCTGCAAGCTTTGTTTGTTGACATGGATGATACACTCGTAAACTACAGAGAAGCTGTTGTGGCGGGTCTCGATTCAGTTAGAGAGAGGATTCCCGAACTGCAGGGAACAGGTGTGGAAGAAATGGAGAAGGATTTCAGAGAATTGCTCACACAGAGCCTACCCAGATTATACAATAAAGAGATTTCATTCAGAGACGATGGAAGAATGAGGTTGGGAGAGGTCCTGCGGAGACACGGCTGGAAATCAAATGGAGAGGAGATAATACATTATGACAATTTATTCTGGAGTATTTTTTGGAAAAAAAGGAGGCTCTTGCACGGTGCGATAAATGTCCTAAGGTTATGCAGAGACTTCGAAATTCCCGTGGCCATTATTACAAACGGGAATCCACAGATACAGTTCAGGACAATGATTCGTCTAAAACTCCACGATTACGTGGACATCGTGCTTACCCCGGAAAATATTGATGAAATGAAACCAAGCAATACACTTTTTGAAAGGGCAATGGCAATTTTTGATGTAAATCCGGAAAGGGTCATAATGGTAGGAGATTCATTTTCCCATGATGTAATGGGTGCAGTAAATGCCGGTATCATTCCAGTTTGGTTTAATAATTCCCGGGAAAAGAGAACCCATGACGTGAACACTGTTGAAATAGCATCCTTCATGGAACTTCTGGATAAACTCCAGTTCAATGGTGGTAATAAGTGAATAGCATTTTAGAGGGAGATTTCGAACAAATAATTGATGGATACAGATGGAGCCGCCACAAAGAGTTCTTGAAACCTGCATTTGGAAATGGATGCATTGCGGACATTCCAGACTATATCTTGGCAAGTTTTGGGGTTGGTATTGATCAAAAGTATAGAAACCGTCAAGGTTGGTTACGTGACAGTCCTGATCACCTTATATTTTTGTTACTTGACGGGTTTGGTTTTTCTACAATTAAACATTCACTGGAAAAATACAACATGAAATATCTCAATAAATTTACCAGTAACTCGGAGTTTAACCTGGTAACCAGTGTTTTCCCTTCTACGACCTCGACTGCCACAGTATCATACCATACAAACATGTCCCCGATTGACCACCGGATCATGGGGTACACCTCATATATTCCTGAGGCGGGAACTGTTTGCAACATGATCTCGCTTACTCCTCTCGGAAGAAAGGAACACTGTCTTCTGGATAATGGTTATGAGATGCCATGGATAATGGATCACGGGACCATCTACAACAAACTTCAGAAGAACGATGTAGATTCATTTTTATATCTACCATATGCAATCAGAAATAGCGGTCTTACCAGAATTACTGGAAACGGCGCAAACATATCGCCCTATCATTCGATTTCTCAAATGCTTACTGCACTCAAGAGAAATCTGTCAACTGCTAAGGGAAAAACCTTCCATTTTTGCTATGTTTCCACCATAGATACAATATCGCACAAAATCGGACCGTACACACAGGAGACTGCACTTGAAATAGAGTCAATTTTCATGCTTCTCGATGAACAACTACTGAGATCTGCAAATCTGCCCAAAAATATATTCATGTCAATATCGGCGGATCACGGCCACAAAGTTCTTGAAGAAAACCAGAAAATAGATCTTTCTACAGACCGAATGCTGAAATCGTATCTAAGTACCCCAGTCGTTGGTGATGCCAGAGCCCCGTTTATGAGAACCAAAGAGGGTCTGGTAGAATCCACCATAAGCTATCTCACTGAAAAATATGAAAAAGACTTTATTTCTGTTCCAAGTAAAGAACTGATGGCTGAGGGATTTTTCGGTACTCCGACCGGTGTGAGAGGGGATGTGAGTTTTCTGAGTGACATTATATTGATACCAAAGAATTCCACAAGCATTTTTGATTCTTCGTTGAAGATAGTTGACCCTAAAAATGAAAGCGACACCATGATCGGTATGCACGGAGGGCTGAGCAGTGATGAGATGCTTGTACCGCTTTTTACAAGGTCCTGTCAAGTTTGAATTTTTCCCCTGCTATCCGTTGCACTCACTTAATCAGGGAAACCCGTATATGGACGGGGGGCCCAAACCTGATCGACAACCTGCCAGTCACGGCATGGCTGTTGGAGGCACTTCTTTCTCGTCGAATACAGGTGCCGTCAGCATTTTTTCCGGGGTGTGGCAGATGGGGCAGCGTCTCTTCCATTTCACTCCAAGATATATCAGACCCGGAATCAAGAGGAAAAGCAACAGAATTACCAGAACTACTCCGTTCCAGCTATGCTCAGTATCCACATTTCTCTTGCAACTCGGACAATGTTTCATTGTCATAAATATATAAACTGAGTTAGATATTTAAATTTATGTATCAATACCATTATTCCGGCTGAGCATCTGAACCATATTTCATTGAATGCCAATCAAGCTGGTAAGTTACACACAGTTTTTATTTTCCCCTGTTTTTATAATACTGGCAAAATTCACTTATCGTGCACTCGTTGCATTTAGGGCCGACGGGTTTACATATTTTTTTACCGAATTCCACGAGCATTGGATTGAATCCAAGCCAGTACTGTTCTGGAATTATCCTGCGCAGGACTTCTTCGGTTTCCTCCGGATTCTTCGTTTTGCCCCATCCAATTCTGTTGCTGATCCTGTGTACGTGGGTATCGACTGCAATGGCCGGTTTCCTGAAAGCGTCCGCCAGAACCACGTTTGCCGTTTTTCTTCCTACTCCAGGTATCGACGTAAGCTTCTCCAGTTCATCCGGAACGTCTCCGTGAAAGTCCTCAACAATAATTCGCGCTGTCTCGATTACTCTTCCTGCCTTGACCCTGCTGAAACCAACTTTGGATATAAGTGGCAGGACTTCGTCATATTTTGCACAGGACAGGCTTTCCGCATCTCCATATTTTTCAAACAGGTTTCTTGCAGCCCTGTCTGTGACCTCATCCTTGGTACGATGGGACATTATTGTGGTGATAAGCACCCAGAACGGGTCCTTGAACTCGAAGTGATGCGGGGGGCTCTGGCTCCTTATCCGTTCATAGATTTCTGGAAATGTTTCCGTTGCCTGTTTCCGGTTCATACAGTATTCACCAATATTCCTTTATTTCAAGGAAATCCAGGTTAACCTCGGACTTAATTGAGTTGATCATGGCCTCCGCGAGTCTCATGTTTGTGATCATCGGTATGTTCTTCCGGATTGCGAGCCTGCGTATTTCGTGACCGTCTTTTATTGCTCCGGATTTTGTATTCGGAGTATTTATGATCAGGTCCGGTTTGGCGGTTTCTATGAACCAGTCGATTCTTGGCTCTCTCATATCCTCTATTTTGTAAATTATGTCAGCGTCAATTCCATTTTCCATGAGATGACGCCTTGTTCCCGGGGTAGCCACAATTTTATAGCCGGATGCCTGCAGGAACCTGCATATCCTGATTATGCCTGTTTTGTCCTGATCGCTGACTGAAATCAGGGCAGTCCCTGATTTTACCATTTTTATGTTCATCATGCTCAAGGCCTTGATCAGGGCTTCATCAATGGTTTTGCCGGCAGTCATCCCCTCTCCGGTCGACTTCATTTCCGGACCCAGGATCACATCAAGATCAATGAATCTGTTGAACGGGAAAACAGGTATCTTCACGAAATAATTTTTGGGCAGGACTTCACCCCCCTGAATATGTCCGTTTATCATGGCAGATATGCCTGCACCTATCCAGTCCTCACCGGTGGCTTTGCACACAAACGGCAGAGACCGGCTGGCCCTGGAATTCAGTTCTATCACGAATATTTCTTTCTCCTTCACCGCGAGCTGCAGATTGGAGAAACCTTTCAGCGAGTATTTTCTGGTGAGCATTGCGACGAGGTTTCTGATCTGTTGCCGAAGCCATTCGTCCGGAACATCGGGACCCATTATCATTGTTGCGTCACCTGAATGGGTGCCTGCCTCTTCTATATGAACACTCACACCGCATAAAACTGCATCGGAGCCGTCCGAGATGAAGTCCACATCAACTTCCATTGCATTTTCAACGTATCTGCTCAGCAGGACAGGATATCCCGGGCGTTCTTCCAGCAAGGATGCTACCCTGCTGTACAGCTCGTCACGGTCATTTATGATGTCCATGGCTCTGCCGCCGATTATGAAACTGCTTCGCACTATTACCGGAAGGTTTGAGCGTTCAATGGCTTCAATAGCCTCCTGTAATTTAGAAACCGTTACGAACTCCGGCTGCTTTACTCCTGACTCCCTGAGGGTTTCGGCGAATTTCTTCCTGTCCTCGATTGCATCAATGCTTGCAGGGGAAGTCCCGAGAAACAGGTCCTCTCCGAAGATTTCCTGTAAGTCCCCGGCCATGTTCTGTCCGGTCTGTCCGGAAAACTGCAGGATTATTTTGCATGGCGATTCCCTCTTTATGATGTTGGAAATGTGTTCAAGAGTCAATGGCTCGAAGTAAAGGCCGTCAGAGACATCAAAGTCGGTTGAGACAGTTTCAGGGTTGCTGTTCACCATTACCGTCCTGTAACCTGCCCTCCTGAGATAAAGCGATGTCTTGACTGCTCCAAAATCAAACTCGAGACCCTGTGATATCCTGTTTGGTCCCGATCCCATAATTATGACTGTTGCTTTGGAGGTCTTCTTTCCCGGAAATTCCGATTCCCGGTCGTATGTCGAATACATGTACTGGGTTTCCGCAAAAAATTCGCCGGAGCAGGTGTCTATGGCCTTGTACACTGGAATTATACCCAGGCCCAGCCTGTGCAATACCATCTCCCTTTCCGGAATCCCCGTAAATGCGGAAATTATGGAGTCGGGTGTTCCCATTACCTTGAGTTCCCGGAGATTTTCCGGTATTGTTCCGGCCTTGAGTCCTGCCAGAAGATCGGCAATGTTCTTTAGTTTATAAACAAAGTAGGGGGCGTAACCGGATATCCGGGCAACTTCCTCCGGAGGCCAGTTTCTTACAAGTGCTTCTATTATTGCATAGATACGGAGATCCGACGAAGCCCTTATGAGTTCCCTCAGGGTTTCATCATTTGCTTTTATTCTCAGCTTCTTTGATTCAGGAGTATCCAGCGAGGCAATAGCCTTGAGAAAAGCTTCCTCGAAGGTCCGGCCGATGCCCATCACCTCTCCGATTGATTTCATCTGGACTCCAATCTTCCTGTCCACTTCGAACTTGTCGAACGGCCAGCGTGGTATCTTCACGGTCACGTAATCAAGGGACGGCTCATAGGCGGCGGATGTATTCCCGGTGATGGGGTTCTTTATCTCCGTCAGATTGTATCCGGCAGCGATTTTACTTGATGTCCTGGCAATGGGGTATCCGCTTGCCTTCGATGCAAGAGCGGAAGATCGTGAAGTTCTCGGGTTGACTTCAACTATATAATAAACACCGGAGTCCGGTTCAAGCGCAAACTGAATATTACAGGCGCCCTTTATGTCAAGAGCTGAAATAACCTTGATTGCGGAATCCCTCAGCAAGTGATATTCCATATCACTGAGCGTCTGCGAGGGGGTCACGACAATGCTTTCGCCGGTATGAACTCCCATAGGGTCCAGATTTTCCATATTACAGATTGTTATGCAGTTACCGGCATTATCCCTGATAACTTCGTACTCCATTTCCTTAAGACCCTCCAGAGACTTCTCGATCTCCAGAGATTCTTCCGGATAAATCCTGAAGAATTCATGTGACAGATTCAGGAGTTCTTCCCTTGTTTTCAGGATACGCCCTCCTGATCCTCCGAGTGAAAATGATGTCCGGACAATCAGCGGGAAGATATCCAGCCTGGCGATTTCTTTTTCAAAGGTCTCCCGTACGAGCCTCGCCGATGGTGCGACCGGTTCCCCGATCTTCAGCATGAGTGAATGGAAGGCCTGCCTGTCCTCAGCTGTTTCGATAGAATCCACTGAGGTCCCTATCACCCTGACTTTATTTCTCTGGAAAAATCCATTTTTCCTGAGCTTGACGGCGAGATTCAATGCAGTCTGCCCGCCCATGGTGGGAAGCAACGCGTCAATGTTTTCTCTTGCAACTATCCTTTCAACGGTTTCAGGAAGAATGGGCTCTATGTATATTCTGTCCGCAATTTCGTGATCCGTCTGGATCGTTGCAGGATTGGAATTGAGCAATACTACCCTGATTCCTTCCTCGCGCAGCGACAGGCAGGCCTGGGAGCCGGCATAGTCAAATTCTGCAGCCTGTCCAATCACCACAGGTCCTGATCCTATCACCAGGACCGTCTTTATTGACTGGTCAAGCGGCATTAATTCCCCTCCATTTCTTTCTTCATCCTGATGAAGAATTCACGGGCCTCATGAGGCCCCGGTGAAGCCTCAGGATGGTACTGGGCACTGAGCACTGGAAGATTCTGATGCCTGATCATCTCAACTGTATCGTCATTTATATCCCACTGGACTACTTCCAGGCCAGTATTCTCAAGTGACTCCCTGTCCACAGCGTATCCATGGTTATGGGAGGTTATGATCACTTTTTTTCCGTCCGTAACGGCATGGTTTGATCCACGGTGGCCGAATTTCATCTTGGAAGTTCTGCCACCCAGCGCCAGAGCAATCAGCTGATGTCCAAGACATACCCCGTAAATGGGAATCTCTCCCGCTTTTTTTGAGAGAAACTTGACCACGCCGTCAACAGACTCGTGGCTTGGGTCTCCCGGGCCGTTGGAAATGAATATAGCATCATACCTGTAGTCTGTGGCCTCAAATTTGTAATTATGAGGAACCACGAATACATTGGCTATTGCGGAAATCTCCCTGACCAGGCTCCGTTTTGTGCCGACATCTATGAAAAGGATGTTCTTTCTGTGATTATTGAAAATTTCATAAGATTCCCTGCAGGTGACCTTGGACACAACGTCTTCAGCCATGGGGTCCGGGAACTCGTCAGGGATATCGGGCGATGAGGATATGTAAGCCCTCATTACGCCATTTTCCCTTATTTTTCTCACGAGGAATCTTGTGTCAACCAGATCTATGCCTGGAACTCCGTTTTCAGAAAGGAAGCTGTTGAATTCAGACCACTCGCTTCCTGATTTGAGGAAGGCGTGAGCATCACGTGTAACGATTCCGGATACCTGCGGGCCATTGCTTTCAATCCGGCTTTTCCATACCGGGTAATTTCCTATTGTGGGGCTTGCAAAGATCAGTATCTGATTTTTATAAGACGGATCAGTAATTGATTCGATATAACCGGTCATTGAAGTGTTGAATACTATTTCGCCGTAGGACTTCCCTTCATAACCAAAGCCAAGTCCCCTGATAACTGTGCCGTCTTCCAGAATGAGGTATCTTTCCAATTAAAGGACCTCCCCTAAGCACGGATACGTTGCAGGCTGCATTTTCGCTGGATTAAAGTGTAAATATATTTCCATTGACAGTGACTCCGTAAATTTCATGAATCCGGCAAGGGCAAAAAACGATGAAATTTCCCTTCCGGCATTAAATGGCAAGACTATTCGGTAATGGAAATGTGAGAGACGGATAAAACCATTTTCCTTTCATCGGAGTTCTGAGAATCGGGATATTATTCATTGATTCCATCTTCTTACTCCCTATGAGAATTGACGATCATTCCGCTTTTTTCATCATTGATCCTGCTTGAACAAATTGCCGCATACTTCTATGTTTCCGCCATAAAATACTCTATTGTTCTCGAACAGGAATCTTGGTATGAATGTTCTAACTCCGTCCTGGACACAATTCCTGAATTCCTTTGAGAATTGCGGGTCCACAGACTGGTTCGGCAGAAAACATCTCGCGTTTTTCCTGAATACCAGTATCATAATTGCTGCGTTTCCCCCGTTTCTGACATGCTCCCTGAGAATCTGTAAATGCTCCAGTCCCCTTGTGGTTGGTGCGTCCGGGAATACAGCTGTTTCGCCATTCAGAAGGGTGCATCCTTTAACCTCGATGAGTGTGTTTTCATGCTTGAAATCAATTCTGTGGTTTCCTATTCTGGTTTCAGAAATAATATCATCCGGTAGAAATTTCCTGGCAATATCTGAATGAATACGCGTGTCAGTGAGTATCCACTCACCCGAATCATACGCGGCAGTCACTGAGAAAGCAGTCTTCATGCCTTCTGTTTTTCTTATAATGACTCTGTTCCCGGGGTATATGAGTTCCTTGAGTCGCCCCGGATCGTGCAGGTGACAGCTTATATTCCGGCCGTCCAGGTTCACGTTTACTATGAACCTGTTCGGTCGGTCCACGACGCTCGCAAAGTGTGAGGGACCTTCGAAAGCGAAAACCTCCGTGCCAATTTCGGGTTGAATAAACGTTTCCTTATACTCTCCTTCTTACATCAGGCGCTTCAAACGGATATACTTTTCAATTATGAAGGATTATGAATTATGGCCGACAATGTTCTTGTAATAGTCTCTTCAGGGAAGGAAGCCCGCGGGAAAGCAATGACCGGCATGATGTATGCCATGAATGCAAAGAAGCACCACTGGCTTCAGGACATTAAGGTAATTTTCTTCGGTCCCAGTGAAGACATGATAGCAAATGCTGACGAGGAGCTTGCAGACGTCCTCAAAGAGATCATTAATCTCGGGCTGGAACCAGTCGCCTGTTCCAGTTACGCAGATAAAAACAGCATAAAGGAACGGCTTGAAAAAATAGGCATGAGCGTTGATCCCGTCGGTCCGATTATTTCGTCGTACATCAAGAAAGGGTATGAAATTATCACTTTCTGATCTCAATTTATGATTCGCAATTTTTTCCCGGTTTTCGTGAATGCTGACAGCGCATGGTCCATGTCGTCCCTTGAGTGGACAGCCGACGGCATCAGCCTTATCCTTGCAGTTCCCGCCGGCACGGTCGGGTATACAATTGGAGATGCAAACACTTTCTCGGAGTCGTAAAGTTCCCTGCTCATCTGTAATGTCTTCTTTTCGTCACCTATAATTACTGGTGTTATCGGAGTTTTTGTACTGCCAAGATTGAACCCCAGATTCCTAAGACCGTCCTGCAGATATACGGTGTTTTCCCACAACTTCTTCAGCAGGGAATCGTCCTTTTCCATTATCTCGATAGCTTTCAGAACGGCTGCGGCATCGCCGGGATTCAGTCCGCTGCTGAACAGGAACGGCCTTGCCTTTCTCATCAGGTAGTCAACCAGTTCCTGTGAACCGGCTACGAACCCCCCCATTGACCCTATGGCCTTGGAAAATGTTCCCATTTCCACGTCTATTCTTTTTGAAAGGTTGAAGTGATCGCATATACCCCTGCCATGATCTCCGAGAACCCCCTCTCCGTGTGCATCGTCCACATAGCTCATTGCCCCGTGTCTCTCGGCAAGTTCCACGATCTCCGGGAGTGGGGCAATGTCTCCATCCATGCTGAAAACGCCGTCACTGATTATCAATGATCTGCGTCCTTTTCCCGCATTTTCCTTTAATCTGGCCTCCAGGTCCGCCATGTCCATATGCCGGTACATGACCCTCTGTGCAGAACTGAGCCTGACGCCGTCTATGATGCTGGCATGGTTAAGTTCCTCGCTGAATACAAGATCTTCCCTGCTCACCAATGCCGGTATTGTCCCGGTGTTTGCCAGAAGGCCGCCCTGATAGACGAGTGCACTCTCCATGTGCTTGAACCTGGCGACCCTCTCCTCAAGTTTCCTGTGTATCTCGTTTGATCCGGCAATTGAGCGTACGGCTCCTGCACCCACCCCGTACTCTTCGATTGCGTCGATGGCCGCTTTTTTTATGTCCGGGTGGTCAGCCAGGCCAAGGTAGTTGTTGGAGCACATGTTGAGCACCCTGTTCCCTTCGATTCTGACCCAGGCACCCTGGGGAGTCTGTAAAATCTTGATTGGAACGAAGCGTCCGGAATCTTTCATGGACTTTATTTCATCCTTTACCCATTGAAGTGATGTCAAAATTATCAAACATGAATTCATGCAATTTCTATAAGTTTCTGCTTCAAGGATAAAACACCGTGGAGTTGAAGAAATTAGGTGAGGTTATGCCTGCCATGATTTCGTGATCAGATAATCTGAGGGAATCACAGGATGGAAGAGCGAAAATGGAATGATCATTGCAGTTGCACCAAAAACGTTAATAAAGAAGGTTTTCTAGTTATTTTATGACTGACTTGATTATTTCGGGCAATCTCCCTGGAAAGACTGGAGTTGAGGTTTCATGGAGCTGGAAAGACCAGGCCAATGGAACAGTTGAATGGACGTTCAAAAATTCGTCCAGTGTGGAAAGGAGTGTACTTCTTTTCCGGTCCGGCTACTATTTTGGAAATGCTTTCTGGCCGGTCTATCTGTCAAACGCCGGCTTTAATGTCGGCTGGTCGCATAATCTTCCTCTTGCCGACAAAGGAACCGGTTCAAATTCAGCTCCGATTGCAGTGGTAGATTTTGCCGGAAAAAAACTTGTCTGTTTTGTTTTCACACTTTTGCCGGCCCAGTCCTGGTCTATGCTTGAGGGGGGATTTTCTGGCGCTCATCCAACGGGGATCAGCGCGATTCCGGCATCTTTCAGTGGAATCACTGAATTCTGCGTGGAATACGATCCGGCACAGGTGCAGCAGTGGGATCAGCAGACCGGTACCACACTCTCCGGTTACTCCCCGGATCCTAAACAATTTAAAACTGCCTGGTATTCGTGCAGCGCAAAATTCTATGCGCTCTACAACGACGTGATCAGTAGCGGTCCATGCCCATGACCAGGGCATATGGCCATATTTTTGTGCTCGAATGCCTGAATTCCTGACAAGCAATAAATACAGATACCATATTTGGAAGAGTGGCATTGTTTCTGATACTGCTTGCAGTTGCTTCCAGCGTTGCAATGCTGCATATGATCGCACCGGATCACTGGCTCCCCCTTTCAGTTATATCCTCAGGAAGGGGATATTCCAGAAGGAAGAAATATGCCCTCTCGACCGCACTGGGTTTCGGACACGCAGGGACATCTATCCTTGTTGCAGGTGCCGTTTTTTATCTCGGCCTTACGCTGATTCACATATATATTTCTTATCTGGTTCTTGCTGGACAGATTCTCCTGATAATAGTCGGACTGTATTTCATAATCAATGGATACAGGGAGGGTAGCAGAGACACTTCGATACCAGAAAATTCAGCCCTTTCGGTAGGAATTTTTCCTGATCTGGCGCTCATACCTATCCTCATAACCGGGTATTCACTCAGTACCTATGATATCGTAACTATTCTTCTGGCATTTGCATTGCTCAGCACGCTTTTCCTGTGCCTCATGATATTTCTGGCTGCAAGGGGAATGGGAAAAATTATCGCGAAAATGCCGCCAAAATACATGGATTACCTGATCGGTGCTGTCCTGATTCTTACAGCAGTGATGATTGAATTTGTCTAGATTATTTCCAGCCTGAAAGGCTTGATGAGATTCATCCTCACTGCCCTGTCGTAATACAATTCCAGTGATTTCCTGCCTTTTTCCCCGAAGTCTATTGAAAGCGGGTTTACATACATCCTGATGAATTTTCTCTCAAGTTCCATGTCTGAATACCGTGCATATTTAAGCGAATATTTCACTGCTGCATCCTCGTTTTCCATGGAATATTTGATCGAATTTTCAAAGTCGGTTTTGTATTTCAGCGAGATCTCCCGGCCCAGAGAACGCTTTATAGCATTGAAACCAAGAGGCACAGGCAGGTCTCCTGCATATTTTTTCCATTCCTCGTAAAGATCGAGAACCTTTTTCAGGCCCTTGTTCTGGAAAGTCAGCTGCTCGTCATGAATGAGGATACCTGCATCGACTTCCCCTGACAGAACGGCATCAGGTATGAGATCAAACCGGACTTCCCTGAATTCCTTGGGCTGTGGAGCAAACATTCTGTAAAGAAGGTAAGCTGAAGTGAATTTGCCTGGAATCGCTACCACGGCCTTCTCCAGATCGATGTCTTTTGCAGCGACAACCGCCGGACCGTAGGTGAGTCCGAAACTGGCGCCGGAAGAGGTCAGAAAATATTTGTCGTGAACCATGGCATAACCGTTGGCAGAAATTGCCGTCACGTCATATAATTCCCCGGGAGCTTCCCTGTTGAGGGTTTCTATGTCCTTTACGACCTGATCATACTGGAAAGCGCATTTGATCTTATTTTCAAACATTCCGTAGAACATGAACGAATCGTCAGGGTCAGGTGTGTGTGCGACAACTAGCTTCATGATTACCTTATGTCGCCATATGAGAATTTCTTTTCGCTTCCCGGAAAATATTCAGACATCTAAATTAAATATGCATTAAGCATTAGAGGTTTCTCTCCGTGGTAAATATGCAGAAGATTCTAATAGCCTTTGGAGGAAATGCACTTCTCAGGAATGGAGATGATTCCACTTTCGGGGCCCAATTGATCCGCGCCAGAGAGGCGTTCGCAAAAATTTCAGACACGATACTGGAAAATGATGTAATAATTACCCACGGCAACGGGCCGCAGGTTGGCAATATACTTCTGCAGAATGAGCTGTCGGGCGGTGTTACCAGTCCGATGCCGTTGCATGCATGCGGTTCGATGTCTCAGGGGCTCATAGGGGAGATACTGCTCAACGCGTATGATGATATAAGAATTAAAAAGGGTATCTCCAAGGAAGGGGTAGTGCTAATGACCAGAACCGTTGTCAGTCCGGATGACCCTGCCTTCAGGAACCCGAGCAAGCCAATTGGTCCTTACTATGACAGGCAGGCCTCTGAGAGACTTTCCAGGGAAAAGGACTGGGTAATGCGGGAGGAAAATGGAAAGGGGCTGCGAAGGCTGGTTCCGTCACCGGTGCCGGTAGATATTGTTGAAAGGTCCGCGATCTTCAGCATGCTCAATGACGGTTTCATGCCGATCTGCGTTGGAGGCGGAGGTATCCCCGTAGTGAAGACTCCGGGAGGATTTGTCGGCGTGGATGCCGTGATTGACAAAGACCTGGCATCATCCCTGATAGCCACCATACTGGAAGTGGACAGGTTTGTCATCCTTACCGACGTAAGCAACATTTTCAGGGATTTCGGTAAAAAAACAGAGGAGGGACTTCACAGGATCAGCCATGAGAAACTGGGTGAACTTCTGGCAAACGGGTCATTTCCAAGCGGAAGCATGGAGCCAAAGGTCATGGCGGTGCTTGACTTTGTAAGAAAGACCGGCAAGAAAGCGGTGATAGGGTCTCTTGATGATGCCGGCAGAGTCATAGCTGAAGAAGCAGGGACTGTTGTCTACTGAATCGAGGTTATTTTTTCCTTGCTGTATACTCCGGAATCCGATGCCATTCTTCCGGCTTTCACGAAGTCATTGATGACGGTTTCCAGAAGTGAATCTTCAACTTTCAGGTCAAAGTTTTCCAGGAGAAGTGTCTTTAGCTCCTGTAAGCTGGCTCTTCCATTCATCACTTTTGAAAAAAGATTGTCCAGATCCTCGTACACATTCCATGGAAAAATAAACCAGGCCCAGTTTTTCTGTTCGACCAGTTCTCCGTAGAAATCCGGTATGAAACTCGAACGCGTGATGTGGAGCATTGTGGCGGTCCTTACCTCTGCCGGTTCCTGGCTCTTTACAAAATCGTAGGCAAGTTTCATGCTCTGTCCGGTATCTGTGATATCATCCACTATGAGCACTTTACGCCCGTTAAGATTCAGCTTTCCCGGGTCACGCAAAATGGCCTTTCCGCTTTTTGTAGCAGTTATACCCCAGTGTTCAGTCTTGATTGATATCAGGTCCTTGATCCAGAGAGTATCTGAAAGGATTCTGGCAGGAACCAGCCCGCCTCTTGACAGACCTATTATCATATCCGGAACGAACCCGTCAATGATCTGGTCCCTGATACTGCTGCACCATTTTTCCACATCGGTCCACGAAACAATGCGAGCCCTGAAATCCATCAATTATCTTACTGGTATCAGATAATTAATTTAAACGTTCTTTCACCATTATTGCCTTGAGGGGGTCATGCGTTTCCAGCAACATTTATCTTAATAATTTCCCGGGTATCAACTATTGCTTGTGGAGAATGTAGTCTGGAAATAGCCCGGGTAATTAGAGATTAATGATATATAACCTCGGCATTATACATGCGTGGGCGACGACAGTGCACCGAAACCTGCTGGAAATGTAAGATGGACAATTGTCATTTTGGTATTTATCCTGATAGTCATGGACTACGTGGATCGCGGCATAATTACGGTCTCGCTGCCGATCCTCAAGGGCGAGTTCAGTCTCACCCCGATATTGATCGCAATTATCGGAAGCGGATTCACTTACGGTTACCTGATCATGAATCCAGTGTCCGGGTACATTCTGGACAAGTACGGCCCCAGGAAGGCTTTCAGCCGTCTTTCCCTGGCATGGGGAGCCGTTCAGACCGTGACTGCCGCTGCCATAAGTTCGACGTTCCTGGCGGCAACACGTGTTCTTCTGGGCGTTACAGAAGCCGTGGGCTTTCCGGGCGTGACAAAAGTGACGGCAGAATGGTTGCCCAGGGGAGAAAAAGCCAGGGGCGGCACAATATCTGATTCTGGCGTAAACATGGGCATTATTCTCGGTTCGGTATTGATGGTCGGCCTTGTCTCCATAATCCCCAGTTCACAGGCGTGGAGGGTGGGTCTCCTGTTGAGTGGTATCCTGACCGTAATTGTATCTGTTCTTCTTGGCAGGGTACTTTATGATTCCCCGGAAAAACACCCGAAAATATCAAAAGAAGAGCTTGAGTATATACGAAATAATCAGGATAAGTCAGTAGATCAGGTAAAAATAAGTTCAGCTGAATGGTTTGTCCATCGCAGCTACTGGGGAACGATGATCGGACTTGGGGCACAGGCAGGCGTCTTCTTCGGCCTTTTCACATGGCTCCCGCTTTACCTGAGCTATGCGAGGCATGTGTCTCTCACCTATACACTGATCTATACCGCAATTATCTGGAGTTCCGGCTTTGTCGGAGAAATAGCAGGAGGTTTCATAATAGATCACCTCAACAGGACCAGGGGCCCTAATGTGGGTATGAAAACGGGATTTGCAGTAAGTTCCATAGGAGTGACACTCGGGCTGCTGGGAACCATATACGCAAACTCTGCCGGAATGGCAATAGAGATACTGATAGTGACTTTCTTCTTTCTGAGATGGTCCGGCATTCAGTGGGCGGTGAGTTCATTTCTCGTACCGTCCAGACACGCCGGCCAGTTCGGCGGGCACATAGGCTTCTGGGAAACGCTCTGGGGAATAGTCCTTCCATTATTGTTCGGCATAACAGTCTCCCTGACAAATGCATACACTGAGGGAATGATAATATTTGTAGTGGTCGGGCTTATCTACTTCCTTGGATCAGTGGTTTTCACTTCATACAAACCTCTGAAAATAGCTGCAAATGGCTCATGACCTCGTTGAGGAGGTCGTTCCCGTAAATATGAACGGAAGAACAGGACGAAACACTAGTGGAAGTCGCAAGGAAACCAGTGAAGGAATATCTTGATACCCCGAGGAATATGTAGTTCAAATCTGCCTGCACCTGATTGAATACCATTTGTTCTGGAAATCTATTTATAAGCTCAGGGTAATACACACCTATGAGTGGTCTGGATATTTTTCTGATAATCATATTTCTGATTATACTGATGATACTCCTTTCCGGGCTCCATATTTTGAAGGAGTGGGAAAGGGGAGCGACATTCACCCTTGGTCGATTTACGCAACTGAAGGGTCCCGGTGTAATATACGTGTGGCCTTTGATAAGCAAGGTAGCACCGATACTGTCAACGAGGATTCAGGTGGTGTCGTTCAAGACTGAGAGCACCTTCACGAAGGATAATGTGCCGATAAATGTGGACGCAGTCATGTATTTCCAGATTGTCGATCCTCAGAAGGCTGTGCTGAACGTGGAAAACTATATCGCTGCAACCAACTACTCCGCCCAGACAACCCTCAGGGAAGTCCTTGGAAAGAGTTCGTTTGACGAGGTTCTTTCGGAAAGGGAAAAAATAGGAGAGGCAGCGAGGGAAATTATAGACGAAAAGACGGAAGGATGGGGGATTAAAGTTTCATCTGTCGAAATAAGGGATGTGATCGTACCACAGAATCTGCAGGAAGCCATGTCGAGGCAGGCCTCGGCGGAGAGGGAGAGAAGATCAAGGGTCACACTGGCACTTGCTGAAGTAGAGGCCGCCCAGAAGATGGTTGATGCTGCAAACCAGTACACCAATAATCCGACCGCATTCCAGTTGAGATGGATGAACATCCTGTATGAAATCGGACTTGAAGGAAAAGGCACGCTTATGATGGTACCGATGACCACGCCGGTTGCGGGAACTGTTTCTCCCATGTCCGTTGTCGGGCTCAACGAGGTTGCCAAGAACCTCAAGGGCCAGAGGCCGGATAGGGAAGAACAGTGAACGCCAGATTATAGAGTTCCAGCGGACTTAGATCACCCGGGCGTTTATCGGCATATTCGGGAGATACATTCCTGAATGTGCTGGAAATTTTTTTCCTTCTTGCTGAAAATAACTTTTGAAAAATTTTGTCAGCGGCCTGTATTTTTTCATTCGGAAACTCCTTTTTAAGCTCAATGGAGACTATTGCCGAATCCACCCCCGGGACCGGGAAGAAAGAATTTCTTGACACTCTGCCTACAATCTTTGCATTATACCTGAGCTGGGCATTGACCGTAAGCCTTGAGTATGATTTCGTTCCGACCTTTGCTGTGAGGCGTTCCGCAAATTCTTTCTGGAACATAAGTATGGCCCTCTTAAAATCAAAGTCAGACAGCCTGAACACTATTTCTGATGAAATGTGATAGGGGACATTCCCTATTATTCCATCAAAATAACCGGACCTGAATTCCATGATATTCCCCTTTATGAGAACAAGATTCCCGGCTTTGATTTCATCGGTGAATAATATTTTCAGTTCTTCGACGAACCTGTGATCCGATTCTACTGCTGTTACCTTATATCCTCTTTCGAGGAGATGACCGGTAAGCGTCCCTGGTCCGGGCCCTATCTCTAAAACATGTGATCCGGGGTCAAGGTTCAGATCCCTTACCTCGCCCATGGCTACTTTCGCGTTCTTAAGAATTACCTGTCCGTACTTTCTTGAATAAAGACCGTCGCCAGACAAGCCTATCGTGCCACAAAGAGCTTGTGCTTCTCGTATCGTTCCTGAAGTTCCTGGACTATTCTGCTGGAGATCATCTTCTGAGGGTTGTGGACTGTCTTGACCCTGTCCGTGAGATCATGGAAAGAGTCAAACGGCTTCTTTTTCCGTTCTTCGATAATGCTCCACATAGTCTTGTTGCCAAGACCCGGAAGAAGTTCAAGGGAATGCAGCCTGGTGTTTATTGATTCCGCCTGATTGAAGAACTTCACAAAATCTGGTTCCCTTTGTCCCACAACTGCCTCAAGAATGAACGGCAGTTCGTTTGCGGCAGCGTTTGTGAGATCAGAATAGGAAATTCTCCTTTTAACTGACATTACTTTGTCTCTCTTTGTCTGTTCTTTTCCTATGTAAATTCTGTCACCAATGGTAATTACGGCTTGCATTTTTGGTATGATTTCCAGAAGCTTGAATTCTGTTTCCCCTATGGCCAGAGCTAATGGCGTCTTGTGATAGCCTTTATCCTCACTCCTGCCTTGTGGCAGGTAGTCCAAAATGTAAGCGTATTCTTCCAAAAATACAATACCTCCGCCTTACTCGGTATTAAAATAACTGACGAGGCTATTTAAATGTTCCTCGGAAAGCATAATACCGTATCCTGATACGACGCTTGTGATCTCTTCTTTGGTCCTGGGTTTGATGTCTACGAGCTTCACAGCGACTTTTTCCTGAATCTTGAAGTTCTTGATGAGTTCTGATACCGCTTTCTGAGCTTCCTTGGGTTTGTATTTGAGGAAAGCTTCGCAATATCCGAGGCTGTCCGCTTCGCTCTCATTGTGTTCCTTTTTCTTGGAGAGTACGTCGAAAGCCTCAGGTATTGTGATAAACCTGCTCTTCATCAGACCCCTTCTATTTTTTTGAGGTGCACTGCAGCAGCAAGGACTTTCTTGTGAACGCCACCGATTTTAACGGTAAGCAGATAACATTTCCCCTGCGAACCGGAGATCCTGCCGGTCAGACCCTGAAATCCATGGTATGGCATCCCGTTATGAATTGAGGATTCGATGTCAACAGCGGCAAGTTCACCAACTTCAAAACTTTTCATGAATCTGTTAACCGGAGGTAAACCTCTGTCCTTAGCTCGCTTTGTCATTTTCATTCTAGAGCCCGCTCTGGGGCCATGAGACATCTTAACCATTTAATCACCGTTCCTATGTATCCATATCACATCCAGGGAATTCACCTGAAGAGGTTCGCCGTATAGTTGCGTGAGACTGGGTTCCGTTCGTCCTTCGTCCCCGTTAACCAGTTCCTTTATGTATGTTCCCGCTTCAGCCCTTATACGTATTATGGCTGTATCTGAGCCTATTTCCTCGACAGAGACACTCCTTATGCCCTTTTTTCTGATGAGATCGGACCTTCTGGTGGATACCCTTAATGGTGTTCTTTGATAAATATCTTTTCCAGACAATTTTTCTGTAGCATACCGGAGTTGTTCAGCATTGACTGCACCCGTAAATTTTATCGTGGCCCTGTAGCTTTTGTCATGGGTGCTCCCCTTTATGCTGACAACGTCGCTTTTGTTTGCGAACCTTAACTCGTCGATCTCAACCCCCTGCTTTCCTTCGTTGACTGTTTGTTTCAGGAAATCCAGAGATACTGAGCGTCTTACCGGATCGGTGCACTCGATGATGAATTCTCTGCCGTTTCCCAGCATCCTGACATCAACGTCCTCTCTTCCCGCACCATGAAGAAAATAGTTCCTGCTTTCTGTCAATTCCCTGAAAATTTCTCCGATAATGGATTCCACTGAAGCATCCGTATCCCTCCTGTGTATCCACCTGGTCTGTGGAATGTCCCGCCTGAGTTTCTTATAAGTACCGTAAACAAAGATACTCCTGTTCTGCAGTTTGTAGGAATCGTATCTGAGGTCCATTAAAACAGTGAGATCAGGTTCGACCAGATCAGCTTCCTTGCCTGTCCGATCGCTCAGGTATTTGCCAAATTCCCTGTTGAACTCTCTCTTTATGTTCTCACCGCGATTCCCGAATATCTCCTGAAATGCGGCTTCTGTCAGTAATGTATCCTGATCGAATGTTGATCCGACAAGTATGGTGTTGAATTCTATTTTCCCGAGGTCTGCCGAGATCATATCATAGTATTTGCCAAAATTCTGGAATAAACCATTGCAAATACTGCATTTTTCATCTGAAGTTATAACGTACCCGTTCTGCTCCAGCTTATCTCCGCCAGAAGAAAGAAAATTACTCCCCCTTTCCAGATTTGTAAAACCTGATCCCTCTTTGCCGAAGGCCCTGCCGAAACATCTGAGGCAGATACCTCTCGTTCCGGTAGCAAGGGGTGAACTCATGGTTATTATCTGGCTATTATGACCTTTTCAATACCCGGTCTTTCCTTGATGAATACCCTTGAACCGCATTCACATTCTATTTCAGCGGTACCGAAGGACTTCTCAAGGGGTCTTGCGCATCTTATGCATTTATACATTTTCCCTGGCCTCCGCCTTTGGAGCGAGTTCCACGAATTCCGGCATATAAGAACCGCCTGCAAACTTATAATCGCAGTGCCTGCACTGCCAGATGCCGGCTGCAACTCTCTTGACTTTTCTCTTCTTGCAGGAAGGGCAATTGTAAAAAGCTATTTTCTGCTTGTAGATTTCATTCCATGCTTTTCTTACCGTAACGCCGTATCTTGGGCCGAAACGACCCGCGGCTCCTACCTTAACTGTTCTCTTGGACATTGTTATCACTGAAAGTATTTTTCGCGAATTTGTTTTCCCATATCACTTGACATCTTTATAGCTTTTCTTACATCTTCAATGGTAAAAAATCCGGAGTCTCCCTTCTGCATTGCTCTAAGGTGCCCGTCCTCTGTTGTCGAAACAGTTATTCTTGCAGAGGAAAGCTGTTCTTCTTCCAGGTCAGGATCGCAAAGGATGTTGTCGCCTATTTTCACCATGGTGACTGATACCGGGAGATTTCTTATTGGCAGCATAAAGTCCTTTCCTCCTTCCTTTGAGCCGGGTACGATCGCAGATTTAAGGGCAGACAGGACAGCGAGTGTACACGCATCTATCAGGTTCCCGTCATAATCAAGTATGTTTATGTCCACAAAGACTATCCAGACCTTCTTCCCGGCCTCGATTACAAGATTTTCCAGGTCGATCATCTTGCTCTCCCTGATGCCTCTGTCAACGACTCTTGCAATCTCGATTGAGTTCTCGTTCGGAGGGCCGGCCTCAAAAGTGGGAAATGCCATCGGGAGAAGCTCGACGTTAGTAGTGAGGACTCCGAGATTGGGGGTGTCCGGGAATGGCTCGCCGGATTCTATCTTGACACCTGCGATGACCTTGGTCTTTCCCAGTTTGACAACCGCTGATCCAGCGGCTCTTGGAACGTAGTTCTGCTGAATGCTGATTTCCCTGAATTCTGTTGTGAGTCTCCCGTCCCCTCTCTTTCCTTCCTTGAGTTTGTTCAATATGTAATCTCTCTTTATTTCGGACAGTATTCCTGCTTCATCTCTGGGCATTATTCCCCACCTCTTTCCATCGCAAGGGCACGGTATTTTCCGGCAAGGGCTTCTCTCTGAATGTCATTTATTCTCTTCGTGGCGTCATATATCATGGTCGTGGCCTCGTCGAACTCTTCTGCGGTGAGGTCTCCATCCATCTGCATGAGCACTATTTTTCCAGATTTTGCCAATATCCCCATGGGCAAATCCGCCTGGCCGAAATTATCCTCTTCCTTCCCGAGATCAAGAACTATTTTTCCGTCGACCTTTCCGGCAGTGCATCCCACCACCAGATCTCTCATCGGGATACCGGCAGCAGCTACAGCCACAGAGGCTGCTGTAAGACCCGCGATCCTTGTGCCTGCGTCAGCCTGCAGAACCTCTATGTATACATCAATCTGCGCCCTTGGAAACTGCTCAACTATAATGGCGCATTGCAGTGCCTCGGATATTACTTTTGATATTTCGACGGATCTTCTGTCAGGACCCGGCCTCTTCCTCTCATCTACTGAGAAAGCAGCCATGTTGTATCTTGCCTTGATTACTGCCTTGTCTATGTCCTGCGTGTGCTTGGGATAAGCCTCCCTCGGGCCGTACACTGCCACCATTATTTTGTTGCCGCCCCATTCGATATATGCCGATCCGTCTGCTCTTTCAAGAACGTCCGTTTCAATCTTTATCGGCCTCAGTTCGCTCAGCGATCTGCCATCAATTCTGATGCCTTTTTCGTCAATTAGCTTTATGTCACTTGCTGTTCCCATTAACTCCACCTTTCACTTCATTAAGATATTTTTGCATTCTGTCTGTGAGACCGGTTGTGTGAGCCTCGTTTTCAACCATTTTCACTGCCGAGATAGCGATCATGACGTTTTCCGATTCGCCATCTATCCATATGAGTCCATTCTGCCCGACAACGATCCTCGTTCCTGTGGCATCCTTTATCATATTCACCATTGAACCGCCTTTCCCTATTATCCTGGGGACCTTCGGGGCGGATACTGAAGTCATGTGTCCTCCCTCAAGCTTTCTCAGACCGACATCTTTCAGGGTAATCCAGCTCTCTCTGATATCGTTCAGTGTCATGACTTTTGCATAAATGTAGTCGCCTGGTGCCAGATATTTCTTGATATCCCCGGCATTTGTTCTCCATGGTGTGTCGTTCATATGCATAAGGGTGTGATATGGAGAGTTGATGTCGATCGTCCACATTGATGGCCCTACCTCAATAACTTTTCCAATAACCTTATCGCCGCGTCTTGGATAATAAGGACCTGAAAATGGTACAACGTCAATAAACTGATCGCTGACCTGGACTATTCCGAAATAAGAGGAACAGAACTGCTGATCTCCGCATTTATATACGCCGTTCCTCGGCTTTCCCAGAGAGCCGTCTATAGGATCTCCCGGCATGACTATCTGTTTTGTTTCTGTCATTAGTTCACCTTCAAGTTATCAAGCCAAAATCCCTCAGTCACTATTTGAACAGTGCTTCTCTTGTTTGGAGCTTTTACAAGTCTTTCTCCAGAAACTACTTTCCCTGTGCTGATGGAGGAATCTTGCTCGATTTGGATTGTTTCTTCTCGGCATTCCATATTTAAGCAATATTTATTCTTTCCGTATTCCAGTTGCGGATGGTCTGGACACGATGAACTTCAGTTCGGGCACCTGTCACACCGGTCATATGCTTCACGGGCCGACCCGGAATGATGGGGAAGAGACGATTTTCTAACTTTCTTCCACGAAACGGAGGGAATTTTCCAGGATGATCCGGAAATTCCCTGTGAGAACTGTGCCGAAAAGATACGGCAAAAGGAACATGTACTTTTACCTTGCAGTTCTTCTGCACAATTTTGGGGTTCTTCTTCATCTGAAGTCTCGCATAAGATTCATTGCGGATGTGTTGCGGGCACTTGCAACGTCAGTTCTTGTAACCGTGAATCCGTTATCACCGATATCTCGTTCAAAAAGCAGGGCTTCCGGAGGTGATTTTTGATCTACTGCTAAGGAATGGAACAACGGGTAGCTGGTCTATAAATCAGAAAACTCCGGTCGCATGCAAGGAGAAAGGTGTCAGATTTCTATTCTCTCAGGATTTGTATAAATATTGAACCTGTTTTCACGCACAAAGCATACAAGCGTCATATTCATAGACTCGGCAGTTTGCACTGCAAGGCTTGAGGGCGCAGAAACAGAACTCACAACGGGAATCCCTGCAATTGCAGACTTCTGCAGGATTTCAAAACCAGCTCTCCCGCTTACCTGCAGTACTACATCTCCTCTGGATATCATCTCATTGATTAACATGTATCCAACAACCTTATCCACTGCATTGTGCCTCCCCACGTCTTCTGCAACAATAATCGGGTTTCCGTCAAAGGTGAACAGCCCTGCCGCGTGTATGCCGCCGGTTTCTCCAAATACAGTCTGAAGACCCTTCATCTTTTCCGGGAGAGTGAGGATGATGTCCTTATTGATCTTCAGAGTCGATCTGACTATTTTTCCCGTTTTAAGGAAAACAGCGTTTATGTTACTTTTCCCGCATACACCGCAACTGGAATTTACAATGAAATTCCTTGAATATTCAGAACCGTCAAAGGCAACATTTTCAGCTACCCGTATAACTATTATGTTGTCCCTGGCCTTTCCCGTATCCTCATCAAAGTTGTCGACTGATATTATATCCCGGCGGTTCTTTATTATTCCCTCGGAGAACAGGAATCCCACGGCAAGATAATCGTCCATCACCGGGGTTCTCATGATGATGGAAACCGTCTTCAATCCTATCTTTTTGCTGGAAAGCCTGATCTCCA
The DNA here is from genome assembly GCA_023487765.1 of Thermoplasmatota archaeon. Classification (GTDB taxonomy): domain Archaea; phylum Thermoplasmatota; class Thermoplasmata; order Thermoplasmatales; family Thermoplasmataceae; genus JAJZOM01. The sequence goes on along the minus strand of JAMDBW010000085.1, from coordinate 13,214 downwards.
GCGGCTCCTCAACAGTCACCCTGTCCCGGGTATCCTCAATTCCTGATGAGGCTGAATATTTCAGCGTTTTAAAAAAGTTGTAGGATTCCGGACTGTTCCTCTGCATCTTTAATCCTTTCTTTTTGACGGTCCTGTAAAGCCTTTGGCAACCTCGAACAGGACTCTTAAGCCTGCTGTGACGTCAGGGTTCTTCATCTGTGATCTAATAGCCAGGAGTCCCATGCCACCCTGATCCTTGAATGACGGGGCGTTGTCGACTGCAGATGCAAGGTTCTGCATGAAGGGCCTTACAACATCGGGATTGATGCTGGAAAGAAGCGTATATACTGTCATAAGATTTCTGACAAACATCACGTTCTTTGGCCTGGCCATCTCTTCAGTCAAATCCTGCAAGCTCTCTCCCTTATTCACAAAAAACGCCTTCAGGAACGTAAATACTCCGCCTTCATTCGCAGTCTTGAGGAGATCGAGAAGTGAAGCTATTTCCTCCCTGTGTTCTGAGAGCATTGCAGTGAAGTCAGATTCTGCTGCGTTTGCATCTTCGTGAGACATTTTTACTATTTCTTCAATTAGTTTTGCCATCGTACTTTAACCTCATTCATCCGTAAGTTTCCTGTAATCTGTTCTGGCCCATTTTTCCGCAACCTTTACCCCAACCTGTGGTTTCGTGTGTCCAAATCTCGGGTTTGTTCGCGGTAACGGGGACCCGCCTCTGGCCAGGTCAAGTTTCTCCATCTTCACTGGAAGTTCTTTATAGGCAGGCGTATGGGCAGTCTGGTCCATTGCTCTTCCGGTCAGGTTGTTGACCGCCTGATCCCCTGAAGCATTCATCGGCAGGTACATTTCATTGCCTGATACCCTGTCCGTGACCAGTACCCTGACTTTTACCGAACCGGTTCTTGAGGATATCCTGACCATGTCGCCTGTTTCAATGCCCCTCTCCCTGGCGAGCTCGGGAGATACTTCGACAAACGTATTTGGAACCTTTGACTTTATTCCAGCGGTCCTGTACGTTTCGTTCCCTTCGTGGAAATGCTCCAGTAGCCTTCCATTGTTCAGATGGAGATCGTAATTCTCATCCAGTGACAGCGGGGGAAAATACTGCAAGGGATAGAACTTTGCTTTTCTGTCCGGGAAGTTGAAACCATCCCCGTAAAGGAACGGTGAATCCGTACCGTCAGCAGCCACAGGCCACTGCTGGCTGTTGAACCCTTCAAGCTTATCGTAGGATACCCCGGCAAATATTGGTACCAGTTCAGCAGCTTCCGCCATGATTTCAGACGGGTGATTATAGTTCCAGTGAAATCCCAGTTTACGAGCCAGGATCTGAAGTATCTCCCAGTCTGTCCTGGTGCCCGCAAGAGGTTCCATAACTTCGTAGATCCTCTGAATCCTCCTCTCGGTGTTAACGAAAGTTCCTTCCTTTTCGAGACTGGTACTGCTGGGCAGGATAACGTCCGCATATTTTGCAGTTTCCGAGAAGAACACTTCCTGAACACAGAGGAATTCAAGAGATGCGAGCCTGTCTTTTATGAAATTTGAATCGGGACCTGTTTCTGCGAGCTCCTCACCAACTATGTACATTGCCTTGATCTTTCCGTTATCTATCCCTTCAAGGCAGGTATTGTTGTCAAAACCGGGACTGGATGAAAGCTTGACTTTCCAGGCTTCCTCGAACTTCTTCCTGATCTTATCGTCGTTCACTGCCTGGTAACCGGGGAAATAAGCATTCATTGCACCAAAATCACTGGCACCCTGAACATTGTTATGCCCTCTGAGAGGATACGCCCCTGTACCTCTCCTTCCATAGTTTCCCGTAACGAGGAGGAGATTTGATATTGCCGTCGAAGTGTCGGATCCCGCCTGATGCTGTGTTACGCCCATTGCCCACAGGATACAGACCCTCCTGGAGCTATGAATTGTTTCTGCGATCCTGATGAGAGTCTCCCTGCTGATTCCCGTCACCTCCGATGCGAAATCAAGTGTGAAGGGATCAAGACTCTTCCTGTACTCGCCAAAACCGTTCACCTTCCCGGTTATGAACTCTTCATCCTCCCAGCCCTGATCGATTATATATCTGGTCACTGCGCTCAGCCATGCGATATCAGTGCCTGGAACGGGGTGAATAAAAATATCCGCCCTTTCGGCCATTTCGTGTTTTCTGATATCTGCTACAATGAGCTTCTGGCCGTTAAGCTTATGCGCCCTCTTCACCCTGGTCGCAAGGACTGGATGGGATTCGGCAGTATTTGTCCCTACGGCGATAACCAGATCGGCGTGGTAGATGTCGTAAATGGAACCGGCATCTCCCCCATAGCCAACAGTTCTCCACAATCCTGTGGTGGCAGGAGCCTGGCAGAACCGGGAACTGTTATCGACGTTATTGGTTCCGAAAATCTGCCTTGCCATCTTCTGAACCAGGAAAGCTTCTTCGTTTGTGCCTTTGGAGGACGCAATGAATTCAATGGAATCGCCACCGTATTTCTTCTTTATTTCCTTAAGGCGGCTGGCGACAAGATCAATTGCTTCATCCCAGGTGGATTCCCTGAATCGGTCACCGTCCCTTATGAGAGGCTTTGTCAGCCTTTCCGGACTGGTTGAGAATTCCCATCCGAATTTGCCCTTTATACAGGTTGAAATACCGTTGGCCGGTGATTCGGGCACTGGCTGGACTTTCAGTATTTCACGGCCCTTTGTCCACATCTCAAATGAGCAGCCGACACCACAGTATGTACAGACAGTCTTTGTCTTCTTTATCTGTGTGTTCCTCAGCCTTGATTCCACATTGCTGACCAGCATTACGGGGGACATGCGGACTTCCGGTTCAAAGGATTTTGTAATATCAATGAGCTTTCTCTTGGCTTCTTTCTGGATGCCGGTCAGGAATCCTGCCTTTCCGAGCATGCTTTTCTCCATGAGTGCGTTTACAGGACATACAGTTACGCAATGCCCGCATGAAACACACGAAGAATCATTCACTGGCACATCTTCGTCCCATATTACTCGCGGCCTGTCCCTGCTCCAGTCTATGCGGAGGGTTTCGTTGACCTGGACATCCTGGCATGCTTCGACGCATCTTCCACAGAGTATGCACTGGTTCGGGTCGTACTGGTAAAAGGGATTTGTAGCATCAACCTCGTAAGGTTTTGGTTCGAAGGGATACTTCTGCTCATCTATTTCCAGCGAGTGCACCGTATTGTGAAGGGCACAATCACCATTGTTGTTTTCGCAAACCGTGCAATACAATTCGTGGTTATGCAGAATCCTCTGCGTCGCCTCGATCTGCAGGTCTTTTACATTTCTGGAAGAATAATTGATGGAAGAATCTTCCTTGAGTCCTGTTCCGCATGATCTTACCATCCTGCCATCCACTTCGACTATACAGGTATCGCAGGTCTGGATTGCACCAAGATTTGGTTGATAACATACATGCGGTATATCGATTCCCTGAGCAATAAGTGCCTGCAAGACGGTTTGACCATCAAGGCCGGTAAATTCCTTCCCGTCCATCTTGAATCTTATTTTGTCCCCGTTCAAATTATTTCATTCCCTTTGGCACTTCTCATCGCAGCCCCCGTACAAACATCTGCACCCGCGTAAGTGCCGTCACTGTAGAATAATAAGAACTCACGGTATTTAACAATTTCAAAGCTCGGTATACGAATTAGTGCACATAAAGTAAATAATGTGTGCTCCGCGTATGACGGAAGTTTTTGTATCCGTTTCATTGGATGCCTATGACAATTTCAAGCCCGTTTCTATCAACTGACTCCCATGAAATGCATGAAAACTATTATTTTTCGACACATCTCTGATGATAAATTACCGGGAACGAAAGAACTGGTTACAGCGTCCGGATAACCGTCGTTAAGATTATTGAATCGGAACGCCACAGCAATCCCCTGAGATGTATATTTTATCACGAAGACGCAGAGCCTTTTCGCAAAGTGAAACCACCTCAAATAATCAGTAATGACTTAAACAAATGCACCAGAAATTAAGGTAATACGGTGCCCCGTAGAAGAATTGAATGCCATTCTACTGTCAGTATGTTGTGTAAGATGAAATAAAATGTTTATATATTTTAAACTGTATTATTTTTGAACATAATGACATTTGTAGCTTTAGCGCCAGTAGCTCTGGGATTCTTTGGACTCGGAACGGGTTATCTTATTTATGGCCCGTGGGAATTCTTTGGCAAACCCAGCGAAAAGACACCTGAAATTAACAGGACATTGGGGCAATGGGGAATCTGGATGCCGGGATTCCTTCAGTTTCTGGCTGGAACTTATCTTTGGCTGGGACTTACGCTCTTCCCTGCATTCCAACCGGCTTCAACTGTAGGACACACGGTACTTTACATGGCCGCCCTTGCGTTCACGGCTTTCGGCGTACATTGGTTTGCGCTGGGGTATAACAGGTACAAGAGTTCGGATATGAGAGTTGATGGATACATGGCCCTGTCATTCATGTGGATCAGCATAATGGGTGCCTTCGTATTCCTTTACAATGGTGCGGATGTTCCTGTGGGAATACTGTTCGTGCTTCTGTTCTTTGTATATCTGTCCGATGCACCGGCCAGCTTAATGTCCTCAAAATTCTGGACAAGGATCAAAGGATTCTGGCATATAGTGACGGGAGTCTGGCTCATGTACCTGACCTTTGCTGCGGTTGCAAATCTGGCACTTGGCATAGCCCTCTGGGTCTAAACCCATTTTTTCCAATCATTTCTCATTTCTTGTAATTTGGCCGGATACTCTCAGGTTTTATTTCTGCTACCCCGTCTTTCCAAAACTCGCGGACGACAAAATCAATGGCAGGATTCCGGGTCTACCGCAAGTTATCTGTTCTTGATAATTTTGATTTCCACGTTATCCTTAGCCTTCCGTCCAAGGGAACTCATTATATCTCCGGTCATGCCTGAAGGCACCTCAAGCAACCCGATCCAGGCACCATCCTTACCCCATTCTTCCTTGACAAGATAGCCTCCCCGGATTATATCTCCATAAATCTTCCCGTAGGCATCACCGGTCAGCTTCACTGCGAGTTTTGTCTTTTCCATCCTGATTGGAAGCAGTGGCTTTATTGCCTTCAAAACAGTTTGCATCTGCTCCCCTACGCTCTTGAATGGATCAATATGCACCTTGGCTTCATCCATGGCCTGCGAGATTCTCTGTGGAGGGTTAGGCGCATTCGTCTGCGGGTTTATAGACTCTCTGGAAATAGTTTCGATGATCTGTTTCCTTCTCTTTTCGAGCATCTCATGTCTCTGTTCAGTGGTAAGTTGTATCTGCCCTTTTTTTATGATCTCAATGGCAATCTGTGCAGTGTCTGTGGTTTTGAACACTTCCTTCAGGGATTCGTCTCCGGCTTTTTCCCCTTTCCTTGCATCCTTGTATATTTCATCCAGAGCCAGATCATTGGCCAGATCTATGTTTCCTTCCTTAATCCTGTCCGCAGCATCAGGGTCTACAAAAATTTCGAATTTGTGGCCGTGTGATTCCAGCCTGGCAACAATGGCATCCTCAACTCTGACCATGATAACCAATGGTACAGTAAAATAAAAAATATTTGATTGCCGGAATAGAAAAAATTCAGGCTTGCTGCATTAACTTGTCTACTTCTTCCCTGGAATACAGGCGGAATTTGCCGCCTTCGACAACGACTGCGATTTCCGGGCTTCTGAATTCAGAGCTGTCTTCGTTGGCACCCTTGAGAGCTTTTATTCCCAGGAGTACCGCTTCCTTCTCTGAAGTATCTTCCTTGTATTCTTTTTCCAGAAATGTGACAACCTGATCCTTCAATGCCCCTATCACGACTGCCTTGTACTCGTTAATTGTGCCGGCAGGATCGCAATCGAAGAGTCTTGGACCGATGCTGTCCACTCCAGCGAAAATCATTGAAACACCATATGGCCTCACTCCGCCATACTGAGTGTACTGCTGCATCTGATCGGCAGCCTTCTTCACGAGATTCTCAATGTTAACAAGAGACCCGTAAGTAATCTTTTCCTGTTGAGCGGCGATTCTGGAGAAATCTACAAGAACTCTGGCATCAGCTACCAGACCTGAAGTAACCGTGGCGACATAATCATCAATAAGCTGGATTTTTTCCATTGAGTTTTGTTCCACGAGTCTGCTTCTTATCTTCTTGTCAGAAATAAGGGCAACACCCTTCTTGAATCTGATACCGAGAGCCGTTGAACCCTTCTTAACTGCCTCCCTTGCGTATTCAACCTGAAAGAGCCTTCCATCAGGCGAAAAAACTGTGATAGCTCTATCATAAGCCATTTGGCCCTGCTGCATTCTAAGTCACCTTCTGGTTCCATAGTCCTCACCAATTATAAAGGTTTTCTTAGTTGCCGCTTGCAGTACCCTTCCCTATAAAGCCGTGTTTTGAGCATCGTGTATTAAACTTTTCCAAGATATTTTATCCTCAATTTCCGGCGTACAGCTTAAATATGTTAAAGTCAATGGCAGGGAGTGAGCCTCTGACGGACTTAAAGAAGATTTCCGGTATGGGTTATATAATATTTGATAACCACATGCACCTGAGAACCGATGGAAGATTCCTGAATGCCGTGGATATGTTTCTGAAAGCCGGTGGCAATTCCTTCAACCTGGTGAATCTTCCTGACGCCCGTTTGCCTGTGGATGACTACTATGCCACGCTGTACAGTTCAACTATCAGGATGTCAGAAATAATAAGAGAGGAACGCGGTATTTCTGTTCCTGTTACACTCGGCCCGTACCCTCTTGATTATTTCAGGTTCAGAGAGAGTGGGTATGATCCCGTTGCTGAAATGAAGAAGGGCATTGACCTTGCCGCAAAACTGATTATGCAGGGCAAGGCCAGCGCCCTTGGAGAGATAGGCAGGCCGCACTTTCCGGTGGAACCGGAGATAGTGGAACATAGCAATGAAATAACGGAATATGCTATGTCCACGGCAAGCGATACAGGATCACCACTGATCTTGCACACTGAAGACCTTGACCCGGATGGATACCGATTTCTGGAAAAAATGGCAGATCGTACATCTTTGCAGCAATCGATCAAGATATTTTATCCTCAATTTCCGGACGATTTTGAAACCAAAACAGGTTTGGTCAGGTCTGTTCTGGCTTCTCGATCAAATGTCCGGAAAATAATGAATTCCGGCCTCAGATTCCTTCTTGAGACAGATTATGTGGACGATCCGTCCCTCGGATGGAAAGTTATCCCCCCTGATTCAGTGCCGAAAAGAGTGGAATTGATTATCACCGAGGTTACGGAGTGGGAGAAGCTTCTGGAGAATATTTTTTTGAAAGAACCGGTAAGGCTGTTCGGGGAGGATATCTTTAAGAGAACTGCGAAGCCATAGCATGATTAAATATACATATTAGACATTAAAAATAATGAGTCTTAACCCAGCCCAGATTGACAAAGTTTCCGAGGAACTTAGGTCATTTCTCAGGGTTGAGATTAGATCAAAAAAGCTGAAGAAACTTGAGCCAAGCTTTTACAAGAACGTTACTGCAGCCCTTGAAACCCTGAAAGAGGAGGCAGATGGATATCTCGGAAAGACAGACATAGGGAATTATATAAAGATCAAAGACAGGATGGATGACATTGAAAGAGATTTCAAGTCCCTGTTCCAGAGAAGATTTGATAAAATTGCAACCCTTTCCATATATGATCTCGACTCAGAAGTCATGAATGCCCTTACACCCGAGGAAAAGGAGTTCATAGTTAACCTGCACAACTTGATGCGCGATCAGTATAACTTGCTCCTTAACAAGAACAATACGCCTGAGGAAGTCCCGGAACCTTCGAAAGTAATGGAGCCCCCTGCCCCGGTACAGCGGCACGAAGAAGCCCGGCAGGAAGCTGTTCCCAAAGAGGATGAGAAACAGAATTTTATTTTTGTCAGAATACTGGCTGATCAGCCGCCAATTGCGCAACCGGAAAGGGACTACTACCTGTATGACAATGACCTGGTATACTTACCTGAAAAATTCGCTGAACTGCTAATCAAGAGAAAGTCCGCAATTAAAATTAATCTGAATTGAAGACCTTGGATTCCCCCCAGTTAATCTAATACATGTGCCGCCCTATGTTAATGCATTAGCACAATGGATGGTTCAATCATCGTCTTCAGCCTGCGAAAGGACTTGAGCAGCAGCGAAAAGACAGGGTTTTGCCAGAGCTTCTATGGTGACGATACGGCCACATGGAAGGGGAGGTACAGGTATCACAGGCACGGCTTACTGGACGACATAACGCACAGGAAGATCGCAAAGAGTGTCATAATCATCAGATCATCTGACCTGGAGAGGGTGGAAGAGACACATGTCAGGCAATTTCTTCAAACATGATTCAGGGGGTTCTAATGGTGTCTCCAGGCCCGTTACGAAACGTTATAGTTCCTTCCACCGGATTGAACCAGTTGCGAAACTCTAAGGGATTGCTTATAGTTCTAATTGCTGCAAATGATTCAATTTTAATTTTTGGAAAGCTGTCAATTAACTTGTTTGCGGCGGCGATTAGTGTTGATCCACGTGTTATAACACCGTCTATGAGAATTACTTCGTTGAGTTCTGTGACAGTTTGTTCCACAGATAAGGAGTCGTAGTGCACACTCGGGAGAGGTCTTTGCGAAGAAACACTCTGACTAGACTTGTTTACAGGCTTCGCGCGAATTAAACAGGGAACCACATCGTTTCCTAACCCTTTACGGACCATCTCATCTGCGATTCTCTTAGGAACCCACAGCCCGTCTTCAGGCACTGGATTACTTCTTGGTATTGGAATTAGTACTTTATATCTGTCAAAGGTCTTCAGGAACGGCGAATCGGAAAGATAATTGTATAAAGATTCCGCAATAAAACGTGACATAGGTAAACTTACCCATCGCCATTTCGAGTCACCATTCTGTCTTGTTTAAGCCAGATGGTCCAAGTCTTTGTATTTTTCATTGACTGAAGAATATTTGTATCTGGTGAGGACGGTCGAGGAGTGTAAGAAAATAGAGATATATACTGAAGACTTTTGATTCCAAAAGCAGCTACCATTGTGGGAATCCTAGAGGAGTATTTTCCGCAGGCAACTCTTCAAACACTGTTGATAAGTCGTCGAGTACTCTCGCGCCATAACTGATCATCTGCTCAGGCCACTTGAGGTCGGGAACATTAAACACAGATTTCCATATGAAAAGTGGTCTGCCCAACCTCAACGCTTCCCAATCTTGACTAAGGGTGCCGCTTGAGTCTCCAGCTTCCACTATAATTGAAGCATCGCACAAAAGAGCCATAGTCCTATTCCTGATTACGAAATTGCTCTTATAAACTGGTTTATTCGACGGGAATTGGCTCACTGCAAGATGGTTAGTCATGATCTCTGTCTGAAGTTGTCGGTTTTCTTTAGGGTAGAATATATTAAGTGGAGTACCCAGCACGGCTATCGTCTCACCTTTCGCATCTATCGCTCCTTTGTGAGCCTCAGAATCTATTCCCTTCGCTAAACCGCTAATCACTACCACTCCCCTCTTAGCTAGCTCTGATGCGAGGCTGAAGGCCGTCTTGCGCCCTTCGTCTGACGGTTCTCTGGTTCCGACGATTGCTACCCGTGGACTTGGCACGGGAACACTCATTGATCCTGAAATATAGAGCACTCTTGGTGAATGTTTTATTTCTATATCGTTCAATGCGCGGCCCAAAAGTAACTCAGTAGACACTGATCTTATTCCCATTTTTAGATCTTCCTCCTTTCCAACGATCTTTTGGATTGCTTATATCCATCATAGTATGATTAACATACAATTCAGACTTAAACTTTCTGACGCCGTCTGCCTTCTATTGCCTCTGTATCAGCCTTCATCCATGCGGCACGGATTCGGCCTTCCAGATTCGCTCTAACGGTGCTGTATTTCGCTTGCTCTCGCTGCAGCCTGTGAATTTGCAGAATGGATAACTTCATACCTCTCATCACTGAGACGCATGTATCCCCTGCTAACTGGATAAACAGGTAATTTCCCGTACCAAACTTACATTGGCCAGTCATTTATTCTCCTCGGCGTGCACAGCATATAAGCGACATGGCCTTAACTTTGCACAAACACTATTGATGTTATCTCTGGGTATTGCGGGAAACAAGAATTATTGATTAAGAAATTACTGATTTGGAATCAAAAAAAATAAAGAAGAAGGGATTATCTTCTTCTAATCACCACAACTATTCCTGCCATGACCGCCACAACAGCGACTCCAACGATTCCGAGTTCAAGCGGAGACAGCGTAACTGGCAGGTTCAACGGACTTGTGCTCAGAGAAGTATCCGATATTACAATGGTGTGGTTAGAGAAATGTGGTACGTGCACCACAACAAGATAACCGCCCTGTTCCGGAACTACAGCATAGTATGCGTTCGTGGAACTGTTCACCGTGAGTGTTCCGTTAAGGGTGCTGGTCAGGGTTATCGAATTCCCGTCGAAGGATACGTATATTTTGCCACTGCTTGCATTCAAGAACGTCTTATTCACGAAGAAAGCAACGTTTGTTCCATGATGGCTCGTTGAAGAGACCGCTATTTTTACCTGTCCGTTTGAGACCGACAGGAGCTGCATCTTGAGTGATCCGTTATAGTAGGTCGTGTAGTTAGCTGCAATGCCGTTCAGGGATTCTATAGATAGTTGTGCTCCAAGGTTTCCGTGGTCAAGAGCATATTTAATGTCCCTGAAATCCGTTTCGTTAATGCTTCTGAGGCCCGGAGGAGAGACGAAGTTTATCTGTGCAGATTTTGTTGTGTTAACGACAATTTCGTTTGTCGTGCTGTTGAACCTGGCAGATGCTCCGACTCCTGAAACCGTGAGGAAGCTCCTGATGCTTGCGTTGTGTATGAAGAATGTTGTCGTTCCGACTTCAACCTCGTGGTTCAGCCCGAGAGTCTGGTTCTGATCCGCGCTGACATTGGATGAAACTGTCGAGGAGTTCATCTTTTCCGATTCCGATCCTGAAAGACGGACAAAACTCGTCACATTCAATCCGGTTGGCACTTTGAACGTCATGGTTCCATTGTCAAGCGTCAGTCCCATCTGAAGAGCCGGGTTGTTATGTATTGCATAGATGTAGCTGCTGTTGGCGTAGAAAAATACGCTTCCATACACTACCGGCTGATTGAGGCTGAATGCCGGGAAGTTGCGATAACTGCCTATTGTTCCGTTTCCTGATGCATTTATCTCCGTGAATACCGTCATGGGTTTTGAACTGTTGATTTCGTAGTTAGTTATGTTTCCGCTGGAACTGTTGAAGTTAAAATTGACGAATTTCCCGGTCACCATCCCGGTTGTATTGTTGTAATTGAACAAGTTTCCTTCATGCTCGTGTTCCATTGCGTATTTCTCCATAACGTTGTTCAGGCTGCCGCTGCTGATGAACCCGGAAATAAGCATTGAGGTGCCGCCAGATCCCGTTGTTGTGAGGCTTTCGTTCGTGGTTGTGTTCACTTTCACTTTTCCGTTAGTGAAGAAGAATCCATTGTACCTGGAGTTCTCTATCTTGAACAGTGACCACGAGACGCCAGTTGACAGGTTAGACTGCACGTATGATCCGAAAGAGCCGGAGAAAGTCATGCCGGATGATACCTTTGCGGTGACATTTTTAACAGGCTCAGTAAAATTCAGAGTCATATTTGGAGGTACCGTCCCTTTACCAAAAGACATGAATACCAGTGTGTTCATCTTTTCCTGTGAGAAAATTGTTGCATTGGACATGTATTCTAGATTCATATCCTCACCCATCTTTGGGTTTAAGTTAGTATTGAGAGCCGATTTGTTGGCTCCGCTTATTTGCATGCTATTCACTATTTTCGAAGACTGATCCTCGAAATTTACGCTCAGGTTGTTAACCACGCTACCCGTAGTATTGAAGGAGTAGTGGCCAAGCTGGTACTGTGGCTGACCGACACTGGGACTTTGTGAGTCGGCGGCCATAGCTGCGGCACTACCCATCATCAATACAGAGAGTGTAATGGCTAGCAATATTTTGCTATTCATTTTCTAAGGATGGCAGCGTCAGTTCTTAAGATTATCGGTACAAACTTGCACGAAATTACGTCGTGAAACCGCTAAAAAAGGCATTTTTTGTATAATCGCGTCTTCGCCAAAATAAAAACTATTATATACAGTAACACATACACTGAGCGGGAAAAGCCCGAGGGCAACTTACGCTCGCAAGAGTGAGGAAAGTCCCCTCTCCGCGGTAGAGTCCAACCTGTGCAAGCAGGTACCCTGGAAAGGGTGGTTCAGGGAAAAGAAATAAACGGTCCTCTGTAAAGTGTGATTCTTCCGGATGACGTTTCAGGGGTGTCCGATGGGAACCTTTCCTGGACGGAGAAAGTCTAAACAGACCCTGTGATGCTACCGAGAGGGTCGGGTAAGACGCAGCCTTATGGCATAAGTCGAATGTTGCCAACCCGAAAGGGCCAACAGAAAGGGGCTTACTCCGGGCATTTCCTCTCAAACTGCCAAAGAATAAATAGACCAATGCGTTTTAAAGATGCTCTCAGAGGCTTGATTATGTCAGATAAAACTTGTGAAGTTAAAGAATGCAATAACGACAGCTTTAAAACCGTGCCGGCTGAACTGGCCAGGAAGGTGTTCAGCCTGGACGAGAAGAAGACGAAAGTCCACCTTTGCAAAGAGCACTACAAGGAATACAAGAAGGAAACGAAGCAGGAAAGAGAACTGAAGAGGATGGACTGGGTATAGGCAGATATGTCTCAGGAACCTGCCGGGATTTCCATTGTCATTACGGTGAGGAATGAGGCATCCAATCTCACTGACCTGTTCAGGAGCTTCGAGGGTCAGGAACAGCCATTTGAGATAATTCTGGTGGATACAGAAAGCACGGACAATACCGCCGAGATTGTCAGGTCCTTCAGAAATTTGCTTGACATCAACCACATAATTCAGAAATGCTCAAGAGGAGAGGGCAGGAACATCGGCGTTGAAAAAAGCAGGTATGACTATGTTGTGTTTGTTGATGGCGACGTGGTGATCTCGGAAGGTTTTATCCACAACTACAGGAAGAAATTCGAAAGTGGCATTGAATTACCTGGAAAGGGTGGTTCAGGGAAAAGAAATAAACGGTCCTCTGTAAAGTGTGATTCTTCCGGATGACGTTTCAGGGGTGTCCGATGGGAACCTTTCCTGGACGGAGAAAGTCTAAACAGACCCTGTG
>JAMDBW010000036.1 GCA_023487765.1 Thermoplasmatota archaeon | reverse complement strand
TGCCAACCTTAAGCACGAGCTCGAAGCTCAAAGAGCGGATCGGCAGCCTTTCCCGGACCCGTACTCCACACGTTATGGAATACGATCAAAAAACTTCTTTCATAGTAGAGCGGTGCAAGATATGAATTTGGCCCTTTCATCCCTTGTAACTTCTACGACTCCAGATTTAGACCGATCAAGATAAATCAAAGTTGGGACGAAAAAAAGGTGTTTAAATCGGTCGTAAGTGAGAGGAATCGATGTCATATCTTACAGAATCCAAGGAATATTAGATGGTGTTATGAATTCAATAAGAAGTCCTTCAGCGTCCCCGTATTTCTGTAGAAGGGACCTTCGCTTGTCAGAGAATCCTAGGATCTTTCCTTTTCCAATCGCTACATATTCCCCCTCATGGCCCTTGAGAAGTTGGTAATTATCCATCAGAATACGTACGCTCCTATTAAATTCCCTGAAATTATTTAGGACTTCCACAGGCAGTCCTAGGTTTTCCATGCCTCTGCATTAACTGGTTGATATTTGAATTTTATGTCTGTTTATGGGGGGACATTAATTCAAGCAAGAAAGGTAACACAGGGGTGATTCCTCCATTATTGATTCCCTCAGCTTGTTGAACTACCCGCACAAAAGCGGGGAGAATCATAAAAATAAAAAAAAGTCACTTTGGAACAATTCTAACTACGTTGCTTCCCCTGATTATGACGGTTCCAAGTCTTCTGGTAAGGCTCTCAGCATTCTCCTCAACCTCTTCCAGAACCATGTTCATGTATTCGTCATATCCTGACAGAACTCCCTCAAGAATCCTGTTATCTTTCAGGAGTAAAGCTACGTGTTTATTCAGATTCTCTTCCAGCATTTTCATTGGCATTATCATTTTTTACACCTCAGTTATATTCGTCTTCGTCCAAGCCTTCCTCTCGGCTCATTATTACCTGGATCAGGCCTTTTAGAACTTCCTTTACGTCGTCGAGTTCTTTTCTCATGGACACAACCTCACTTGACAGTTTTTCAACATCCTTCATTTTACCTACACCTACGTTTTTCATGCCCATTCTCCGGTAATATCAATCATTCCGTAATCTTCTGCGACTTTCCTTATCTCAGAGCGTTCACAATTGTCGCAATAAAGGGAGGAATCTTTTTTCTGCAACGGGATTCTGCACTTTGAACACAGAGTTCTAAGCACTCCCAGGTTCTTTCCGAATATTCCCAGTTCAAAACCCCGTTCCCCGATCCTGAGGATTTTTGTCCTGACTATATCTCCGATATGAATATTTGGATTTCCATTCTTGTCGAATTGCGAGGATAATCCTATGCTGCCTTCCGCAGTATATTCAACGAGACCAAGGTCCTTGTCGAGGACTGCGCCGACTTTTACCGAGGCGTGTCTCTGATCCGTTTTTGTTACCTTACCATAGGCAATTTCCCCTACGTGTACAGACAGTTTTTTCTTGACAGGAGAAACAGAAACGGTGAGATTCTTGTCATCCTTGCGAACGCTACCGTATATGAGGGAAACAACGTAGCCATTGCTCTCCGCAGCATTTCTGCCCGGGAGATACTCCTCTGCCGTTGCAATAACGTCGCCAGGTAGAACCAACGCGTCCGTGACATTTGATGATTTCTGCATGTCTAACAGCTTATGTGAAGACTGACCCAATGAATTCAAAGTCAAGAGTAAATGCTATTTAATTAACCTTTCCTCGGACGATTTCTTTTTTTGATAACAGACAGAAAGTCAATTTAGCAGCAGTGCGATGCGGGAGCATGTTCATCGACGAATCCTTCTTCGGTCTGGCCAGGGCCGGCAAACTTGAAAGCGGCCTGGAATATCCGGCATTACTCAGAACCAGGGACGCCAGGGATGTTGATGCTGGCAAAGGCTTCATTCAAATTCTTGGAAAAGAAATTCAACTGAACGGTCTTTCAGCACCGGACACTATCCGCAATGTGACTTTTCAGGGGTTCGTCGAAACAGAAGACATCATGGTTATTACAAATGGCTCAGAACTAATACAGCGTCCCAGAAAGTTAATCGAAAAACTGAATCAACTGCGGGAACGAGCGGGTTTTACGAAACTGATATACCTGCAGGGAGTGCTTGATCCTTACCTGATTCCGGTTCTGGTTTACGCCGGTGTATCTTTTTTCGACGACAGCATGCTTAGAATAGAGTCTCTGAGCGGAGTCAGATATACCATGTTCGGCAGAGAGAATACCGGGATCAGCGATTATGAAGCCAATTTCTCGTTTGCATCAGGTGAGTTGAAGACTCTGAGGACAGCAATAATAAACGGGTCCCTCAGGGAGATAATAGAGAAGTTTCAGATTTCTTCAAAGGCACTGGAGATTCTCAGACTGCTTGACAACGACGCCGGCGGCGATCTGGAAAAGGCTTTTCCAAGAAGAACAAGGTACATTAAAGCCAATTCTCTTGAATCACTGAGGAGACCGGACCTCCAGAGGTACAGGTCATACATCTCGACCCGGTACAGGAAACCGGAAGCAAGGAAAATAGCGCTTCTGCTGCCATGTTCAGCCAGGAAACCTTATTCGAACTCAAAATCACACAGGAAGGTTATAGAGGCGCTGGGTAAAATGCGAACCGGCATACATGAGATAATAGTAACCTCTCCGGTCGGACTTGTACCGAGGGAGCTGGAGAGGACCTATCCCGCGGCATTTTACGACATCCCTGTTATAGGTGAATGGTACGAGGATGAGAAGCTGATGATAAATTCCATGCTGGAATCCTATTTCTCCAGGAACACCTATGACCACATCGTTGCATTTGTCACCCCCGATCTCGATTTCATAAAAGACCATCTTCCCGCGGCATCAGAATTCGTTTACTGGGAAAAAGGACAGTCAGGGTCACTTGAGGATCTCAGGCACAGGATAGAGACATTTCTCAATTCAGGTGGCAGGGATGAGAGGCATGTGAATTCAAGAATGGAAACATATGTTCAGATCGCTAAATATCAGTTTGGAGACTGGATTGAAAGTTATCTTTCCGGATGCAGAATGGTCAGGAACTACAATAGTGAAATGCTGGTGAAAGATGGTAAACCCTGCCTCGTCTTCAACGATCAGCTTGGTAAATTCACAATAAATAAAATATCAGGACAATGGCTGCTGGACAACGGAAGTTTTGCGGTGGAAATAGATGATTTCAAGCCTACTGCCAATATATATTCAGTGGGAGTGACGGGAGTCACCGAGGATGTCAGGGCTGAAGACGAAGTGGTTTTGCACCATAAGGGACAGGTCAGGGGAGTCGGGATAGCTAAAATGTCGGGTAAAGCTATGATGGATTTGAAGAAAGGCGTGGCGGTGAAGGTCAGGAACTGATTTCCAGCGCAGTATTATAAAAACTTGCAAGTATCGATCATAGGAAATAACTAAATATCTGTTATGGCTCAAATATTCATTGAATGCTAAATCCATAGCCCTCTTAATAGTGGGAATGATGATCATTTCGAGCGTATTCGTTTTCTTTCACGTTGATTATCCAGCCAACCCAGCGAAGCTAGTTTTGCATTTTCAGCCGCCGAAAAATGTCAAGCCGCCTAAAATACCACAGATGTTCCAGAACCAGACCTTCAATTATCCCGGCATGTACCTAAACCAGACTTCATTCACGTCAACCGGGAATACTACAGTTGTGCTCGAGGGATATGCTCACAACGCTTCAAGTGGAGCCCCTCTGGCGAATCAGAAACTTGGGGTGATAGTGCAGCTCGCTTTCGGGAGTACGACAACTAACTCAAAAGGTTATTACAGGATAACGCTTCTCCAGTCGGGAACCGGTGTTTTTGCATTTTCTATGTTTCAGTTCAACCCGTTATTTCTGAGGCTTTTTGTTAGTTCAACGCCGGGGACAATGTGGAAGAATCTTTCTTTCAGCCCGGCTGAGAAATTCAGTGTGTCCGGAATCACGGAATCGCACGGAAAGAATGTTGGTAATGTCAAGATTTCCATGGCAACTCTGCTGGGAGGGTACAGTACCACATCTTCCTCAACTGGCTCCTACAGCCTCAGCATGGTAAACGACACTTATCTCATACTTGTTAACAAATCGGGCTTCTCACCTCTTCCGATACCTTCTGCCATAAATGTTACCGGTTCACCAATACAGAATTACAACCTGGATCTTCAGGTGAACAAAAGCGCACCGGCTTATTATATAAGCGGTTACGTGTTCAATGATCTGAAAAAGCCCATAGGAAATATTGAAGTGGATTCAACTACCCTGAATACTAAAGTATATACCAATGCCGAGGGATATTATAATATCACGGCCGCATTCTATCTGAACACACTAGTGTTTTCCGGAACCAGTTATAATACACTTCAACAGACCGTAACTGTTTTCAAAAATATTACAAACAATAATGTTACTCTCAGCAGCAAGAACCCGTTCATTGCTCCGCCTCAAAATACCGGGATAACGAATAAGAGTTTACCGGTCGGAATGTCTAATAACTCATCTGCAGTGAATTATGCGAATCCGACTTTCATCAATCTGTCTGGTCAGGTCCTGCTGTATTCTCCACCCATGCTTGTACCCAATTCCCAGTTCCTGATTTATACCAGTGTAAACGGTACCTATTTTTATGACAGGATCACCACAGATATCGCCGGAAATTATGCAATCAATACGTCATATTACGGCAATTATAATTTTACCATTGTTTCAAGCATATTTAACCAGACATACAAGAACACTCAACTAATCGGCACGACGAATCACGTTCCAATATATGTCAACACCACTCCATCACACATATTTAATGCAGGAGGCAAGATTCAGAATTCATTGAATAATAGCCTGTCCATCGGCGGAGCGACTATTAATCTGACCGGCGGTATCGGTTCCCCGACGCTCGCATCATTCACTTCCCAACCCAACGGAAATTACTCCATAAGTGCGCTGGGGGGAAATTACTCCCTTAATATATCTGCGCCGGGTTATATATCACATAATTATCCGCTGAATCTGAATCGTAATCTGACGCACAATTATAGCCTGACCCCGGATTTCAACCCGGTCAAGGGTGCCGTCGTCTGGAGCCCCTCTAACGGTTCAGGTATTCCGGGAGCCAGTTCTGGGAATATTACCAAACAGATAAACTCAACCCAGTCGAGATATAATGGCGTCCCCCCATCTACAACCAACTATACTCCTTTCACACTAACTTTAAAGTTTGTGAATATGTCCAATAAAAAAACAATAAATAATACTGCATTTGCAATTTACATCGAAGTTGATGGTGCGTATTTCAGGCTAAACGATACCACGAATAATACTGGCGACTATAATATAACCTTCAATTACGGAGGCACATTTATTATTGTTCCGGAAATGATACAATATTACAATCCGGGAATCTACGTTAATACTAGCAACGCATCGAGCCATAACCCATTAACCGTAAACATGTCGCTCCTGCATTTATATCGCCTGAATCTGACTCTTTCAAATACGTACGGAGTATACAACGGTTCAAAGATTCCACTAGACAACCTTACGTCATATGGTTATATTCTTCCAATAGTTCTAGGAAGCAATTACTCTGGACAAAATTACACACTGGCTAATTATTCAGTACCTAACGGCACTTATGGGTTCAATTATACTGATGTGCACTTCGTTTCCAAGCAGTTCCCTGTTAATATTACGGGTAAGAATAATAGCACCACAGTGCACATAGTGCCATATATACTGAACCTGACCTGGAACACCTCTGCCAGTTGGGGTTATAATATATCGTCATCCAATACTGGAAAAATCTACTCGAAAAATATGAACATGCCTGCCAACGCTAGTCATGCATTGATCTCGTTGACAGCAGGAAGTTTCATACTCAAAACTTATTTGAATAATTATAGTAGTTCCACACCAGTGAATAGCAGTAGCTTTACCTTGGATACAAAAAATTTCAGTAATAATTCTAATTTTGCAACGATAAACGGTAGTGGCAACTTCAGTAGTACATATCATTGGGCTTCATCACATATACTCTACGCGAATTACACATTTTCATCTTCCAATTGGTACATTAATAAAATCAAAATTAACTTGAATCTGACAAAGGGTGATACTACATTGTACATAGATGGATTGAACTACACTTCCAACGAAACTTACAGCAACTACTATTTCAATTTCACGAAATTTTTCTTATCAGCATCAACAACGAGTTTATCTATAACGTCATATAATTACGTATTGCCGAGCCCTCCACCTTCCACAGCGAACATCACAATCACGTACTACACAACAACCTTAAAATAGGGGTCATGTAAATGAGTCTACTATCAGGAAATAAGAAAACAAAAAGCGTAAAATCGAATCGCCCGAGAAAAGGAAAATTCATCAGGGAGAATGTAGAAACCGTAGTAGAGGTAAAGACAGTGGGCGACATCCCTCCGGCACTCGAAGCCAGAAAACTCATTGGCGAGAACAACCTTGCTAAAGCTGCAGCGGTAACTTTTAAGGCAGCCAGGGATGATTACGTCAGGTTTTTTTCCTCAAGAGCCAGTGTTACACAGGGCAACAGGCATTTTTTCATGAGTGAACTCGCGAGTTTCAAGGTGATAGTTCCGGATATAGGATATGTTGACGGAACAACCATAGTCGAGTCTCTGGACGAGATTAACGTCGAGGGAGAAGAACAGAAGAACAGGGTAGGCGCATTAAGAAAACTCATGATCTTCTATCTTAACTACTATGAAAAGGCTAGATTTGCAATACAGACAGGCTATAGCGGAGAGGAACTGATAGATCGCTTCTCAGAAATATACAATTACATGGATATAATGAAACTTTATTTCTCGGATTCATCTGAGAGAAGGTATGCTTAGATGGCGACAACCGGTTCATCAATGATATCGCAATTATTCGGCGCTTTCTTGACCAACCTCCACAGCAACCCATTATTCCTCCTCAGTTTTATCGTACCTGTTGGTTTACTGATGGTGACCTCCATGGCAATAAGGAGATCGTCAAGAAAAACAAAAATCGATGGCCCGCCAACACTTGAACAGAAGAGGGAGAAGTTCATAATTCCTAAGGATTTCTTCAACAGGGAAGTCGAAAAAGTCCAGGTTGATGACTACAACTATTTTCTCAAACCCATCTCCCGGGAATTCACTTCTCTCAGGGAATTTCACGAGCGATTCAAGATCATGGAAAAACAGTACAGGAAATATTCCAGCATGGCCCAGTCCAACAGCAAGAAAAAGAAGAAGAGGGGACTCGAGGGGCGCAAGACAGCCTTCAACGACATACTCAATCTATATAACAAATTGCGCAGTTCAAAATTCAACGTAGTGGAATTCGAACAGAGTGAGGAAAGAATATTATGACGGAATCTGAATTCGTGGACATCACGGACCTCAGGAACGGGGTTCGGCGAATAGAGAATGCAATCGGGAAAAGAGTCATTGGATCGGAAAAAATAGTCAGGTTTATGTTTATCTCGCTGTTGAGCAACAACCATATCCTTCTTGAGGGGGTGCCCGGCTTGGCCAAGACCATGCTCGCCAGTGAGTTTGCAATGAATCTGTGCATGGATTTCAAGAGGATACAGTTCACGCCGGATATGCTGCCAACGGACATAACCGGAACAATGATTTTCAACCTTGAATCCAAGAAGCTGGAATTCAGAAACGGGCCAATATTTGCCAATGTACTTCTTGCCGATGAAATTAACAGGACACCGGCAAAGGTTCAGTCAGCGCTGCTTGAGGGAATGGAGGAGAAAAAAGTCTCGGTCAGCGGTGAAGATCACAGTCTCCCCCAGCCGTTCCTCGTTATAGCTACCCAGAATCCTATAGAGCAGGAGGGAACATATCCTCTGGCAGAGGCTCTGGTTGACAGGTTCCTGTTCAGGACTATCCTGACATACCCCTCCAGGGACCAGGAGATGGGAATACTGAGATCACTGACCGTGCAGAGAGATGAACCTGATAACTCCATAGATGCAAACAGGATCTTAAGTCTCAGGACTGAGATCTCAAAGGTTTATGCAAGTGAAGAAATCATCACTTACATAGTGGACACAATCAGGAAAACGAGAGAACACGAACTCATCCTTGTCGGCGCCAGCCCGAGAACCTCTGCAAAGTATCTCATGGCGGTCAAGGCGAACGCTATGCTGAACGGCCGGGACTATGTTATTCCTGAAGATGTCAGATATCTGTCGAGAGAACTGTTGAATCACAGGCTAATACTGAGGCCGGAGGCGCTTCTGGATGGTGGTGGAGATGCCTATAGCGTAGTAACAAGGGTAATAGACAGCGTAATGTCACAGGTAGAGTCACCAAGATGATAAGGAAGTCAGGATTTGCGGTCCTCTCTGCGGTAACCTACTCAGTTCTGGAAGCGATCCTCTTCGGCTACAGCTATTTCATAATTTTCACCCTCATTCTTTTTTTCGTCATGGCGTCTGATATAATTATCTTCAACAAAAGTGCGGGCCGGGATCTGTTCAGTATTCAGGTTGAGAGGAGGATGCAGGATCCCAACGGACGCAAGTACCTGAAAAAGGAAATAGAACTATTCTTCACCAATCCAACCCGAAAGGTCATAGCATTTCATTACTACGACACACTCTCCGACGTATTCAGGATAGATGGCGACTACGACGGCAATATATCTCTGGCTCCCGGAGAAAGGAGGAGAGTGACTTACCAGATAGCCTCAGTTGCCATTGGCAAATATCAAATCGGCCCTGTCATCCTGTTTGCGCAGGATCCCATGAAGCTCTGCATAACCCGTGCCATTGTGGAGAAGATTAACGAAGTCAAGATAGGTCCGTCCAGTGCAGACATACACACACAGAGGAGCGAGCGCCTGAGCAATTTCCTGTTCACCATGGGGATTCACCACTCAAAGAAGAGCGGGCAGGGCTACGACTTCTATGGCATAAGGCAGTATGTAGATTCTGATGATTTCAGGTATGTTGCGTGGAATCGTTATGATTACCTTGGAATGGACGATCTTTACATCAAGCAGATGGAAGAGGAAAAACAGATCGATACATACTTCATAATAGACTACGGGGACGGAGTCAACCAGGGAACACCAGAGGGGAAGATGTATGACAGGATCGTTTCCACAGTCCTGAATGCAGCCTATACAATAATCAAGAACAGGGATGGGGTAGGCTTCCAGATAGTTTCATCTGAGATCGATGAGTTTATTCCCGCACAAAAATCCGAAGAGCCGATAAAGAAGCTCGAAAAGATTGTTTCAGAGATAAAACCGTCCGGAGAGTTCAGGATGGATTACGCAGCGGAACTTATCAGAAAAAGGGTGAAGAAAAATGCTGTGGTTTTCATAATTACCCCATATGTTTTTCCGGAGGAATTCACCATAGTCCCCGGCAAAACGTTCAACACAGGCAGGTCGACATATCTCTTTGTGCTTGATCCGTACGACTTCGTGAAGAAGAGCGACGACATGGTCCAGAATAAACTTCTCCAGAGCGTGCGGATGAAGGAGCGCAGATATATGACGGCAGTTACAAAATTCTTCAACGGCTTTTTGGGAAAAGCCGTTGTGGCCAGGGACAAGGACCTGCTGGTGAGAGTAATGGCAGAATACAGGTATGCAAGGATGCTTAACCTGGGGAGTTAAACATGGATGCTACGGTTGAGCGTGTAACAATAAATACTGCAATCCTGCTCCCGTCGCTTGTCCTGATAATGTACGTGGTCCCACATCTCCTGGGTGTGGTGTACCTGGCTCCTTTTTTCCTGATTTCATTTCTCCCCCTGATTAAACGGCTTTTCCCAAAAAATATAGCGGACCTGGTCTATCCATTGTCTGTAATCTCGGTTCTCCTGCTGTTCCTGTTCAATCTCATGGTCCTTTCACACATCATCGCTACCAATCGTTTCACATCCCTACTCCTGATTCCCCTTACCCTTGAAACAGGAATTACGCTTTCTATGGCAATGAGTATTGCCATCGCAATCGAGGCAATCTTCTCGAAGAGCCTCGCCAAGACCCTTGCCGCATTCTCATTCTCCCTGTTACCATTGATGGACCAGGTGTTTGTCCTCTTTCTCATCAATGTTTACGGCTATTCGTATAGCCAGGCGTACATGGAGGCTTACACAATGCAGGAAATTTCATTGATTGCCCTGGTATTCAGCGGTTCCACCAACATCTTCGGTGCAAAATTCCCGCCCCCCCTTTCTGTCTATTCTTTCCCGATTGATCCGGTCATGCTTGCCTCTATGATCATCTCCATAGTTGGGGTGCTTTCCTATTTCGTGGTAATCAGGGAGAACAAGCTCCGTTCCCAGGTAATTTCCGGGCTCTCATCAGCAGTCTTTATGGGAAGCATTATGGCTTTTATTGTCTTTTACGCAGTCAGGATTACCTCTTCCTCCGGGCTGGAACTCCTCGTTGCCGCTGCGGCGCTGGTTGCCACAATGGTGTATGCATCCAGAACATCACCGGACAGGCTGAACAGGAAGAGAAACAAGGCAAAAATGAAGGACGACTGGTAGTTGTGACATCCTCCCCGCCCTATCGACGGAGCTTCCCGTTTCAGCGACCTGAGTTGCCATTGGCAGAGCTCCAGTCTCCACGGGCGTAACTTCGGGAGTGCCCCTCCCTACACATCTGAGTTCTTCCAGTTTCTCCACGCCTTTCTCATTATGTTGATTG
>JAMDBW010000026.1:1064-10739 GCA_023487765.1 Thermoplasmatota archaeon | reverse complement strand
ATTGTGGGAGATGCCAGCAAGCTTGGAAAACCAACTTTCACAGACCTGAGGCACAATGCCATAACTTTGCCTGTAATCGATACCCTGAGGAAATCAAAGGAAAATACAAGGAACCGATTAAAACACGCATTACTGAATGGCGGTGACGAATCGGTTGACAGGGAACTGAAGGATCTCATGGTTCAAACCGGCGCTATAGATTACTCATTTTCAGTTGCAAAGGAGTTCTCCGGAAAGGCAATGAATTCTCTGAAGAACACCGGTAAGTCACCGGATCTGCATCTCCTCATGGAGCTGGCAATGATTGTGGTTGAGAGAATAGAAGAACTCAGTTGAAACACTGAAATCAGAACTTTCTTGAACAGGCAGAATTCCTGAAAAGTAATATTTATTGTCATCTTATCAAGTATTATGGAGAAGGAGAATTTTCAAAAATTCAGGGAAGATACTCTTCAGAGCCTTGGTCTGGAAAAGGTAAATTCCGGTATTTTTAACGGAAAATGGGTTTCTACCGGCAACAAATCAAAGACCCGGTCAATGAGCCCGGTCGACGGAATGGCAAACTCTGAAATCACGCTTGCGGAACGGAAGGATTTTGACGGATTGGTAAGTAATTTATCCGGGGCTTTTGAGGAGTGGAGAGAATACCCGGCTCCGAAGAGAGGAGAAATAATCAAGGCTCTCGGAGATGCTCTTGTCAAGGAAAAAACCAGACTCGGGGCACTTGTTACTCTGGAAACCGGTAAGACAATATCTGAAGGAGAAGGAGAAATTCAGGAGATGATCGATATCGCCTACTTCGCTTCCGGTCTTTCCAGGCAACTTTACGGATTGACCATGGGAAGCGAAAGGCCACATCACAGGC
This sequence comes from Thermoplasmatota archaeon, assembly GCA_023487765.1. Classification (GTDB taxonomy): domain Archaea; phylum Thermoplasmatota; class Thermoplasmata; order Thermoplasmatales; family Thermoplasmataceae; genus JAJZOM01. The sequence goes on along the minus strand of JAMDBW010000026.1, from coordinate 9,874 downwards.
TTTATGAACAATGGCTCCCGCTTGGCACAATTGCTGTAATCAGCGCCTTCAACTTCCCGTCCGCTGTGTGGTCGTGGAACGCAATGGTGGCAGCAGTATGTGGCGACACGACTCTCTGGAAACCGTCGACAAAAGCTGCTCTGGTAGCAGTGGGCGTCATGAAGGCCATAAGCGAAACCCTCTCCAGCCTCGGTGCTCCGCCAATATTCGGTCTAATGGTCAGCCGGGGAAACGAGGGCGGCGAATGGATTTCCAACGAACCGTCCATACCACTGGTTTCATTTACCGGGTCTACAGAAACGGGCAGGAAAATTTATGAAACAGTTTCAAGGAGGGTCGGAAGAGTTATCCTGGAGCTCGGAGGAAATAACTGTGCGATAGTATCAAACAGGAGGGACATGAAGCTGGCGCTAAAAGGTGTTGCCTTCGGTGCCCTTGCAACTGCAGGCCAGAGATGTACCAGTACAAGAAGAGTTGTAGTTCATGAGGAAATTTATGATGAATTCGTAAAAAATCTTAAGGACATATACCAGAAAGTGAAGATTGGCAATCCAAGAGAACCCGGAGTGCTTGTGGGTCCGCTCATCGATCATAGGGCAGTCGAAGGATATCTCAGGAGCCTCAAGGAGGCTCAGAAGGAAGGCGGGAAGCTTCTCGTGGGCGGAACCGTGAAGAATATTCCCGGACTTGAAAACGGCCATTATGTTACTCCAGCAATAGTCGAAGCGAATCCGGAAATGAGCATAGTCAGATCTGAGACATTTGCTCCCCTCCTTTATGTATTCAGGTACAGGGATATCGACGAAGCGCTGAGGATACACAACGATGTGCCGCAGGGACTTTCATCGGCAATATTCACTACGGACCTGAGAGAGGAAGAAGCATTCCTCTCAGCCAGGGGATCAGACTGCGGAATCGCCAATGTGAACACCAGTACGGCCGGTGCTGAAATAGGGGGCGCCTTCGGCGGGGAAAAGGAAACCGGCTACGGGCGGGAGAGCGGCAGCGACGCATGGAAAGCTTACATGAGGCGCCAGACCGTTACAAAGAACTATGGTGCGGACATTCCGCTGTCTCAAGGGGTCCGGTTCGAAGTCTAGCTTTAACTTTATTACCTGGAATAATTTTTTAAACATTAATTATTATCAATCCGGTAAATATCGTCATCAGTATCTGATGGAGATATCATCTATTTCTAAACTGAAGTTTGTGAAGTCCGTGGAGTTCGTCCCTGCAAGGAATCTGGATCTTGGCGACATGAAGGGAGCGGCTGATTTACTGAAAGATGTAGCCAACGTGGTGACCGCACCGGAAAACCCGATGGGACTTCCCGGCATTGATCCGGTCATCTCGACATTTCTTGTGGCGCAGGAGTACGGCCTGATAGCAATGCCTCACCTGACGCCGCGCGACAAGAACCGGCTGTACATTCATTCCCAGGTTCTTACCGCCCTGAAAATAGGGATCAGGAACTTCTTCATAATCGGGGGAGACCCCATAAATTCAAAATCAAATTCCAGGGAGGTAAGAGAAATAGATGTCATGGAAACAATAGAATCCATCGGTAAAACATCGGAATTCACGAAAACCACAATGCCTGACATTACCATCGGCTCTGCGTTAAACCCATACAGGGACAATGAACAGCAGATTCTTGAGCGTAAGCTTTCCAGCGGTTCGAATTTTTTCATCAGTCAGATAATATTCGAACCGGAGCACCTCAGGAAAGAATGGCTGAAAAACAGGAAATTCAAGGTTTCCGCCGGGTTCATGCCCATCACAAGGAAGTCTCAGCTTGACTTTGTCAGCAGGATGGGCGTGAAGATATCGCCGGAAACACTGAACAGACTGCGATCAGCTGAAGATGTCTCCGGAGCATCGCTTAAAATTATACTTGAGGCATACGAGGGTCTCAGGGGATACGTGGACGGAGTTCACCTGATGCCCCTGGGGAATAACAAACTGGCAAAAGAAATATTGGAGTGTATATAGATGACAAAATTGTTGAAACTGGTACATGGAATTTACCCGAAGACTGAAAAACTGAGAGTTAGAATTGGCAGGTGGGAGCGGGGTATTATGCCTGCAAAGGATCTAAATGATCTCATACAGGATGAAGTTGACAGCTTTGAAAAAAATGCTCTCGATCTGAATATTGACAGCTACACTGACCCACTGTTCAACTGGTTTGATATTTTCCGCCCGCTGAGCGTGATTGCAAAGGGCATAGAACTCGGGCCGCTGACGAGATTTGGTGAAACCAACACATTCTACAGGCTACCGGAGTTAAAGGGCGAATTAGGCATGGATGCGAAACCCTCAGAATACTCAGAGATAGAAGAGAACCTCCCGTTGCCGCTCTATCACGTCGGCGATTTTTCCAGAGCCGTAGCTTTCTTTCCGGGTCCGGAAACTTTTTACACCATGGCTCTGGACATTGCCGGGAAGGGATTCGAAGCCTTTTCAGGAGACCTCGGGAAATACTATTCATCGATCATTTCCAGTTTCAGGTTCAGGAAATTACTGATATTCGAGGCAGTACAGCTCAAATCACCTCAGCCCCTGGCATTTTATTCACACCTGCCGGTTGAAAACACCATCCTGTTCACAACCGGACCTCTGAATGACGGCCTCTTCAGTGGAATAAAAGGAAAGTTTCACTCGATTCTCAGCACTCCAGCCGGGAACAACCTTGAAATTGCGGCGAAACACTCACTGATACCCGGTGTTGAGATACTGAACGGCAACAATACAAAACTGGAAAACCCGGTGGAAGTACGTTCAAAATTACTTGAACTCGGCACAAAATACAATCTCGACAGGTTGTATGTAACCAATACCAATTATCTGGATTTCCTCCCCAGACCGATAGCAGACAGGAAATTGGAAATCCTCTCAAAGGTAGGTGAGTGATTTGCAGGAAAAGACATTAATAACACAGGAAATAGGCAGTTTCAGGAAACCCGAATATCTCAGCAGGAAATTTCATACGATTGAAGGCAAGAAAGAATTCTACGACCTCGCAAAGAAGGCAACGGTGGAGACTATTGGTCTCTTCGAGAACGCGGGTCTGGAAAACCTCGGTGTCGGAGGAGAAATGTTCAGGTGGGAAATGTATGAGCATCTTGCAGCGAACGTGGAAGGTCTGGAATTTTACGGCATGGTACGTTCGTTTGACAATCGATACTACAAGAAAGGTAGTGTTGTGGGACCCATACAGAGAAGGTCACCATTTCATCTGGACGAACTTGAATTCCTGCTCTCAAATTCGAAGGGGAAACTGAAAGTTCCTGTCACCGGGCCATACACTATGATGGACTGGTCGTTCAACGAACACTATGGGGACAGGCTGGAGCTTGCAAATGCATACGCCGACGCCATAAATCATGAGGTAAGAGAACTGAAGAAAGCATGGGAAAAAGTGAGAGGAGACGAGGTCCTGGAAATCCAGATAGATGAACCCGCTGCCACGACGCATCCCGCTGAAATGGATATAGTCGTGGAATCAGTAAACAGATCATTTGAAGGCATAGGCAACATCGAACCTACAATACACGTGTGTTACAGTGTTGATTACAGGTATCTCTACAACACCCTCCCGGATCTGAAGGTTCAGGGGCTCAATCTTGAATATGCGAACAGGGACAGGCACTCCAGGGGTGTGGATGTTGAGAAAAGGCCGGGATATGCCGACCTCAAGGCATTCTCCGAGGTAAACCAGACTCTGAGCAAGCCGAAATTCATAGGTCTTGGCGTCACGGACGTCCACATAGACTTCATTGAACCGGTAGACCTGATCAGGGACAGAATAGAAACGGCAGTAAAGCTGATCGGAGACCCTGATCTGGTGCGGGTGAATCCGGATTGCGGGCTCAGGACCAGGTCCCGGGAAACAGGGCTCGAGAAACTTAAAAACATGGTTCTGGCCACAGAAATAGTCAGGAAGAATTTCTAAAAATCATATTTTTTCTTCTTTTTCCCGAATATCTTCACCGCCAGAGCCACGTAAAATATTATTCCTCCCGCGAGGACGACGTTTGCTCCAAGGTACACCGGATTGCTGTAACTGATCTTAACTACCTGGCTCTCATAGATCTGATCGTTGGAAAGCCTGAGAATGACCGTGATGTAATACGTCTGTCCCGGAACCAGTCCTGTCAGCAGTGCACTTGTAGTATTCTGAGACGAATAACTGGACACCTTCGGACTGAAGAAATCCGGGTTGTCAGAGACATAAACACTGTAGCTGTAGAAACTGTTTCCGGAGTACTGTGTCCAGGAAAGGTAGCCGAAATAGAAGAGCAGAGGGAAGTATCCTGATATCTGGATCAGGTCAGTAGTGTTTATTGCGACCCTGGCCGGCTTGAGCAGAATGTCCAGGGTCGAGTTTGCGGACAGGTTTACCTGACTGTTATATAAATTATACAGGGTTGCGTTTCCGGTTACATTATAGCCTCCCTTTTCGGAGTAGATTATATAATATCCGCTTGAATTTGTGTACGAATAAAGGCCGTTCCCCGTCGAGACATTTGCATCCGGGATTTCAAATGAGTAGAGCGCATCGCTTACGTTACCCGAGAGTGAAACCTCTGACAGAGATGCCGGTGTAAGTTCCACCTGACGGGAAATACCTGATCCCGGATACACAGTCAGAGTTTCATTGAAATCTTTGTACCCTCTGGAACTTATTGAGACGTTGATATTATCAGACGGCATGACCATTGAAAAATGCCATCCGCCGGACTGTGTAATCACGCTTTTGTTTATGCTTACACTGGAACTGCCGGGAAAAACAAAGAATGAAATGTTCACCGGATTTGGTATCAGGTTAACAGTTGTGCTACCGGCACTCACGTTATTTTGCTGATCCCGGAAGCCATGGGCCATTACCTGTATGTTGTTGGAGTCATTGAGAATCGGCACCACAATATTTTGCTGCTGCGACCTGAACGGGTTCAGCCAGTCTACCAGAATTTCAGAGCTAGCGTTTTTGTAGAAGCTGAGTCCTGTGTTCACTGAAAGATTCAGGTTTCTCATGCCGGGAATATATATTGTTCTGTTGATGGCTGTTGAAGGAGAAATCCAGGCAGTTACGTTATAATATCCGTTCGAATCAAAGAGTTTGCTGTTTCCGTTCAGTGTCGTCCCGCCGACTGTCCAGGATGCGTGTTCACCATTCGAAAGTGAAAATGTTGCATTTATGGGGTTCTGAAATGTTTCATTGAAGAGGATCAGCGGACTGGCCGGGGCTGATCCGTTAAGATACTTCTGTGAAGTGTATGATCCCGTGTAGAAAGTGAGATTCCCGTTATTGAATGTGCTATCTATGGTACTGTATCTGTACGAACCAAGGTGCGAATATGGTTCATACAGGATGCTGCCGGCGCCTTCTGCCGTTCCATTGGTGTAAAAAGACATCCGGGAAAAGTTTCCTGTTCCGATTACGGTTGAGTTAGTGAGGGATCCTGTCTGCTGGACTCCGGCATACGGGGAGGCAGTTCCTCCGAAACCCAGCAGGACGTGATACGAATCATGGAAAGCTCCTGATGAAATTGTAATATTGTTTCCGTGGCTGTAATTGAACGAGAAATCAAGTGAAAGGGTGCCGTTGGAAGGTGATACAGGATCAGTGTAATTCATCCGGAGCCTACTGTCACCCTGCCTGACATAGAATGAGAGGTACTGGCTGCTGTTCGTAACAGAAACACCGAACCTCATGAAGTTGGATGAATTGCTGTACAGACCTATGTAGTATGTGGTAGTGCCGTTGGATTGAATCTGTCCCGGCTGGAGCTTCACATCAAGATGCGCGTTCATGCCGGTTGCGTTATAGTTGGTTGGGCCGTTCATTAATGCAAATCCGCCGTAACCACGAATTAAATTTCCGGAATAATTAACGAGGCTGGAAACATCAGGCGTGCCAAGCCCGGTGACCGGATTCCATCCGGGTCCCGCGTGGTAATACCCGTTTGTGCCGGTAAGAATCTGCGTGAATGTTGAGTTATAAAATCTGGATCCGGCCAGTTGGTAGAGCAAGGGATTAATCATCCCGAAATTCGTTCCGGACCGTTCCTTGATGAGGGCAGCAACATCGGCCCAGATTGGCGTGGATATGCTGGTTCCACCAACCTTATACTGTGCGCCACCCGATATTACCAGCATTCCGGTATACTGATCGGCAACAAGGGAAACGTCCGGTACGCCTCTCTTCACACTTCCGAATCCGGGAGCGGACTGCCAGTACGGTGTGTGGAAATACCCACTGTACCCTCCGCCGCTGCCGTAAGTCTGTCCGCTGTAATTTCCTCCCCATGCAGTTTGCCGGGCCTGTCCGTTGCTAAAATACAGGGAGGTTCCACCGACGCCCGTGACATACGGATCCGAAGCAGGGAAATTAACCGTAAGGCCGCTGGTGCCATCATAAGCTCCGCTGTCACCGGACGCTGCGAATACTGTTATGTTCTTCAGGGAAGCTTCTCTATAAATCTCGGAATAAGTTGGTATTGCGTTTTTCATCGAGCTTTCCGGACTCCCCCAGCTCAGGGAAATTATGTTTCCCACATTGTTGTTGACGGCATAACTCACAACTGCCTGCAACTGGTCAGTCAGGGCAGAAGGTGAAACGAGGAGAACGATCTTTGCTCCAGGGGCCAGGGCATGTGCCCACTCAACATCAGTCGAAGTTTCTATAGCCCACGTCAAGTTACCACTGCTGGGTCTTCCGAGGGGATATTCCACTGACAGATTAACCGCCGGTAACCCGGACACAGCATCGAAGGCTTTAAGATCATACGCTATGTTCGGATCACCGTAGGCGTCCACAATCACTATGGTCTGCCCTTTGCCATTGATGCCATGCGAGAGGGTCCATGTAAAATTATATGCGGCGGAGATCTGGGAAGGGACATAGGCAAACGGAACTCCCTGCGACGGCGTGTAGTTCAGAAACTGGACTGACGGATAGGACACCAGACTTTTTCCGGTTTCGAAATACCTGATCCCGGAAATATTCGCCAGGACATTCAGCTGCGGGATAACTTTCTTCGCCATGTCTCCCGGTACAGAAAAAGTCCAGAGAGAGCCGGTATTATGCCAGGCAACACCCATATTCCTGAGTGTGTATTCCAGAAGAGGCGAAGACGAACTCTGCGGATTCGAGTATACAGTAAAGTATGCAGGATTTCCCGCAGTAAGGCTGTGGAGGTCCGGAGTTACGGACACAGTGGTTCCGGGTGCGCCGATCACGCTTTCCGTAAGAAATGATACTGACGAGAACAGGATGAATGAGGTTATCATTAATGTGATTATTTTTCCCGTAATCATCGCTCCGGACTTATGGTAAATGCTATTAATATATTATGCGATGAAGACGTGTTGCTAGCCGCAGATCAATCCGAGATAAAATTGAAGAATATGTTTCAGCAGTATTATCGGACATGGGAAGCAAGTGATGTGGATCTGATATCATCTCGTGAAATCGGTTTCATACCTTTTTTCGGTTCAATGATCAGGCACAGGGCGGTCCTTAATCTCAACTCATTATCGATTTTTGCCAGAAAAAACGTTCCGAGGCACATGTATTATTCATCGGCTTATTACAGGAGGCCGGAGGAGAAAGTTATGCTGGAGAAGCAATGGCTCGGGGCTGAATTGATATTTGACCTTGATGCGGACCATCTGGCAGGTGCGGACAGGATGACCTATTCTCAGATACTGGAAGAAGTAAAGAGGCATACGGAGAGGCTGGTCTTCAAATTTCTTATGGATGATCTGGGTTTCCAGGAGAAGGACCTCAAGTTATTCTTCTCAGGCGGCAGGGGTTATCATGTTCACGTGGTTGAGGATTCCGTTTATCCGTTAAGTTCGGATTCCCGAAGGGAAATCGCGAACTATATCCGGGGAGAAGGCTTCAATCCGTTCGATGTAAAGAGATCAATGCAGGAAACTTCGGAAAGGCTCAACGGCTGGAAACTCCTGATTGATGGGGAAATAATGAATTTCTACAGGAATCTTGAGCAGGATACTGAAAAAATGGAGGAACTGCACAAGGTGCTCGGGAACTCGAGAACCCTCGGCGCATATATGAATAATCTGAAAAAGAGCACCAGCATGCCCGACGGTCTGAGAAAGATTGACCTTTTTTCAAAACCGGGAAGCCTGAAATACCGCCATATGGATCAGAACGACGACAAGGTTCTGCTGTATGTGCTTCAGCGGGTAAAAACAGAGAATCAGTGTGAAATAGATGAACCTGTCACCACTGATACACACAGACTTATCCGGATGCCTAACAGCCTGCATGGTAAGACCGGCCTGAAAGTAAAATCAATAAACATTAACGATTTCAGGAGCTTCGATCCGCTTCAGGAAACGACCGTCCGGCAATTCTCAGCAATGGAAGTTTCCGTCAGCATCCTGAAGAATTATTCCATAAAACTCGGCGGGAACTCGTATAATCTGGAAGCCGGGGAAGCAAAAATCCCCGGAGACATCGCAGTCTTTCTGGTTGCCGGAAAGATAGCTAAATTTATATAATTATTAATTAGGAGTAATTATCATAAAGTTATTATATCTCTAACACATCTATATGCCGGTGATTATTTGGAACTGAAAAATAGCAAAACACTAGAAAACCTGAAGGCAGGATTCGCAGGTGAATCACAGGCAAACAGAAGATATCTGTATTTCGCACAGAAGGCTGACGAAGAAGGATTCCAGGAAGTGGCATCCACATTCAGGTCAACTGCAGACGGTGAAACCGCCCACGCATTCGGCCATCTCAAATATCTGGCGGGGGCGGACAGGATGAC
>JAMDBW010000026.1:0-1054 GCA_023487765.1 Thermoplasmatota archaeon | reverse complement strand
TTTCAATTCCCGCAAGTTGGAGATCCCGTAACGGGCGAGCCAATCGGAACCACAGAACTGAACCTAAAATCAGCAATTGCGGGAGAGACCTATGAGTATACACAGATGTACCCCGGGTTTGCCAAAACCGCCAGGGAGGAACAGTTTGAGGACGTGGCTCACTGGTTCGAGATACTTTCCAAAGCAGAGAAATCCCACGCGAAGAAATACGAAGACACGCTGGCAAAACTGGGCAAATAAGCTGATTTTATGAATCCAATAACCGTACAGGAGGTCTCACCTCCCAATATTTATGCATCAAAACGTGATGACGTAACAAAAAAAATCATCGCATTAAAGAAGAGGAGAAGAGTGATCACCAGAACCTTCAGTTTCCTGTTCGAAAACAGAGACACAGTACTTAACCAGATAAATGAAATGGTGTTCATAGAGAACGTTCAGGATCAGGAAGAAATCAAAAGGCTGGTCAGGGTTTACAATGATCAGGTACCCGCAAGGGGAGAATTAAGTGTATCCATGTTCATAGAATTCGAGGATCAGCAGCAGATGGTGCGCGAGATTCCCAGACTTGCAGGAATTGAAAAGTCAGTTTATATCACATTTGACGGAAACGAAATCAGAGCCAAACCGGAAGAAGGCCGATCCACGGAAGTGCTGGAATCAACGCTTCAATATCTCAAATTCAATTTCTCGAAAGAAGACCTGAGTAAATTTGCAGTTGCAAAAAATGTTTACATAGAAACCAGGAAGGATAAGTACTCCGAATCCGCAAAGTTGCATACTGAGTTGCTCGAAGATCTCAAAAAGGAACTTGTCACGCAATAGACAATTTATTTATTTCCGCCTCAATTATGATTTATGATTGAGGCAAACCTTACACCTGAAGAGCTTGACATCCTGCAGTATGTGCACGAATTTGCGCAAAGGGAAGTCAAGCCACTTGCCAGGGAAATTGACCGGAACAAGGAGGTTCCGGGAAAGCTAATTGATCGAATGAACGAAATGGGGCTTTTTCCAAGCTACATTCCCAGAGAATACGGTGGAGCAGGCCTGA
>JAMDBW010000041.1 GCA_023487765.1 Thermoplasmatota archaeon | reverse complement strand
GCCATAGACCAGGGAATAAAACTGATATATATCCTCACCGAACACGTCCCTTTCCATGATTCCATGGAGATCATACATGAAGCGAGGCAGAGGGGTCTGACTGTCATCGGGCCAAACGGTCCCGGAGTGACTGTACCTTTTGAATGCAAGATCGGCATCATGCCAAACCAGATATTTAAACAGGGAGACGTAGCAGTAGCCTCGAGAAGCGGCACGCTTACCTATGAGATCGTGGAAGCCATAACCAGGAGTGGCATGGGTGAAAGTGCAGTTATCGGGCTCGGTGGTGATCCGGTCGTCGGACTCACCTATATCGATGTCCTGAAGCTGTTTGAGGCGGACGATCGAACCAGAAAAATAGTTCTTGTCGGCGAGATCGGAGGCAACAATGAAGAACTTGCAGCCAAATACATCAAGGAACACGTGACAAAAAAAGTGGTTGCATACATAACCGGAAGGAGCGCTCCCCCCGGCAAGAGAATGGGTCATGCAGGTGCAATAATAGAGAAAGGCGTTGGAACAGCCGAGTCGAAGATAAAAGCGTTCACAGATGCCGGTGTCCAGGTGGCAGAATACCCGGTTGATGTGCCAAAATTATTGAAGTGATGAAGATGAAAAGAGACATAATTTCAGTGCTTGACATGAAGGACGATCTTGAGGATATCATAGATCTCTCCATCAGGTTGAAGAAACAGAGGTACCAGGATTTCCCGCCTGCTAAAAACCGTGTTCTCGGCATGATATTCGAGAAACCCAGCACAAGGACCAGAGTATCGCTGGAAACTGCCATGGTCCAGCTGGGTGGGCATGCCATATACCTGAATCCCAACGACATGCAGGTGGGAAGAGGAGAGACTGTAGCTGATACGGGCAGGGTTCTTTCAGGCTTTGTGGATGTCATCTCATACAGGGCCTTCAAACATGAGAATGTCGTAGAACTTGCAAAAAATTCGACAGTACCGGTCATAAATGCCCTTGATGATCTGGAACACCCGGTCCAGATAGTCGCGGACTTCATGACGATCAAGGAAAGGAAGACCAGGGTTAATGGACTCAAGGTAAGTTATGTCGGTGACGGAAACAATGTTGCAAACTCACTTCTGCTCGGCAGCGTCCTTCTCGGATCGGACATATCTATCGGCTGTCCGAAGGGATTCGAACCGAACAGGGAGATTCTGGAGGCAGCCAGGAACATAGCAAAGCAGAATTCGTGCAAGGTGGAGGTCACAGACGATCCAGTCAAGGCAGTAGAGTCAGCTGATATAATATATACGGATGTGTGGGTTTCCATGGGCGAGGAAAAACAGAGGGAACAGAAAGAGAAGATATTCGGAAAGTATCAGGTAAATTCTGACCTTGTACAACATGCAAACAGGGACTTCATCTTTTTACACTGCCTCCCGGCACACAGGGGACTCGAAGTTTCTGATGAGGTAATAGGCGGAGTTCACAGCGTGGTATTTGACGAAGCGGAAAACAGGTTACACACTGCGAAGGGGATAATTCTCTCACTTATCTCCTGATTTTTTTTATCAGTATCAAGTTCAAGAAAGCATCCGGTCCTTCATTGTGTTCCAGTGTTCTTCAGGCTCGCATAACCTTCATCCGAAACGTTCTTAAAATAACTGAAGTAAACGAATACCGTGATAAATGCAGCCGCCAGAACCCCTCCAATGATCGTTATTGCATTGATGTATTCCGTCATGACTGAGCTGTTCATCAGTTCAATTGCGTTTACCTGGCCGTTGAAGAAATAAGGGTATTCCAGTAATCCATAATACATGACTGCGGAATAAGTGCCCAGAACCACCATCACTTTCGACGCGATCCCGTAATCCCTGAGATACAGAATATAACTGACCAGCAAAATTGCAAGGACCACGACGAAGTATAACAGGTATTGCAGAAAATTGGCAAATATATATGGTGTATACGACCGGGTTGCCACAGCGATCAGCGCAACCGCGACGAGAAGAAATACAATGGGCAGCACTTTGGACGGATTTTTCATTTCAAAGAATATCATCGATACTGACACGGTTATAAGAGTTATTCCGGCGAAATACAGGATATTGAAGTAGTTTGCAAACATCATCACAAGATTTATTGTTCCATCCTTCAAATCAATGGAGATACCACTGACCGATGATGTCAGCATAGAAATCGCGATAAACGCAACAAGCAGCATTGAGAAACCGTATATTCTCATATACAGCGCTTCCTGACCGGGTTTACCTATGTATTCTGCATATGCAATGTACCCGTTGTGAGCCATGAACGCCGTGATCGTGAGAATAACCGGAATAACATAAATAGTTCCAACCAGTGGTACGGCAGACGGATATGTCGCCTCAAGGTTGACCACATAGAATACGCCGAAGGTCCCGTTTATTTCCCATACGGGCACGATGTATCTCATCAGTTTCTCCCTGTAATTCCCGAAAGATATCAGGGACAGCAGGCCGACACCAACCTCAAGCAGGAACAGGAGAATAAATGCGGAAAAGATTCCGTAGTTTATGAAATAAGATATATTCATCATTTCACCTCATCGTCTTCTCTGTTTGTGGATACTTGGCGCCTGTTTTGCCGGTTCTTTTTTCCGTGGCATAATTTTCAAGCTCTTTTGACAGGTCCCTGTTGATAAATATCCTCCTGAGAATGTACATGGTAAAAATGAACACAAATCCATAGAAAGTCATCAGAAGAATCGCCACCGGCAACACACTGCCTGAGACATTCGCAGTCTGTGCGGTCGTCAGTACATTATAAACTATCCACGGCTGCCTGCCCACCTCATCGGTCACCCAGCCTGCTTCCATAACGAATAGTGAAACCAGGGAAAGCAGCAGTGCCAGTCTCAGCATTACCGGACTGTTGAACGGATGAAAACGTTTCCAGTAGCTTCCCTCACTGAGAGTCCTTCCTTTCAGCCGGACGAAAAAAGATATTGTAAGTGAAAGGAAAGAGAGGAGAAAGAAGAGTCCAAGCAGCAAGCCGCCTATGACCATGGCGTCAAACGTGTCATGAACGAGGAGCGGGGGCCAGTCAGTCACCGGGAACTGGTTGAGGCCCGGAACGTAACCCGAGAATGATCCTGTTGCAAGCAGGCTCTGAAGCCCCGGGATCGGAATCGTAATTCCGAAGAACACCTCGCTGGCATAGTTGCGGCTGAGCATGTTCAGATCCAGGGCGGCATATTTGGCCGGCTGGTGAGCATATAACATATCCATTGACAGACTACCGGCCAGTCCTGCCGGAATGAAAAGAATCATGGTAATGGCGAATGATAACTTCAGGGCGTTTCCAAAATATTTTCTTGTGTCGGGTGTACCTGATTTCAGCAGCCTGATCGCAAAATACCCCGTCAAAAGGAATGAACCGGTGAATAACGTGCTGACGAGTCCGTGCACAACCTCGACGGGTGTCGACGGAGTCATGAAGACAGCAAGGGGGTTCAGGCCGGTGAGCGTTCCGTTCTGTAAATAAACTGCTATGTTGAAACCATTTGGCGTGTTCATCCAGGCATTAAGCATTATGATCAGTACGCCGGACATGTTGGCAAAAAACGCTACCATGGAACCAAGCAATATGTGCAGCCTTCTGCTTTTCACTCTGTTCCATGAATAGACGTATAAGCCCAGAGCTATCGATTCTCCAAAGAAGGCGAATACCTCAACATAAAGGGGCAGGATTGCCACCTTGCCCACAAATGACATAAATGCAGGGAAAAGAACCAGCATCTCGGCAGCTACAGCAATCCCTGATGCGGTCCCGACTGCGAAGAAAATGATGAGGGCTATTGAAAGACGTTTTGCAAGAACATTATAGAAGCGATCATTTTTTCTGAGACCAAGATACTCGGATACGACCATCACGACTGGAAGACTTAGACTGACACACACAAATAGTATGTGAAATGCGAGAGTATACGCCATGGTTATACGATCAACATCAACTGGAGACATTCGCTTTTGCCTCCTTGCTATCGGTCTCCTTACCTGTCAACCTTGAAAAATCAAGGAAGCCGAACCATAAGAGCAATATGCCTCCAAATTCAGCGTAATACAGGAGTGCCGGAAATGAAGCGATATAGAGTGTGCCTGCAATGCTCACAAGGATCACTCCTGCCACGATGCTGAGGAGTCTGGAATCCCTGGTTTTCCTGTATGATTTTATGGAACTGATAACAAGTATCAGTGCCGCAGGAAAAGTGGCCAGTGAGGAGGAAATTATGATTATCAGCGGTATTTCGCCGTATACTACGCCGCCGACAATTATGTTTCCCACAGTAGAGACGGAAAACGAGTAAGCAAGGAACAGCGCGGTTGCAAGTACATAAATGAGATATCCGATCCCGGAGAGCTTATTTCCGGAAAGAAACACCGATCCCAGTGCAAGTATCTCAACAAGAAAAGCCACAAGAAACAGGTACAGATCAATCAAAGTCTCGCTGAAAATACCAGCAGCGAAAGCCGCTTCAAGCGCCGCACTTACGGAAAACATCCATAGTCCGGCGGCCCACATCGCCATGCTGGTTCTTCTTTTCCCGAGGTAATTCTTCGTGAGAACAATTGACAGCAGTGCACTCAGCGAAAAAATGATAATGGCCGAAACCTCAACCAGTTCGTAAATGACAGCACTCCCCCCCTTTTAACAAGGTATCTTACCTCATTATTTATTTTTAAATGAATAAAAATGGGCACACGTGAGTACAAACGTGCTAGAATACACACACGCTGATCGCCCCGGATTTGATACTGCAAAGTAAAATATTGGGGTCAGGCGATCTATCATGAAGATAAGAGGTAATGGTAAATGACAAGAATCAATGTATCTGTAAAAACAGAGCTATTCAAGGAAATTGTACGTTTCACCGAAAGCAGAGGAAAAAGTGTAAGTTCTTTCTTCAGCGAAGCAGCAAACCTTTACCTCGAATCAGATAAAAATAGCTTCAAGCCTGAAGATATTGTCAAGTCATTTGAGACCCTGGAAATATTGAAGGAAATCAATGCAGTGCCCGTCCCCAGTCTTTTGCTTGACGGACTGATAAAATTCTCGGTCAAGTGCTCGGGCAAGGAGGTCATGGAGAAGTGGTATGAAAGGGGACAAATCATTGGCGATATATTAAAGAAACGGGCGAAAACTCTGCAGGAATTCTCTGCCTTGCTGGAAAATTACAAATTTATGCTGCCAACGGACATCTTCGATATAGAATTTGACGCTGATACCGTAACAGTGGTGATTTCCGGCGCCGGGTACAGCAACGAAGCTGCCAGTTGCACATCCGAGGGACTGAATGGAATGTTGCAGTCCTACGGATATGATTCGGAGAAAGTCGAGGTCTCCGAGGGTTTCGTAAAAGTCATGGGCAGAAAATCTACGGTCAAGGCCGGAGCGATCACGTAAATTAGCTCTTTGGCATATCCGGAGCTGAAGTTCTGCTGGTTTGAATTATCTGCGGACTTTATTGCAACTTCAGGGGAGATTTCTCGATCTCAATGTTAAAACTCTGCCACATACGGTACCAAAAGAATGGTAGATCTCTTTCAAAAAATTTTCTGTTTTTCACACCACTTCTCAACAATTTTTTGTATACCAAAAATAGTTCCACAAAATATCTACTCAGAGATCACGCATTTTTGGCAATCACGTAACAACAGTATTTAATGACAACTAATCAGTCTTTTGCCACCACAGCGGAAAGAGAAAAGTTCTTGGGATGCTGTAGTATAATTTTCCATGTTCAATAAGCAATTTATGGTAATTATTACTGTCGCGTTCATGGTTATGGGCGGTTTTACCGTGCTTTCCGACATTAATGCAAATGGGATTTTGAATCATAATAATTCATCATTCACCCCTTCTCCGGGAAACAGTAGAACATTGCAATCCAGTTCAGTTTCAAGTACCGATATACAGTACCCTGTGACATTCAATGAATCTGGACTCCCCCATATAAATTCTTGGTATATTGTGCTATTTTATTCCAATGGAACACAAATTTACAAATCTCAGACTGTTTATTCAGCTGGCGAGAATATATCTTTCCAGCTGCCTAACGGTAGTTATTCGTATGCCGCCCATATCTCAGAATCTCCATATTACTATGAAGGTAATTTTTCCATCATTGGTTCTAATGTTGATATACTTGTTAATCTCTCCAAGTCACCTGATGGTAAATCAATGTATGAAACTAAATTTAGCGTCAAAGGAATTGCCAATTCGACTAATTGGGGATTATATCTGAAGGGATACTGGCAATTCAATCAGGATAGTTCAGAGGTAAACATGCTTCTGGTCAATGGTACATATAGTTACGTGGCATCAAATACCGAGAATGCCTATAAACAAGATGGAAATTTTACCATAAACGGAATGAACGTATCCATAACATTAAATTTTAGTAACTACAGTGAAAACTCTCTCCCTGTAACTTTCACAGAATCTGGTCTCACTCAGGGGACAGTCTGGTGGATAAATGACAGTCAGGCATACCCGGTAACAGGAAAGTACTTTTACCAGACAACTGGGAGCAATATCAGTTTCGATCTTCCAAACGGGACTTACACATTTTTAGCAGTCCCCTCACCATCCTACATCGGTTTCAGCTTCACTTTCACTGTAGACGGTTCTGAAAACATATCTATCCCGTTTTCATCAGGTTCAGCTAATGCATACCAGGTAAGCTTTGTTGAGACTGGCTTGCCTACAGGAACAACCTGGTATGCAAACATCACCGGATATCCATCCTCCGGCCCGATGACTTCCTCGTCCTATGCGATTGTTCTTCCTAACGGCACTTATTCATACTCGGTTTCGCCTGTTTCCGGCTATACGGTGAAACAGAACGGAACCTTCAGTGTGGGTGGAACCGAAGTGAATATCAGTGTGGACTATGTGAAGAATACCACCCTTAACCTGAACTTCACACCAGCGGGTTCTGCGGTTTATGTCAACGCAAATTCGGTTTTGCTCTCCTCTTCGGGATCGGCTTCTCTTTCACTCGTCCCGGGAAACTATTATGTTAACGCTTCCCTGTCGGGCTATCGCTCGTTCAGTGATTTTTACACATTAGTTTCTGGTAAGACATACTTCGTAAATGTCACCCTTGCCTCGCTTTCAATATACGGATACCTCAATGGCACTGTAATGCCTGGTAACGCGACAGTATCAGCAGGGGGGCTCGTGATACCAGTTCACAGTGGCAAATTTAATGAGTCCATTGCTCCGGGAACCTACTACGTATCGTTCACGGCAAACGGATACAACAGCGTCGTGAAGGAGATCAACATAACGGCGGGAAAGACAAGCACCCTTGACGTATCCATGACACCGGTGACGGACTCCGTCACCCTGTCTGGATACATCACTCCGGATAATGCATCACTTGTGGTGAACGGTCTCGTGGCCTACGTCAACTCTACAGGATATTACGGCATCTCCGTCCCCGCAGGTACCTACACCATATCGGTGTACGAGAGCGGATACTTCCCCTACTCGGAGAATGTGACACTTACCTCGTCCACCATGATGAACTTCACCCTCGTAAAGGAACCGAAGGCAACCTCCACCACCTCTGCCAACGACACCACGGCAACTGGTTATAACGTCACTGTATCGAATCTCACGACAGGAAACGGACTCGTATCTGTATCCTTCAACTCCAGCGCCAACGGAACCCTCATAGTGCAGATACCCTACACCGACATGAAGAACGCCACCATATCGGAGATACTAAACAGCACCGTATACATCAACGGGGTGCCATACAGGAACTATAGCATATCGATCTCCTCAAACTATACCATAATACTGAAGGTATACGGACTGAAGAGCGGTGATCCCACACTGTACTGGAAATACTCGCCCAGTGCGATTATTTCCAAGCCTGCACCGGCACCCACGGTTGCTCCTCCTTTGCCTCTCGCTGGATACGAGATCATGGGAGCAATCACAGCGGTGAGTATCGTGGCGGTAGCTTCAATAGCGGTCTTTGGTAGGAGAAAGAGGTAATCTTCTTCACCATTTCTTTTATTCTTATCTGAGCCGAGATTCAGCTTATTTTCCACATTTTCTAAAATCAATTTCTCTGAATTTCCATGACCGGCTCTATTGCCCGTCCGCATCGTGATTTTTCTCCTCCAATGCCCTGATATCCTCTTCCATTGGGACCATGGTCCCGACATGGAACTATTTTGTCTTGTCCCTGACGTAGTTTTCCACCCTCTCCAAGTCCGATGATTATGACACTCTTTACGATCTTCCTGTGCGGTATGCCGTCCAGCAAGCCATACCCGTGATACCTGTACCCTCCCCTCCATGAGCTTGTGTCATGCCCGTAGAAATAATGACAGAATTCGTTCTTCTCCTTAGGACTCATGCCCTTCTTCAGGCTCAAAACGATTATCGAACCCTCCATAGTCTGCTACCTATAGTGATTATATACCGTTAGGTAAATAATTATATTTGATATGATTTTTTACCTAAAACACAGGATTTACGAATGCTTATAGTGTGTGAGGTACGCATGATACACGGATTGAATCTTCAAAAACCGGTCATTTTAACCGATAAACATGATAGGAATTTATTATTCATCTAACGGCATATAATCACCATAGTCTGCCACATAAACTTTATTTGCATCAAATGACTGATGACTTAATGGGTGTATCTTCACGCCTCAAGAAGTCAGATAATCCAAATAGACTGATTGAGGAAAAGAGGGCGGAGAACAATCTCAGGGAGATTCCATATGTTCTGATCCCTGTGTGGCAGATCAAGATCAGGGAGCGTTTTGGAATCAGCGTGGACAGGGAGATAGCGGAATACATCGTACTCGCTGCGCACGAAAGGGGCACCTGGAGAAGGCAGAGGGCTGTGAGAAAGATCGAGAAGATTTTCCTGAGTCGCGGTGAAACCAGAGAAGAATCAAGCAAGAAGGCCAGACAGGTGGTTGAGCTGGCAGTTGGAACACCGGAAAGATAGGTGCATCCACAGTTGCGGTCAAAGAAAGACCTTGAAATTATTCTTCAGAAATTAAAAAAACCGGAAAATTATAAAAATTATCTTGAGCAATATCCAACTGATGCGTCACTTGCGGCTGAAGTTCTCTTCATCGCATATCTGGACGGCAATCTGGAAGGAAAAACGATCGGAGATTTCGGTGCTGGAAACGGCGTATTTTCCGTTGGCTCGGCGTTGCTCGGAGCATCCAGTGTTTTAGCAGTAGAGGTTGATGCAGATCAGTGTGAACTGATCAGGATAAATGCGGGGGGATTGAATGTGGAGGTGATCAATTCAAACATCAGCGAGTTTCAGACCCGCGTTGATACGGTGATTATGAACCCGCCATTCGGGTCTGTAATTGAACATTCGGACAGGGTATTCCTGGAAAAGGCTGTTGAACTTTCCGGATTTATATACTCGCTTCACAATTTCAAGTCTGCCGAATTTGTTGACAATTTTTACAAGGACAATGCCTCAGTAATCCGCAAACAGGTTGTGAATATCCATGTTCCAAGACTCTATAAGCATCACAGCATGGATCACGAAAATATCAAGGCCTTGTTCTATACATGCAAGGTATGAATTTCCGGGTTATTCTTTCGGCAATTCTGGTGCTAATAGAGAAATAATAATTAATGTGCTGAAAATCAGGTTACACGACATGGCCGGGGTGGGGTAGTGGGCATCCTTGGGGACTGTGGATCCCCGGACCCGGGTTCAATTCCCGGTCCCGGCCCATCTAACTTATTCTGCAAGTGATCTTTGAGGCCCGATTTATGTACTCACGGATCGGTTTTTGCGACATGGCAATAGATAAACAAGAATATCGTTATGATCCCCTTCCATGGTCGCCGCCAATGGTCGTTGCCCGCACAAGTGGTGGAAGACGCCAGGGTGGCTTCATGCCCTCATCCTGTTAAGTATCTCACTCACAGGCGCGCTGTGTCCCTTCAGATAAGAGAGTTCAGTATGGGATATTCCAGGCCCACGGTATCGCGAGACGTTCCGCCACTGACACCGGTTATGTACGGGAGGCATGTTTTTTGTCCCGTTTTCTTCAGTGAGTTCCCTGCTGTAAAGATCGGTAGAGGGTATAGCTTCAATTCCAACCCCAATTCTCACGGAATCAATGATCGCGGAAAAGCGAAAGTCGGAAAAACTCACGGACTTCTGCAGCATGACGGCAATATACCGGATTGATTGAAAGTCAGGTTCCCGTTTGAGTGTTGGTGGCCCTGGTTCGTTTCTGTAGATGTCAATGAGGCTTTTTGTCAGTTCCTGCCTTGCTGCCTCTGTTCCTCGCCTTAGTACACGAGCTCCCCAGTTTCTTTAGTCGGATTTAGAACCAGTTCTGCCTTCATCTTTTCGAGTGCATCTATTCCCAGTAAGGGTACAAATTCTCCAGTGTCAGTAACAAGTCGTCGGTTTCCTTTTCCTTTAACTTTCTTCTGGGTCATTTTTGAACGATTAATACCAACCCTGTCCAGGGTGAAGAGTCTTGCTGTAGAATTATCTCCCTGCATTACGAAATTTACGTTTTCTACACACGGGATCCAACTGAATCCACCAATACCTCCGGTCAGCTCCCGCTCTAAGGAACTCACATCTACCTGCAAGGTTCTTGCCTCAATATCTGTTATAGAAGTGAGAGTGCTTCCTGTGTCAACGTACATAAGGTGTCATGAAAGAAGTTTGTTTGACTGTAATTTAATCACTCCCTGGTCTATTAATCTTTTCACCGATTCCCTGTCCACCTTTTGAACATTTTTTGCCATGGATTGCATCTTTCCG
>JAMDBW010000014.1 GCA_023487765.1 Thermoplasmatota archaeon | reverse complement strand
TTCGAGTGTCTGACCCTCTGCAAGCCTGCTTGAAGCGTCTGCCATAATCTTAGATACTGTTGCGCCGTATCTTGAACCGAGCTCATAGGCCTTGGCGAAAAGATAATCACCAACCACTATGGCGTTCGCGAGCCCGTCCACACTATTTACAGTTGGTCTGCCCCTTCGCACCGAAGCATTATCAATAATATCGTCGTGGATCAGACTTGCAGTATGTATTAATTCATATCCTGCAGCCAGATCCAGGATCTTGTTATATGGCTGGTCACAGCTTATCTCGTACGCAAGGATTGTTAAGAGTGGCCTGAAACGTTTTCCGCCAGCCTCTATGGTATACAGGGACATCCTGTAGAGATCTTCCTGGTCAGTATGTACTGCTTCCATGAGCCTCTGATTGACTTCATCAACCTTACCGTGAAGGCCCGATTGCCATTCCAGAAAGTCCCTCATCTATCCACTATGCCTTAGCGTAATTTAAACTGCTCATTTAATAATTGTTCATAACAGAAAATTTATTTTGCGAAGTGCCAGGCAACGGAAATATATAATCCGTCATTAAAAATTATGAGGGATTATCTCATCTCTTGAGGGTGATCTCAATCGATGAAACGTTTGAGTCTCCTCTTTCCCCATGGAGAACCTCGGTTTCGACTTTTATATCTTCGTATTTTGCCGTCTGAATAAATTTGTGCCGGGTTATTTCCGCGATGTCCACAGCTTTACTGATAGCTTTGCCCCTCGCCTTGATCACTATCCTGTCAATATTGTTGTTGAACTGCGTAACTACGGCCAGTACATAGTTCATAGTTGGCTTTTTACCAACGAAAATAACGTTCTCTTCTGCCATGTGGTTCTCTCCGTTTTCCAATAATACTTTGATATATAATTATATCGAAAGAAATGACTAGTTAATGAAGCCTGACAAGAGTATCTGTGTTCTTTATCCCGTCTGTATTTCTCAGTTCATCGACAACCGCATTCAGTTCTTCCAGAGACTTGCAGTTAACTCTTATTGCAAGATCAAACCTGCCGGTGAATTCGTAAATTTCATCAAATCTCTTACCAAGGGATGAAATAAGTTCCTTGGACTTCTTGGGTTCAGTTCGCAGAAGTATTATTCCTTCAACGCCCTCGTTGTGCAGGATAACTGTGAATTTTCTTATAACGCCTTCATCACGGAGTTTCTGGATTCGTTTTCTGACTGTTCCTTCTGATACGTTGATTTCCCTGCCTATATCTGAGTTGGAAATTCTTGAGTTAGTCCTGAGAAGTTCAATTATTGCCCAGTCCTTCTCGTCCACCATAATACATCACCTGAGGAATATATGTTTCTTACGACAGTAAACGCTATTCTACCGGTAGAGATTCTGTCCTCTTGAATCGTCCAGATGACTTGGTTTCTGCATCAGTTCTTTAGGCACTTTCATCAACCTTATAATGTTGGTTGCCTGCACCATGTAAAGAGGCAGTCCGGTGTTCTGATCATTGCCGCTCCTCATTATCGCGACGATTTCCATCTTGATCTGAATTACGGCTCCATCCTTCAGTTTTACCGTTACCCATTTAGGCTCTTCTTCTGTCTCAAATTCAACCAGTTCCCCCCCTTGTGGCGGGATTCCTCCAGGCATCATGAGTTCTGAAGATTTCATTAGGTTTTAAAGGTATTCATACTGCGTCACGAAACAAAGCTATAAAGACGTCTTATTGCGATAGGTCATCTAATTTTGCTATCATCCAAGGATATCTACCATGGGCACAGATGAATCAGGGAGTGTGGAAACTGAAAAAACTGTCCGGAAATCATTAGTTGGTGTTATATCCGCCTTCTTTTGATGCCCGGAACTTTGTCAAAATCATTGTCTTCACTAAGGAGTTCTCCGATGAGTTCACTACATTTACTCACTTATTTTGTTGTGGCTTTCCGTTCTTCAGTTTCTCCTTTTACTTAGGCAACAATACCCATTTGATATTTAGAATTAGGCTCAATCGATATTTAAACCGTTTTTTAGTGGTTTTAGACCATTCATTTCTCCGTCCAACAAACTTTTTTTATTATTCTCTTGCGTACATGGTCAGTGGACCACTACAACTCCAAAAGAGTGGCTGAGAACTATCACAAAGCTTTTATGAAGGCTACGGACGACCCGGAAATGAAGAGAAAGCCCCTGGAAAGATATAACAAATTTACGTCCAGGGTAAAAAAGGGTGGGCATATTCTGGATGCGGGTTGTGGTACAGGAAGGTTTGTGCCCTATTTCATCAAGAATGGCTACAAAGTAACAGGTATTGACAGTTCGATTTCGATGATTGAAATAGCTTCAAAAGAGCATCCTGATGTTGAATTTAGGGTTATGAGCTTATGCCAGCTGGGATTTGCATCAAACCTCTTTGACGGCATTTGGAACGTTGCCACCTTACTTCATTTGGATGAGTCTGATGTCATGAAGACGTTTCAAGAATCAAAGAGAGTCTTGAAGAAAGATGGATGTTTATATATTGCCACTAGAACAAAAGACCAAACTACAACATTAATTGAGGATTCGACGGAAGGGGGTAAGATGAAAGTCAATTACTATTCGCTGGATAAATTATTAGAAATGCTGGTTAATTCAGGGCTCGAAGTACTAGAATCAAGTGTTGAACCAGATGATTATTCGAGACCTTTTGACTACGTATATATCTATGCAAAACCTTCAAACTGAGATTTGCGAGGCGTCGTTGATCGGTCAATGATCCCTTTGCCATGTGGTGTGAGTTCGAAAGAGTTATTCAGGCCAATATTTTCTGAATTTGAACAAAATATTTGAGAAGTCTCCATAAAAATTCCTAACTTGAGTTGTAATACAGGAATATACACATATTACAAGAAAAATTTACATCTCCAGTTCATCCGATGTTCTCTCACATTCCATTCTCAACACAGGATACCTTCTCCCCTATATTCAAATTTCAGCACTTTTGATATATTGCCGGAGTATAAACCGATACATTGCGAGGGTAACAAAGCCTGGCCACCCGTACAAGGCTCGAATCGTAATGTTTCCACGATTAGATGGTAGATTTAGTTATTAGATCAGTTCTTGAAGTCCCGACGGGATGTCTTCCATATGCCCTGATAAGAGCCCTCTAGCCCCGGTTTTTCTTATTAATGGATTCAGAGCATCGGAAGTGACACGTGCCTTGCTGCCCGTATCGTCCGGCCAGATGCCGGTAGGATAGAAATTGAGTTTCTCATTAATCCCATATGCTGAATCACCTACTATCAAATAGTCATTAAACTCCAGTGCCATTTCACGGCGACCTGGGATTACATATGCCCTGATTCCGAGAGGAAGGTTAGTTGATTCCTTGTATTGCTGTCCGTGATTCATATTGTATAAATCAATGAATATGTTGATGAGTGCCTCGTCTTCATCCACTTCCGTAATATCTGGAAAAAACAAAGGTATATTCAACTGCCTAGAAATTAAAGGGGACCCCCGTAAATGAGGATAATTTGTCATGATTACTGCTTCGGGTACACCCAGTATCTTGATCATTTGATTAAGCCTGGGCATAGCGAGCGGATCAATTAAAACAGCTTTGCCGTCCTTCAGTAGTAAGTGTGAATACATCATTATGCCAGATTCTCCATCTATGGTCCCCCATCTGAAAATGTTTTTTGCAATAGGCTCAAACACGATACGTTGACCTATCAACGCGATATAATGATTTGCATTCGCACTATGGCGATTATATGCAGTTAGGTAAATAATTATACTTGATATGATTTTTCACCTAAAACACAGGATTCATGAAGGCTTATAGTGTGTGAGGCACGTATGATACGCGGATTGAATCTTCAAAAACCGCTCATTTTAACCGATAATCATGATAGGAATTTATTATTCATCTAACGGTATTGTAATTACCATAGCATTCGCATGCTCTGTTGAATGAATCCTGTATATCCTGTTCATTTCCGCCGAATCACTCCCTTCTGCTCGTCCTCAGGGTTCAACCCTGCACTTTTACCTCCATTCCTGCTCTTCTCTCACCGTATTCCCTGATCTCGTCGTATGCCCAGAACCTCAGAAAATCCTCTGCAAGGAGGTTTTCCTCAGATCGGGATACCGTATTTTCTCCGAACTTCCTCTTAACAGCAGAGATAATACCTTCCTCCGGATGAATTCGAAAAGTGATGGCTAATGGATGAGGACTTCAGGAAAAGATTTCTGGAAGACAGAAAGAGGAAGGATGAGAAAAGAATGAAAAACAGGGAAGAGAAAAAGGAGGTTGAGAGAAAATGTCTCATTGGAAGACGGAATTACTGTCCAAAATTAAGGGGCTCAGATCAATTAATAGCATTCACATTTGACCGGACTATTCTATTCAGAACAAAGCAAATCTGTCAGTTGCTTTAACTATTTCATCCTCTATTGATGAACTTGGAGAATGCCCGGAATTGTCCACCAACACTAATTCGCTTTTATTCCATCTTTTGAGTAGTGTCCAAGCATTTTCAAGTGGTGCTTGAAAGTCAAATCTGCCATTTATCAATATGCCTTCAATGTTATCCAGGTATGCATTTTCATCCAGTAGTTCACCATCTTTCAACCATGCGCAGTTTTTTGCATAATGTGTTACCAACCTTGCATATGTAAGTGCGTAGGATAAATCCTCAAACCTCTTCTGCAACTGGGAAACTGGAGGCCACTCTGAGGAGGTTGATTCCCAGAGGCACCATGCTCTTGCATATGAAGGTAACAATTTAGGGCTCGCTTCATTCAGCAATTCGCAAAATACACCAAGAACATCGCTGTTCTGCCTGTATTGAGGCAAAGACTTCTTCAGCTGGTCCCATTGCTCCGGAAAGAAAATCCTGTTACCTCCTCTGAATGTCCAATCAAACTCTGAATGCCTGCCGGTAGTTATTCCAAACAGGATCATCTGAGACACTCTTTCCGGATGATGCTTTGCATAGGCCAAGCTCAGCGTGCACCCCCAGGAGCCACCATTGATCTACATTGAGTCATTTACGGAGAAGCTCAATGTCGTTGATAAGATGATGTGTTGTATTTTTTGAGAGATCGTACCCCGGATCAGATGCTGAAGGCTTGCTCCTGCCACTTCCCCGTTGATCGAAAAGGATAATTTTGTATTTCAAAGGATCAAACAGCCTTCTCCACCAGGGACTGGAGCCAGAGCCAGGGCCGCCATGCACAGCTAAAGCAGCTTTACCCTTGCGGTTGCCAGAAACCTCCCAGTAAATGGAATTACCATCCCCAATGTCAAGCGTTCCCCGTTCATAGGGCTCTGTTTCGTTGTAGAGGGGCATTGCAAGGCTGAAGAAATGGAGTTATAATTAATATTTCGATGATTGCTTCAATTGACTTTTGGAATTTAGTTGCAACTGTTCAGTACTTAAGCTCAGATTTGCTCCTGTTTCAATTTGTAGATCACTTGAGGATGCTGAACCCCATATTATCACTTGCTGAAAAGCCCATAGAGAAATATCACAGTTCCGACTACTATTGGAATGAAGAAGTTCGGGTGGTATCCACGAAAAATGAAAAGAATTGCACTTAAGACCCAGAGAATTATTCCCAAAAAAGAAAAACTTAACTTCAGATTTTACACCTCTACTTACAGTTGATCGAGCATATTCAGGCCTCATTCTTCGTTGATGAACTAAATATGTTTAACATAGGAAACAATAAAGGGGCGTATATAAACTATTTTTGAAGAAGTTCCACTCCTGGATCAGAAGATTTCCCATCTCCATCTGCATGCCTCTCCTCCATCTTCTAATTTCAGCACTTTTAATATATTGCCGGAGTATAAGCCGATACATTGCGAGGGTAACAAAGCCTGGCCAACTGTGCAGGACTTAAGATTCTGTCTCGTAGGAGTTCGTGGGTTCGAATCCCATCCCTCGCACTTTTTATGGTTATTGGGCGTTAAAGTAGTATTTCCAGCCTTGCACCCCAATACATTGATTCGACAAATTCAGAATTGATAATATATTATGGTACAGATATCGAGTTATGGCAGAAGAGAACACTTTTGGATGGCAAGAATATGACCATACAACTGGTTCGGTTGTTGCAGTCAGTCGCAGCAAAGAACACGTTTTCTCCAAAGCAAATGTAGAAAGCATCGTGCTGCTGAAGAGCTTGGGAGTTGAAGGAGATGCCCACATGGGTAAAACTGTGCAACATTTATCAAGGATCGCACGGAATCCTGAGCAACCAAACCTGAGACAGATTCATCTTATACATTCCGAACTGTTTACGGAACTGCAAAATGCAAGGTACAACATATTTCCGGGGCAGATTGGCGAAAACATTACGACTTATGGAATTGATTTGCTTGGACTTCCGACAGGAACAGAGCTGCATATAGGAGAAACTGCTGTTGTTGGAATAACGGGACTCAGAAATCCCTGTGCTCAGCTTGATGATTTCCGTCCAAGACTGATGAATGCACTCCTGGATCGTGCCAAAGACGGGTCAATAATCAGAAAAGGTGGGGTAATGGGCGTAGCACTGGAAGGCGGTACCGTTAAACCTGGTGACAGAATACAAATAGTCTTGCCGCAAAAACCGTACCGACCCCTCCAAATCGTTTAACTACCACAGACAACTGTGTTAACTCGAAGAACTGCTTCTGAGAACCTTACACAAATCTCAAACGCCCATTCGCCTTATTTCAGTAGCTTCTCACGAAGATCAGGAGTTTTATGAGGTCTGAGGCCTCGCTTCTTGTTAGAGCATTGGTAATTTCCTTTCCGCGTGAGCTTAGATACTCCCGGACTGTAATCTGACTCCGGGGATTATTCTGCAATCTGGTTATGTAATTCATCTGTCTTGTAGTTGAGGCATCCTGCCGTGCCATAAGGTTACGATTTCCGTTAACCATGTTAACATCCACCTTTGGAAGTTATCATCTGACTGATGCTTAAACTTCGCGGATATAACCCTACACCCTCTATCCCGTTCGCGAATGCTTCGGGGATTGCCTTTTTTATTATGTTGTACGATCCGTTGAGATCTGCATGTATTAGTGTTCCGGCTGCAGACTGGAATACGCCTCTGCTTATTCTCCTGCCCGTGTATGTGTCATGGTGTTCTATGGTCTCGCTGTCAAGGAATGAACATCTGCTTGTGTGGTTCTCCTCCTGTATTATGACGTTTATGCCTTTCTCTTCGGCCTTGTACCTGAGCTGGCTGATCAGCATGTTGAAGGGTAACTGCACGAAGTTCTGGTTGTTTTTCCCTCCCATGTTCACCGACTGTTTCCATCCTTCATTGTGGCCGATGACTATTGTATCGATGCCTCCTGACGATGCGTATTCCACTATGGACCTGCTGAGTTTGTGCATGATGTCCTTCACCTTCCTGTTCCGTACCATGAAGAGTTTCTGTATCCGTTTTGTCTGCTTTTCCTCATTTCCCTGAAGATCGTTTATCGATCTCAGTCTCGCAAGTTCTTTGTTGAAGAACTGGTTTATCGATCTAAGCAATCCTGCCCTTACAGCAATCCCCTGTACGGAGATGTTGTTGCCAATGGTTACAAGATTCCTCACGCCGATATCGATACCCATGATGCGTTCAGGCTTTTTCGCTGTCGGAGCCGCGATCTCTTTCGCATATACTATTTCCACAGTGTAACCCGATCCCTTTGGAATTATCCTGACCTCTCTCAGATTCACATTCTCCAGTCCTGTCTTCACCTCCAGTTCCATTATCTTCGGGAATTTCAGGATACCGTCCCTGATGCTGCACTGCTGGTTGGTGAATGTCAGGATGAATTCCCCGTTCTTCTCCCTGTATCCCGGTATTTTCGGCTTTCCTGTGAATTTTTCAGGATATCTTCTGTACGCGTTCATGGCTTTGAAGTAGGAGTTCCATGCCTGCTTCACCTTTTTTATGGTCCACTGTGCCGTCTGTGCCGGAAGTTTGCTGTAGTTGTCATGATCATCGTTTCCAGATGGCATGGAAAACTGTTTTGCAAGCGCATTATATCCGCTGGGCTTTTCATGCTTCAGGAACTGTTGCCTGAGGATGTAATTCACCTGGTTGTACAGGTTGCTGGAGAGATGGCATGCCCTTGATACTGTGGCATTTTTCCTGATGTATATCTGTTCAGTCCTGATTACCTTCATATCCGGCCTCCATGGAATGGTTTTTTTATTCCTGAATACCTGATCCTCCCGTCATGTGAGTAAACATGAAGGGTCGGATATCTACCGCAGATTCAGGGATTCCCTGGCTTTCATTGTTAATATTATGTACATTTAAGATATATTGAGTTATCATTATTGCTAACTATATTGTAATTATTGATCCCATCTTAGTCTTCCTCTTCACCGTGGAAATGAGGAAATGAGTTGAAAACTTCAATTATCTTGATCTGCAGTTACTGGAAATTAGAGGCATGTGTCAGGACTGGTTCCCAGTCAGGATAGTGCTCAAAAGTTTCAGTGATCGCTTCCATGAAGTTTTCAGAGAGGATTTCCGGGATAGTCACCTTTGTGTACAGATACTCGTTCTTGAAATGCAGATCTCTGACAAGCCTCAGTATTCTTAATTCGTAGGCTCTGCGGAAATAGAAATCCAGAAATGTGAAGCTCCTGTCGGTTTCCATCTCATAAATATTGTCTGGTTCGGAAATTGTCGTCATAAGTAACTTTTCAGGATTTTTCACCGGAAACCGTGTTTTAACCAGCCTGTTCACATGAGTGTCGCTCGTCATGAATCTGTTAGCACCGACCCATTCATTCCCCAGAGCCACGAGAATCTCACTCCCCATCTCCTCTTCCGGAATCCTCACGGACCACTCAAATGATTTCAACTTCACGGTCCTGCTGATTTCTTCAAGAATTTTGCGGATTCCGGGATTCTCGCCAAAATATTCCAGCTCAAGACCTTCAATTGTAGCTGCGTATCCTAAAATGGCTTTGGAGACTTTCTCCGTCTCCGAGTGATGGAAACGACACGAAATGCAATATCTCCCTTCGCGAAGCAAAATATTGTCAAGCATAAGGGACTTCGTATTCTTTAGCTGTGTTTTTATAGCAGAATACATGAAAGGGTCCTGCGTGGATGAATTTATGAAATATATGTTTCCCTGTCTTTGTGCTTCACTCTGTGAAAGGAAGATAGATATGTCGCGATTCTCCTTCAGAGAAGCTGGTATGAAGTACGCGAGTTCCAGAGTTTGATCGCCAAGGTGAAGTCCCGATTGGAATGAAAGTTTATTTCGCTTGGAAAATTGCGCAATTGCCGGACTGCCGGGATACGATATAACAAACCTCATATCCAGTGATTTGTCAATATCGGTGTAGTCCATGTTTTGAATCATGAAAGACTCTCCTTAAAATCTTTTCTAGCGATGGGTTGTGGATTCCTCGTTGATTATCTGAATGACAGGCCTCTACTGCGTTTGATCGAAACCATGTCTGCTGCCTTAACGTATTCTCTTTTCTGTTCCATTTCTATTACCGGCCGATTTATCCGGAGATATTTTCCGTCAACGAAAGAGTCTGCATTACGCAATTTCTTCCCTTTGTGGAGAACAGCGTATCCGCGTTGAATTCCTTATTTTCCGGGAATCGCAGTCCGGTTTAAGCCGGCGGAGATCCTGCCACGGAAACTTCAATCGTTTCTGAATCGGGTTCTGAACTATCCCACTTGATGCCCAACTCAGACATGCTGTCCAACAGTTCCGCTAACTCTGTACCTCTCTCAGTAAGCGAATAAAAGACCCGGGGCGGCGATCCGTTCCTGACCTCCCTGGAAACAATACCACTGGAAACGAGAGAAGACAGGGTTCTTGAGAGGCTTCGAGAACTGACGTTCTTCAATGTGTTTTTCAACTGATTGTATCTAAGGACCTCGAAATAACCAAGACGCAGTATGACTGGGATCGCCCACGTACTTGAGACTTGACTGAGCACATTGAATGCGGCTCCCTCTTTTTCTTCAAGCTTGGAAATGACTTTTACCTCAACCATTTCTGTTACCAGGTAACACCAGAGATACTTTCTGGTATATTAATCTGAAGGAAATCTGGACCTGGGGTTCGAACTTACCCCCGGTGGATAAAATGATAAGTGCAGGAAATTTCCAGAAAGAAATAACAGACACCGTCTCGAAAATCAGAGATGGTGTTGTAATGATACGCAACAAGAAGTTTCAGGCGGACAGATATGGCGAAGTATTCCCTGTAATGGGAGCTGGAAGCGGAATAGTCCTGAGTTCCAGCGGATACATTGTGACAAACAACCACGTGGTGCAGGAATCCCGGGAACTGGAAGTCACAACACGTGACGGTGATACTTTTGAAGCTGAGATAGTAGGTAATGATCCCGCAACTGACGTGGCCCTGATAAAAATTAACGCAAAGGGTCTTGTGCCCTGCGAACTCGGGGATTCAGAAGACCTTAAGGCGGGGCAGTTTGTCCTGGCTGTGGGAAATGCACTGGGACTCCCCGGCGATCCCTCCGTATCCCTCGGCGTCATTAGTGCCCTGGAAAGACCCATGCCATGGGCCGATTTTATTTTTGAAGGACTGATACAGACTGATGCGGCAATAAATCCGGGCAACAGTGGCGGACCTTTATCTACTCTCGACGGAAAAGTCATAGGGATGAATACTGCCATAATCGCGTTTGCTCAGGGAGTGGGATTTGCAATACCTTCTATGACAATCAAGCGGGTAATGGAACAGATTCTGGAATACGGCAGGGTAGTGAGGCCATGGCTCGGCATATCAGGGAGCACAATTACAGGCGATATGCAGACACGATTGTGGGCCAGAGGCGTAAAAGGAGTTGTAATTGCCAGAATATCCCGGGAGAGCCCGGCTTTTGAGGCAGGACTGAGACCATGGGACATTATAATAAGCATCAACGGGGAATCTGTGACTGACATGAAGAGTCTGCTTGAGAGGATTTCCAGAATCGGAATGGGGAACGTCATATCTCTGGGTTTCATGAGAGGGGGAAGAAAGTTCAGAACAGAGATAGAAGTTCAGGAGATGCCTGATCATTATCTTAATTACAGGAGGGCCCCGAACCCCCAGTAAACTTTAAAATTTTTATGTTCCTGTTATTATACCTATGAATGTTGAAACTGAATGGTCTTGATGAGCGAAATATTCATTTCAAATGGAGCCCGTCTTTGAATCCAGTGCTCTACGTCAATGATAATCAGGAACTCACTGTAAAAATACCTGATTCTTCAACCTTGCAGATCAACCGTAACTCGTCAACAGATGATATGTCCCGTATAGATTCATCGAAGCTTGATGCAGCAGTGGGTCCCATATATGTAAATGGAGCAGAGCCGGGAGACGTTCTTGAAGTGAAAATAATGGATATTTCCACAGCAGACTGGGGATGGACTGGAATAATCAAGAATTTTGGTTTCCTTAAGGGAATGTTTGAAAATCGGCTTGTTATCTGGGATATAAAAGATGGAATCGCTTCCACATCCGGTGATTTCCTGAGGGGTGTTAATATACGAGTATCACCTTTTCTGGGAATTGTGGGAGTTTCTCCCGCAGAGGGCGATCATCCGATGATACCACCTCAGTCTTTCGGTGGCAACATGGATAATAAACTCCTGAAAAAGGGGGCCAGTGTATTCCTGCCGGTTTATCAGGAGGGTGCCCTGTTATCGCTGGCAGATCCTCATGCGGCACAGGGAGACGGAGAAGTATGCGGAACAGCAATTGAGACCATTGCTGAAACAAAAATTTTCATAAAGGTTCACAAAAAAATGGGAATGAAATATCCGAGGGCTTTCAGTTCCGAGAACTACAATGGCGAAGTTGTTGTCACAATGGGTATTCACAGCGACCTCAAGACCGCAGCAAGAGAATCGCTCCTTAACATGATAGAAGAACTGAAACTTTGCGGATACTCGGCAGACGAATCATACATGCTCTGCAGCGTGGCAGGAGACCTTAGAATCAGTGAAATTGTTGACGAACCGAATTTCGTGGTCTCAACTGTACTGCCAAAGGAAATTGCAATGGCGAGAAACTGAAAAATATCAGTGTGTTTGCCATCTGGACAGAAACTTAAGCCCCACGGCGATGACACTGCAAAAATATAAGAGCAATTCATAGTTGTCTTTCCGACGTGGCTATCTGCTGGTATTGTGAGAAGGAAATTGAGGAATTTGCCTACAAGATCGCCAGACATCCTTGCGATCTTGATTGCGCAGATCGCGAAATAGAACGGAGCAGGGGGATACTGGCAAGACTTCTTGCTGAGGTGGATTCATTCGTTGGCTTCGGCCTTGGATTTGACATTCCTGAATTTTTCTGGTATATCTTTGTTGAGAACGAAGAAACAGGCCTGGCCCTGAAAGATGAGTTTTCATCTGCACAAATGGGATTCAGCATCTATCCTCTCGTTACGAGCATCCCGAAGATCTCGACGCCGGACCCGATAAAAGCAAGCCCTGAAAACGTTGTGCCGGGCGGAGTGTCGATCGGCCATATGAATTTCAGGACTGTCGGAACTATCGGAGGAATCCTCACCATGGGGGATCGGAAATACGTAGTCTCAACCTCTCAAATACTGGCTCCAGACGGGGCAAACATAGGTGACGTGATCGTTCAGCCCTCGGTTCTGGATTCCCCTGAGCGCGGTTATGCTCTCGCAAAACTCTCAGTTATTTCCAGATTGGCTCCCGGTTCGGTAAATGATCTGGATGCCGCCGTCGGCACACTCAACACCGTTGTACCGAGCACCCCGAGAATAAAGTACCTGGGAAGACCAAGCGGAACAGTTGACCCGCGTATTGGTATGAATGTGAGAAAAACAGGCAGGACCTCCGGATTTACAGAGGGCAGGGTGCTTTGCATAGATGCGAAAATGAAGCTGATAAGAGACAATCATCTTCTCTTTATACAGGATCAGTTCATCGCAATGTCTGAAGACAGTGTTTTTGCAGAGAATGGCGATGAAGGCGCATTTCTTCTGGACAATGACAACGCCTTCGTGGGAATGATTGAGATAGTATTTCACGGGATGGCTATTTGCGCCAGAGGTGCAGTTCTGCTGGAGCGCTTCGGGTTTGAGGAACCTGACTGCTTTGAACCTGGTGAAGAGGGATTATAATCCGGCTTCGCCGGACTGAACAGTCACTAGTCCCGGCCGAACTGGCAAGCGAGGCGGGATGTTAATGCCGGAATGCGCGTGACAGTTATCTTGGAGAGGATTCGATCCATACCGTTTTAATATTCGTGAATTCGAGAAGACCGTATCTTGACAGTTCCCTTCCCAGACCGCTGCGTTTGATGCCCCCAAAGGGAACCCGCGGATCAGATGCGACAATCTTATTGATGTAAACCATTCCTGACTGTATTCTCGGAGCCATTCTTTCAGCGGTGTCCGGATCCCCCCATATCGATGAACCGAGTCCGAATGATGTCTCGTTTGCCAGGGAAATCGCTTCATCTTCAGTTCTGAATTTCTTGAGAATTGCAACTGGTCCAAATATTTCCTCTGTGAATTTTCTGTCTGTTACAGCGATTGTCGGAAATATTGTGTTACCAGTCCTCTGTGAGATTTGCGATACTTCTCCAATAGACCTCATCTGCGTGATCTGGCCGGAAACTGTATCTGCCTGTTCACGTGAAGAGAGCGGTCCGAGAAAGGTTTTTTCATCCGCAGGGTCTCCAACACTGACCTGATGAAAAGACTCGTAGAACTTTTTCCTGAATTCTTCAAATATTTTCTCGTGAACCAGGAATCTCTTTGAGGCGATGCAACTCTGGCCGCCATTCTGTAATCTTGCAAACACAGCATTTTTGACTGTTTTTTCAATATCAGCGTCGGGAAGGACTATGAAAGGATCGGATCCTCCAAGTTCCAGAACAGCCTTCCTGAGATGCTTGCCCGCTTCCTGTGCAATACTTGAACCCACGTTAGAGGAGCCCGTAAATGAGACTCCGTCCAGATATTTTATAATGTCAATGGCCTGGTTCCCGGGAATAACCACTGAACTGAACACCGGAGAATCAAATATTTCCTCGATCATCAGGCTTGTACCTGTGACTATTGACGCGTGTTTGAGAATTATTCCGTTACCGGAAAGCATTGCAGGGATAGCTGCCCGCATTACCTGCCATAGAGGATAATTCCAGGGCATGATCAGTCCAATTACACCGAGCGGATCAAATCTCACATAAGTGCTTTTACTGCCCGTTTCCACATAATCGTTTTCGAGGAATTTCGCGTAATTTCCGGCAGCAAAATCCACAAGATCAATGCATTTGTCTATCTCGGAAAGACTTTGCGATATGGGTTTTCCCATCTCCGAAGTAATAAGCCTGGCCAGGTCCGGCTTGAATTTCACCAGACGCGGTTTCAGTACATTTCTGAAATAGTCAATTCTCTCATCAGTCTGCATACCCCATTCATACTTGTTGGAACGAATTTTTTCTATCCTGGATTTTACCTGTTCAACATTTTCTGTCTCGTAATTTCCAATTTTTTCCTCGTTATACGGATTTACTGTCTCTATTTTCATATTTTTTCACCTCGCAATTTTCCGGCTCCGTGCACAGGCTTACGATATTACACGTGTATATCTGGCCAGCCTCTCCGCGGCTCCCTCGGAAAGACCGTTCTGTCCGAGAATCGTATACCATGGCCTCATTTTGTGAGCCATGGTAAGTGCCTTCACTATGTTGTAAGGTCTGATGTCCAGTTCTGAAGCTGTGGTAGGCGCTCCTACGGCCTGCAGATATCCTCTTGTGTCCATTTTATCCCTCGATTGCAGATAGGACATCAGAATCGTTCCCAGTGCGCAGTATTCCCCATGGATGCCGTTTGAATCCAGTGTTTCCAGGGCAAATGTGAAGAGATGTTCACTTCCTGCCGCAACCCTTGTGGAACCGGAGAGCTCCATCAAATATCCGTCTGTTACCTCTGCGAGGAACAGCGTCTCGATCCCGATGTAATTCATCTTTGAAACGTCGAGTATCCTCTTTTCCAGCAGTTCAGTAGTTGATTTTGCCACATTCATCGCGAAATCATTGTAACTTTCATTTCCGAGCCAGAATGCCAGCCTCCAGTCGTAAAGCGCCGATATTTTGGAAAGCATGTCTCCAGCTCCTGCCGCTACAAACCGTTTTGGCTGATTCCTGAGAATGTCGTAATCTCCCACTATCAGTGATGGGGTTTTTGTCTCTATTGCCTGATTCTTTCCTTTTTCCCATAGAACAGAATACCCTGTTGCGATTGCATCGCTTGCCAGCAGAGTTGGTATGACGACCAGGTCCAGGCTGAGCTCTTTTGCGACATATTTGCATACATCGACTACTGAACCGCCGCCTATGGCGACAATGGCAGTTTCTGTTCCCTTGTATCCTGACAGTTTCGAAATAAAGCTTTCTGCCGTTTCTCTGGTTGGTTCTAACTTCCCGATGAATTCCTCAATTTGAATATTGGACTCCTGCAGGGACTTCGACACGATTTCTCCGGCTATCCGGTAAGATTTCTCTCCAGAGATTATCATTGCTTTCCTGCTCAGCTTCAGATCCTCGAAATATTCCCCCAGGGATTTGATAGAACCGAGACCGGCAGCAATGTTTGATGAAAATTTCATCAATTTAAAAGACATCAGGCATCACAAAAAATTTGGTCAGGCTTTCTTTGAAGCCTCTTTCAGGGATTCTCCAAATATTTCAATACCTTTTTCGATGAGTTCATCCTCGATGGTAAGCGGAGCCATGTGTCTCAGTACATTTGAGTAGTGCCCGCAGGTGTGCATCAGAAGACCTTTGCTGAACATTGCCGATTTTGCTCTTGAAACAAGTTCAA
This sequence comes from Thermoplasmatota archaeon, assembly GCA_023487765.1. GTDB lineage: Archaea > Thermoplasmatota > Thermoplasmata > Thermoplasmatales > Thermoplasmataceae > JAJZOM01. The sequence continues at coordinate 29,462 of JAMDBW010000014.1, read as the reverse complement.
CTGCAGGCTCCTTGGTTTTTCTGTCCTTCACAAGTTCAGCGGCTATCATGAATCCCCTTCCCCTGACGTCCCCGACAAATCTGTTATCCTCCGCGATCTCCTGGAATCTCCCTTTTATGTATTCCCCCTTTGATCTGACCCTGTCAAGGAGTCCCGAGTTCTTAAGGTGATTGAGTATGGCATTTCCAGCTGCCAGAGCGAGCGGGTTCCCGCGATATGTTCCGAGATGGAATCCTGCCGGAAGATTTTGATCATATTCCGATCTGTAGGCTATCATGGATGTGGGTATTCCGCCCCCTATGCTTTTTGAAATGCACATTATGTCCGGAGTCACTTTCTGGTGCTCGCTGGCCCAAATCTTTCCTGTTCTTCCCACACCGGTCTGAACTTCATCCAGAATCAGAGGCACTGAGTATTTCTCCGTGAGTTCCCGTAGCAGCGGCAGGAAATCATCCGGGGGAACTATATATCCTCCTTCTCCCTGAACCGGTTCCACCAGTACACCCCCAATGGCACCGGGTCCGGCATATGGATCAGTGATCAGGTATTCTAGCTGGTCAACAATGAACTTGCTTATGTCTTCCTCATTTACCTTTCCCGGGAATCTGTAAGCGTATGGATACGGAAGATGGTAGATGTTCTGTGCAGAAAGTCCGGCGAAATCACGGTAATGGTGGTTTCCTGTTGCCCCGATTATATCGCCTGCTACTCCATGATACGCTCCTCCAAAGGCGACAATTGTCTTCTTTTTTGAGACGTGCCTGGCAAGGCTGATAGCGGCTTCACAAGCATCGGCGCCGGTAACAGTGAACATAACCCGGGACTTATTTCTCAGGCCTCCTGGAAGAGTGGAGTTCAGGGTCTCAAGAAAATTTATCCTGGCCTCCGTAGGAACTTCGTTTATGTGAACAATGGAGTCAAGTTGATCAATCATTGCCTTCTTCACTTCGGGGTGCCCATGACCCATATTCATGACACAAATTCCGCTGAACCAGTCTATGAAAACGTTTCCGTCCGCATCCTCAACTGTTGATCCGCTTGCTTTCTTCACTGCGAGCTGGAACTGGTTCGTGTATGTCCTCGTTCCAGTCTCCAGTTGATTCTGTTTTTTCAGAAGTTCCATGGACTTTGGTCCCGGAAGCTTCGTCCTTATTGACGGAGCCCCGGCAAAACTCAATTCATATTCGCTTTTCATATTATCACTTCATTCCGCAAGTTCAGAGTCGTAAACTCCCGCTTTTTTCAGGATTTCAGGTTTCCGCTTTTTGTAGTATAGCGCTATAATCGGTCCGAGTACTACCACCCATACTATCGATATGAGAACAGCAGCCATGAATGCCAGATTTATTCCGCTAGGATCACCGACATAGCTTGAATACGTCAGCTGTACCGAAAAGAATATCACAACCAGTCCGAGAACAGAAGCAAGCGTGGGTGCCACAAAATGCAGAAGCACGCTTGACTGCCCGGATTTCTTCAGTTCTGAGAAGCTGAAAAGTGTCAGGGCTGTGTTCGCTATAACATGAACACATATGATGTATATTCCCGCCATGGTCAGCAATATCAGCGCCGCGTATACCGGCCCGTAGAATATTCCCAGTATGATATCCAGTATAAATGATATACCGAGCCACAGGCTCATTGCATTTCCGGGTGTCTTAAATTTGGGATGGAGTTTCGCTATCCACTTCGGAAAAATTACTCCGTCTCTGGCAGCCGAGAACCATATCCTGCTGACGGCGTTTGTTTTTGCAACTCCGTATGAGAAATAACTGTTTATGGTAAATATTGCAAGGAGAATGAAACCAATCGGCCCAAGGTAACGCTGAAACACAAGCAGACCGGGATCGGGAGCGTTGGCATAGTTTCCAATCCCGCCTAGACCGACATTTCCCCATCCGATAACAAGTGCGTAGGATGCCGGTATAAGTGCGAGACCGGCAAGCAACCAGCTGATTACCAGCGCTTTCTTGATCTGCTTTCTTGGATTCCTGATTTCCTCCGAGACAGTGGTGACAGTTCCGAGTCCCGTGAAATCAACTATGGAGAAAACTATTCCAAAGAATACAGCACTGATCGTGCCGGCAGGGATTGTGAACGGTGTGATGGAGTTGGCTGGTCCGGCCATAATAATTATGATTGCGGCCCCAACAACCAGTACAACAAGTTCAAGTATGCCAGTGATTGCAACGTAGTTCAGAGATATCTTTATCCCGAGATAGGGCACTATGAACATATATACGGCGATTACTATGGCGAAAAGGACCCAGATATAGGGTATACCGGAGATCGTCGTTGATATTGCGAAAAGAAACGCTGCGAGTCCGAGTATGCCAAAAGATTGACCGCTGAAATTCTCACCCATCCATGAGAATAAAGCCAGAGGACCGAGCATCCCGTCCTTTGTGGAACTGGCTGAATACGCGTAATAGCTTCCGGCGTTCGATTTATACTTCGAGAACTCATACGGTGTGATCATCCAGAGGCCATAAATCAGCCATGCAATTATAATGGCTATTGGCGTGGAAACTCCTGCAAAATACACAGTTCCAAGCAGAAGTATGGCAACATCAGCAGCAGGCCCGACAAACGAGAAGGATTGGAACACTCCCTGTAGAATTCCCACTTCCCCCTTTTTTAAAGTGTGGGCAGATTTTGTAAGCCCATCTTTTTCTGTCATTAATTGAAGAACAAACACATTCGATATATAATATCTCTCATGAATTTCCCCATGCGCTCTATTTTACGTATTTTTTATTTCATATACACGCATACTACAAAAATTAATGCTGATATTGGTCAATTGAAAATGATCTGATGCCGGAATACTTGAGAAGACATACCCATGATCTCATTTGAACTTACTATTATACATTTTATGCCAGTACGTGACATTCTGGAAAGAGGAGGCGATGTCGATAACTTCGATGTCACGCTGCACTTTTCCGACGATCTGCAAGCCTGCCGGCATACCACTTATGAGACCGCAAGGAACTGATATTGCAGGGTTACCCGACATGTTGAACAGATCTGTGAACTCAAGATATCTGCCCAGTTCATTTCCCTTCATTGCCATTGCATCGCTGTAAGTCGGTGCTGAATCAGGTTGCGTGGGGAGCATCAGGAAATCAAAGTTCCTGAAAATCCGTTTGAGATATTTTTTGAATTCAGTCTGCTGAGATTTTGCCCATATGTATTCATGAGCTTTCCGCCGGGTTCCGGATTCAATCTGATCGGCCGAAATGCCCATATATTTATCCCTGTTGGCATGAAAGAGGTTTCTGTGAACATACGAGCTCTCCACTTCATCAATCACGTTGAGTGCCTCCTGGAAAACTTCCCGATCGTTCAATTGAATTTCTCCAATCTCGCAGATATCTTCGGAAGCCATTTGATCTATTTGATTCAGAAATTGATTCTTTACCGCAGGTCTGCACATCTCCAGGAAGCCAGTGAGGATTCCTGCCCTGATCTTTTTCTTCCGCTTTATGCCGGACTGCCGTATCTTACAACCCGTCGCCTCCAGTAATACCGGGAGATCCGAAGCATATCTGCATATTACGCCAACGTGGTCCAGAGAGGGGGCTTCCGGAAATACACCGGAAGTATCGATAACACCGAAAGTCGGTTTCATCCCTGTTACCCCGCACATACTTGCCGGAATCCTTATGGAACCCCCTGTGTCAGATCCTAATGCGCCAATTGCCAGCCCGGCGGCAACAGCAACTGCCGATCCTCCGCTTGAGCCTCCCGCAATTCTGTCAGTATTCCATGGATTCCGACATTGAGGGGTTATGATAGAAAGGGCGAATTCATGCGTTGAAGTCTTTCCTATGATCAGGCCCCCGTTTTTCTTTATGTTATTAACGGCGATCGCATCTTTTTCCGGGATGTGCGTTGAGAACATTGCTGAACCATAGGAGGTCACTATGCCCTTTGTGTCGAAAATATCCTTGACCGCTATTGGCAATCCGGAGAGTTTGCTGAGCTTTTTGCCGGACTTGAATACCGATTCGAGAGCTCTTGCCTCATCCAGAATATTGTGATTCAACGCAGAATATGCACCAAGCCCGACATCAAGTCGTTCAATCCTGTGAATCAGCGTCTCAACTATTTCTGATGGTGTCAGGTAACCGCCTTTTATGTTTTGAATGGTTTCGGTTGCCGGCGCGTGGATGAATTCCACAGTCATTTTATCCTGCCACTGATGTTGAAACGATTTTATAAATTTTCAGTTGAAGTGGCATTGGAAGAATAATTTGCTCCAAAATAACGTGAGATGGAAAAAATTTTCTATGATTATGTAAATTAGAGAATCGTGTTAGACGATTATGATCTAAAAATACTGAATATACTGAAGGATGAGGCGGATCTACCGCTGAGCGAGATCGGACAGAGAGTCGGCATATTTTCTCCTTCCGCCATCAGCAAGAGAATAAAGGAGCTGAAGAAGCAGGGTTACATCAGGAAGACTGTTGCTATTCTTGATTATGAAAAGCTCGGATATGACTTCGTCACCTTAACCTTCATAAAAACCAATTACGGAAAGAACTATGCGGCAAAAATCGGTGATAAACTAAAAAAGCTGCCAAACGTGGTTGCTATTTACTTCATTCTTGGCGACATTGACTTTGTGCTGATCACCGTCAACAAATCCAGAGTGGATTACCTTAAAACAATGGAGGCTATCACCGGTATTGAGGAAGTTGAAAGGAGCGATTCGAGGGTTGTCGCATACTCGATCAGGAGCATGGACTACAGCCACATTAACCTCAGGTTATGATTTCCCCTGACCTCGTAATCACCTGCCTGAGACTTAAACTTCGCGGGCATAACCATGCACCCCCTGTCCCGTTGGCGGGAGTTTTCAGGTATTGCCTTTTTTGACTATGTTGTTTGAATCGTTGAAATCGGCATGAAACAGTGTTCCGTTCATCTGATTCCTCCCGAGGAGACCCCATCCCGGCATTTATTTCTTTGAGGGTTTTCGGAATCATATTTTTGGATTCACAGGAGAAGATTCGATACCCTCATTTTGACCGAGATATGCCACATATGAGGGCCGAAAGACTTGACAACGTACTGATCCATGAAGTCCAGTACGCAACCCAATGATCGTGCGTGAGACTGGATTTCGTAGTGGTATCTGTCAAGCCTGTCTGTGGGTACAAGGACATGAAAATTTATTATCGTCCCTATTTTTGATCTCAGGATTGCAGTCACGAGATAGTCAAGACACTGGAAATGCCCCATGAGGATGTAATCGGCTTTGATCGCGGGGGCCACGCTACGGCAGTCCCCGAGTAGTGGAATCACAGAGTCCTGCAACGAGTTCAAATCAACGTTCCTGTTAAGAAAATGATAGGAGTCCGGATTTATTTCACATGAGAACACCGTGTTATTGCCGGAAAATTTTGCTATGTGAAGGGAAAAGTAACCGATTCCCGCGAACATATCCAGTATGATCATGCCACTGTAGTCACGCCTCCCCTCGCTGATGCGGGCGTTTACATTGCCGGGAGAAAACATCACCTTTTCTGGATCGAATGTGTATATGATGCCGTTTTCCCTGTGGGTGACTTCACCACCGGGGCCGAGTATTCTTGAGACTGATGGTGTCCTTCTGCAGCCGCTCTTAATGCCTCTGTCCAGGTATATGGTTTTCAGGCCCATTTTCCTCGCGACGGTTTCCAGTAAGATTTTGTCCGGATTCTTCCAGATACTCTCTTTGATGACCAGCGCGTCCCCGAATCTGATCCAGTTATCATGAATGGTCGTGCTGACACGTAATTTCTCCAATTCCATGGAAATCAGATCCTGAGGTGAAATTCGGTTTTTCCTCTCCTCGAAGTCAGCCTGCACAGTCGTCGCATGAACAATAGATTCCGCTGATTTCACCGGGATTATGACTTTCGTGCCATTGTAGATTATCTTCAGGTCTTTTCTTACAAGTCCTTTCCTGAATAGAATCCTGAGAGTGCGGTTTGCCTCCTCCTTCTCCACCATTACACCTGTGTTAAGTGCCAATACATTTCCTCCGGCTCGATTCCTGATCCGGCTCAATTGGAGTGATCTTTTTTAACAATATAGCACTGACGTTAATTATGCCTGCAGTCAGGATTGGCACAAGACCGAGCAAGCTTGCTGTAAAGCAGGCGGAGATGGTTGCCCGGCGACTGAATGATGCGGGATGCCAGACCGAGATTGTGAAGATATCTTCCACCGGTGACACAGATTCAGTTTCACCGTTGTATGAAATGGACAGAACCGGTGTCTTCGTCGCAGAACTGAACCAGAATGTTCTTGACCGGAATGTGGACATAGCTGTCCACAGTGCGAAGGATCTTCCATCCATACTGCTGGGCGGACTCGAAATATCCGGTACATTGCCAAGAGAGAATTTTCTTGATGCCATGGTCTCACGGTTCAACCTCGAATCGTTGCCTTCTGGGTCCAGGATTGGCACATCCAGCATAAGACGAATTCACGAACTCAAAAGTTTCAGACCTGACCTGGTTGCTGAAAACATAAGGGGGAACATTGATACCAGGATAAGGAAATTCCTTGATGGCCAGTACGATGGAATAATAATCGCGGAGGCTGGAATTCACAGACTCGGAATAAATATCCCGTACAGTCTGCTCACTGAAGATGATTTTCTTCCGGCCCCGAATCAGGGGATAATAGCCGTTGTCTCTCGTGTGGATTATGAAAATGCAGACGTGATCCGGAAAATCTCACATCAGGATACCATGGATATTCTGAAAATGGAACGGAAACTCATGTCTGACCTGAACCTTGGCTGTTCCGTTCCCGCCGGTATTCTATGCAAAAAAACAGAGTTCGGGTTCAGGATTAGATGCAGGTTTTATTCCCGGAACTCAAAAGAGTTCAAGGAATTTTCCAGGACTTTCAATAATGAGGCCGGTCTTGAGGAACTTGTGAAAGAGATCACGGATAGGGTGCCCGCGGGCTATGGTTATAATTTCGGAAAGGGCTTATGACGTTTCAGAAATTCATTGTGACCACAAGGCCGGAAGCAAAAGATAATGCAGGATATTCCAGCAGGTGTTTTGCTATCGTAAATGTCCCGGTTACGTCCCTGAAACTGAACAAAGATCTGGATGATGTAAAAATCAGGAATTTCAAGCCAGATGTTGTGATTTTTACAAGCGCATACGGAACGCGGACAGCACTGGACAGATTTCCGGACATTTTCGCCACGAAGCCGGAGGCAGTCGCCATCGGTGAGAAAACTGCGGAAGCTCTTGTGGCGGCCGGATTACCGTGCAGGCTGCCTGAAGTCAGGACCTCGGAAGGAGTCATCGAGATAATCCGCAATAATGCCTGGCAGAATATGAAGATCATATTATTCACCAGTTCTAAATCAAACAGGATTATCGAGAATTTCCTTGCAGATCACGGTTATTTTTTTATTCCGGTTCGCCTGTACGATGCCGTCCCGGTTGATAGCACCGCATTCATACAGCAGATATCGTCTCCTTCATGTTTCGGGGTCATAATTACCTCGTCGCACGAAGCAAAAGTGGTTCACGCTGCCCTTTCGGATGGAAAAATAAATACGGCGCTACTGAGGAATGTGAAATTTTTTGCAATCGGTGCACCCACAGCCAGGACAATGCTGGAACTGAACCTGAAGGTGTCCGACCCTCCCGGTGAATCTGATATCCGGGAACTGCTTACAAAAATAGATTATATATACTGTGGCAGAAAATAGCGGGGAATGGATTTGAACCATTGATCTACGGGTTATGAGCCCGTCGGGATTTCCTAACTACCCTACCCCGCTTCGCTTCCGTCATTATAATGGCGGATATAATTGTTTGTTGATTCTCCCTGATTATCCGAAGCTTTCCTCGATTCTCCTGAGCCTCAGGTCCCGTGCGTTTTTTTCCAGAAAAGTGTAGACTGTCCTCTGTTTGCTGCCCTTTATCAGTAGCATAAGCGCCTCGCGTGCATACTCTACCGAAACGTAATCTCCGATTATGGAAACAGTATCCCCGTACACCGAGATGTGCGTCGAAGTTAATTCCTCCACTACTTTTCTCGTCTTCCCGCCGGTTCCTATCAGCCTTCCCCTCAGTTCAGCAATCCGTTTGGATCCAGGTTTCGCAAAATCCCGGAGAGATATCACGATAAGCTGAAAGTTGTCCTGAAGCAACTCCAGCGCTTTTTGTGGATTAAAACCGCGACCAATGGCCTGAATCACACTCAGGGAGATGTTAGCTTTAAGGGGGTCGCCGTTCTGTGAAACTGTGATTATTCCATTTTCAGATTCTATATCCAGAGTCACGTGACCTTTCTCTTCCAGGAGTTTCTTGGTCTCCCCGTTTCTTCCGATTAGGACCGCCACACGATCCTCAGGTATTCTCAGTTCGGTTACGTTGTCCTCAGAACCGTTTTCCATTTTCGAGTCACTGTCAGCATTATTGCTTGCCATATGTTAAACCTATTCCGGTGCTTTTGATCCCACGACTTCCCTCAACATCTCGTCGTACCGGCAATTTACACCCTTTTTTGTAAAAAAGTTTGTTATATTTCTTATGTCCCTTTCCAGGAAATATTGTGCAGCGGGGTGGTCCCGGGAAACAGACTGCCCGACATCAACAAAATACGCCTTTTTCCTGTGGTATAAAATATTGTATTCACTGAGATCCGCGTGAACGATTTTGGCATCCTGATAGATGATCTTCGTGAATTTCAGAACCTGTTCATAAAGATCCTGAAAGTCAGCGTCTATTTGCCGTAGCATGGGCGCCGGGCTTTTTTTTGTTCCGACATAGGACATCATCAGCAAATTTTTATGAAAAGCAATGGGTTTTGGAGATGGTACACCATATTTCTGGAATTCCCGGAGGTTTGTGAATTCTTTTTTTGCCCATATGTTGACTACGTTTGACCTGTTAACGCGTTCCTTTGAGAATCTGTGATCCCCGTCAATGTATTTCCATATGCTTGAGAATCTCAAAGTTGACAGTTTGTAAATTTTTATTACTACAGGTTTATGGTCTAAGTAAGCCTTGAAAACCACTGATTCTTTCCCGCTTGATATTGGGAAGTCTATATAGTTGACAGATTGTTTTGACATTAGCTCGTAAAGAGCCCTTAATGTTCTTCTGTCGAAAACAAGGTCCGCAGTTTTCCTGTCAAGGTCAAGATGGTGCAGAAACTCGTTGGATTTTAATAAAAGCTCTAGCGCTGATTCTTCCTGCATAATTATTTAAAGATATTAATGACATCAGGCAGAATATTACTTCTGCTGAGGTAATTTGCCTGTGTTTGCGTGTATCTGTAAACCACATCAGCCTTCTCGTTCTGGAACTGCCATGGTTTAACAATGACAAGATCTCCTTCCCTGATCCACATTCTCTTTTTCATCTTTCCCGGGATCCTTGAACTTCTCGTAAATCCATCTTCACACATAACATTTAATCTTGAAGCTCCAGCCAGTTTTTCAACTATACCGAACATTTCTCCTTTCCTCTTGTTGGGTAGTAAGACCCTGACTGCTGTATCTGGTTCACCAAGGCCCGGCTTAAGTTGTTCAGGATTCATAATGGATTTTCTATATCATTTGGCACGATATAAATATAACATGCCCGCGATTCAACAGGTTAAGTATTTCGCGGCATTTCTCTTTTACTGCCCGGAATCCGCTCCAGTAGTGTTCCGGCTGAGCCTGGCACTGACCCGACGGGATATGAACTGACCTCTCACATGATTTATATTAATCACACCAATGCGGCTCAATGAGCTACAGGAATAACAGCATACCGGTAAATCTTGTAGTCTCAGGATTTATGTTCTCAGTGGGTTGGTTCAGCCTGCGGTTCAGTTTTACTCTGCTGGCGGTGAAATACGGGTTCAGTTATTATGAAGTGGGGCTGTTTGGAGTTCTGTTCGCCCTGCCGCTCATTGTGGTTTCATTGTTTCAATTCAGGCTTGACATAAAACACATATCCGGTGAGATCAGAGGAGCATCGGCCGGTCTGTTCCTGGTAGGACTGCTATTTTGTTTTGACGACAGGGCTATTTTCGGTCTTCTGATTGCAGCAGCCAATATTCTTCAGGCTTTCTATTGGATAGGCACCGAAATTTCTCTAAGCTACATGGAGGATACCAAAGCTGCGGAGAAATATTCGGCTTCCTGGGGCGTTACCGGTTTTGCTGCCCCGCTTGCTTCGGGAGCTGTATTACAGCTTATCGGATTCAGGTGGTTATTTTTTATTTCAGCCATTGCTTTTCTTGTTGCGTATATTTTTACTCCAAGAAATTTGGGAAGGATAGAGAGGCGCGTTTCATCCAGGCCCAGGATCATTTACATCCTTCCCTTACTGTTCACCGGCATATCAATTGGCTTCTACCTGTACGTTTTTATTCCTTACCTGGCAAAACTTGGGCTTAATTATCTGACTATAGGATTCGCCGGATCGTTGCCAGCCCTCGCTTCATCGATTACCTTTGCCGTCATGAATTTTACGGATGGGGCCCACATAAGACGCACGTCGGCTGTTGCCTCGATTCTACTTTCAGCACCCGTCTTTTTATTCCTTTTCCACGACCTGTGGTTTGTTGTGATGACACTTTCTGTATCAGAAATAGGAGCGTCGATTGCCTTCGCCAGAGTACTTGCCTACATAACCAGTACTTCATCTCCGGCAACCGGCGTATTCTATTACGAGAGCTTCTTCTCAATAGGACTGGTCTTAGGATCAGCAAGCGGCGGTTCGTTGTTCCAGTCTGTAGGTTTCTATTCAGTTTTGCCGCTCTTCATTATTCCTATCATTTTTGTGATGGCCGCGGAGATGGTTCATCGGGGAGACGGACGACGTGAGACACTCTGAAGTCACTGAACGAATCTTCTCTCCGGAAACTATTATTTCAGTCATTGGCAGTGGAATCTTCAGGGCCGTATATGGCAACGCCCGATGGAATCTTCGGGTAGAAATATGTTGATTTCTGCGGAAAAATTCTTCCACCGTCCGTCATGAAAATAAACGTGCTCTTGTCCCACGCAGGCATCAGGAACGCAAATCCGATTCTACCCTTATCGACTTCCTCAACGGCAAAAGGAACACTCTGCGTGTATGTTATCTGCCTTGAAATTTCATTGATGGTCAGACCCATAATATCCTGGAAAATCAGGCGATTCACAAGCGCCGGGTCAGCGGGAAAACGATATTTTCCGGATTCGCCTATGGCCCTGTAACTTTCCTCTCCGGGTTCCAATGAGTAAAAAGAGCCGTCGTAAACCATTATTCCCTTGTGATTTTCGGCTGAGTTTTTTTTCTCAAGTGTGAAATATTTCCCTATGCGTTCCGCGTAGTCGGAAAATTTGTGAGCGCTGCTTATCAACCTGTGGATTCCGGAGATCATGAGAGAATCCTGCTGCAGCGAGGTAACGTATGAAAAGCTGTATTTCCAGAAATCCTTCGTTTTGGCAGGTTTATCAAGGTAGATATCCTGGGCGGCCCTGAGCCTGTGGTGTCCGTCTGCAACCACGGCCTTTTCTCTGGAGACTGAATTCTGTATCGAGCTCAGAGAATGCGGATCGCTCACCATATACACCCGGTTAATCACGCCTGACGGCTCCTCGAAAGTTCGTACCGGGTCAAGAGCCTTTATGGCCGATCTCAGCACCCTCTCAAATGCAACTCCGTTTATTACAAGGAAAATAGGTTCAAGCTGGCAGCCGGTCCTGATCATCAGTTCCTTTCTCTCTTCTACGGCCCATTCGAATGTTTCCTCGTGAGGAATTATTTCTTTTCCTTCGGAGGACGTTTCTACGGGAGCCATAAGTCCTATCCTTGAAAGTTCCTTGCCGCCGGACTTGAAATCCTGGCACAATATTATGAGCGTTTCCTGCTGGATCTTTACCAGTACCCCTTCTTCCATCCATTGATTCATCGTCTGGACTGATTTCCCGAAGCCGCCTGTTTCGGGCAATGTTATGTGTGTTATATTGTACCGGCTCTTTTTCAGGGTCTGCTCCTGTTGTCGCGTTATGACGTCGAACGGCGGTGAAGTGATGTCGTTCAGATCGCTTCTGAAGACAATTGGCCTGAATGTCCTTATATTCAAAATTTCATTCTCCGGAAAATATCCTGGACAGATTGGCAATGTCTCTTGCATAGCCCTCTTCTCCAAGAGGTGTCTCCAGGATCATTGGTTTGCCACGCAATCTTCTGTCATTTATAAAATTTGAAATTCCATCAGTGCCGAGGGTGCCGTCTCCGATTTGTTCGTGCCTGTCTACCCTGCTGTTAACACCCTTCTTGGAATCATTGAGATGGAATCCTTTAAGGCGATCCAGTCCAAGGCTGGTCCTGAACCGGTCCATGGTTTCACCGTATCCCTCAGTGGTCTTAATATCATAACCTGCCGCCCAGACATGGCACGTATCAAAACATATCCCCATTTTATCCTTTTGATCAATAAAATCAAGAATTTCCGCAAGCTGCTCAAAAGTGTGACCGACTGTTTTACCCTGTCCTGCAGAGGTTTCCATGAGGATTGTACACTTCTGGCCTGATGTAATCAGGGTGTTCAGGTTATCGGCAATGTTTTTGAGTGCCTCCTTTTCGGTGGTATCCGAGGCTGATCCCGGATGAAACGTGAGGAATGGCATATTCAGTGCGTCCGCCCTCCTGATTTCGTCCTGAAAGGCGTCAAGAACTTTCACTTTCAAATCCGGCTTTGGCGTGGCCATGTTCAGGAGATATGATGCATGAATCATCATTCCCTTCATGGATCGTTTTGAAATCTCCTCCCTGAACTTATTGATTTCATCATCGCTCAGTGGTTTTCCTTTCCACTGCATCTGATTCTTGGAGAAGATCTGGAATGTGTGAAATGAGAATTTTTCTGCACGCTCCGGGGAAGTGGACACTCCACCGGACGCTGACACATGACCTCCAAGTAGTATTTTATCAGTTAAAGACACACAAAACCCCCCTTATCAATAAATCTTGTCACTCTCGATCATCATATTGATGAACTGATATACGTGCAGTGCAAGCGCCGGATTATCCGTGTAACCGCAGGCATCCATTTCAGGACCAGCGAGCATTGCCCTCACCTGGTCGCTTACGACATCCGTTGCGATCAGGCCGTCCTTTCTGAAAACCTGGGTGTTCGGAGGTATCCGCTTGTTTGGTGGAGTGACAAAAACCACTTTCACGCCCCTCTTTATGGCATTGTCGAGATTCTTCTTCAGTTCGGTCCGGATTTCCCTGACTCTTGGAGTGCAGATTATGAGTTCTTTCTCGGTAAGATTGATCATGTCTGCAAGTTTTCCCATCACTTTCTGGGTGCCGTAAATGGTGTAGACGAGCTGTGGTTCACCTTTGGATGGAAGCATGTCCTGAAGGTCCTTAAGGCTGTGGAACAGGCTGTCTAACTTTTCCTGGAATTCCGAACGTATCCTGTTCATGTCTTCAGGTTTGAACATCCTCGGCCTGCCTTCTGTTTCCTTGGCAAAGCCCTTCTGTACAAGAGATTCCATAACTTTATATGCGGAAGTTCGAGGTATCCTGGCGGTGTCTGCGACGGTATCTGCGTTTGCAACTCCATGATACACAAGAGCCGCGAAACCCTGAGCTTCGTATGATGAGAGCCCGAGGAGCTTAAGCATCTCTGCTATTTTACTGAGTTCCTCAGTATTAGCTTCCATAGCTAATAATACGCTGATTGTTTATATGATTTTCTTATTTGAATTGTACTCAAAAATCAGTAGAGAGCTAACTCGTATGTCAAATATATGACTTTCGATATTTAGATATTCTTGTTACGATCATTCCTATTTAACATACCTTTTTCGAATGAAAATGAATAATAATAACAAAGGTCTAACTTAACATAAATGAAAGACCTGTTTTCAAGGATTCTCAAGACCGATAACTATCTTTCCGGATTAGGGATCGAAGTGAAGGAAGTCAATCCCGGTTCCGTGGAGTTAGTAGTGCCGTTGAAGGAGAGCCTGCTCAGGATAGGTGATATCATGAACGGAGGGGCAATTATGAGCATCCTGGATGCTGCCGGAGGATTAAGCGTCCTCAGCTACGGCGAAAACAGCAATCAGGTAACCATCAGTCTGAATACCAGCTTCTACCTGCCCGTTAAAGAAGGTCCCGTTACCGTCCGCGCAAGGGTCACCAAGAAAGGAAAGAATGTTTCGTTCTCAAGAATTGAGCTGTTCGATGCCGCAGAGAAACTTTGTGCCGAGGCAAACGGGTCCTGGTATATATTCAGGTGATAAACGTGATTGAAAATATTGATCCTGCAAGATTTGAGAATTCGTTAAACGGCAAGACCGTAATAATGGCAGTTACAGCCAGCATTTCGATTTACAGGGTGCCTGACATCGTACGCGAGTTGCGAAGGGAGGGTGCCAGGGTTGTTGTTGCAATGTCACGCGAAGCTGCGCAGCTTGTTAATCCCGAGATCATGAAATGGGCATCCGATAATAGCGTGGTTACGGAAATAACCGGGGAGATTGAACATATAAAATATTTCATAGACCAGCCCGGAGATACTCTCCTGCTGATCTGCCCCGCCTCGTACAATGTCATTGGCAAAATTGCATCCGGAATCTCTGACGATGTGCCGTCACTATTCTTTTCATTCGCTTTCGGAAACGGCAATCCTGTTGTTATATGCCCGGTTATGCACGAGGGGATGATGAAAAACCCGATCAAAATACAGAACCTGCAGGATCTGCGATCCATGGGCGTTGTTGCAATCCCGCCGAGAATTGAAAACCTCAAGGCAAAAATCTCTGATTCAGAGAAAATACTTGATTACGTCTCCCGATCATTCAATGGACAGTCACTCAGGGGGAAGAGGGTTTTAATCATTGGAGGCAGGGGGGAGGAGACAATAGACCCCGTTAGAACACTCACGAATCACGGGAGCGGTTTCACTGCATCCTGGTTTGTCCGGAATGCTTTCAGGCTTGGTTCGGAGGAGGTATACTTTGTGGGGAATTCCACGTTCCCCATACCGGAATATGTCCGGACTTTTGACGCTTTTACCATGGATGAATACGAGGAAAAGACCATTGATCTTATCGGGAAGCACAAATTTGACGTAATAATTAACATTGCTGCTCTTCCGGACTTCTCTGTTGAGAACAGGAGTACGGAAAAAATAGACAGTAAGAAAAGCGTGGAGCTCAAGCTCATACCAAGGAAGAAGCTGAATGACCTGATCAGGGAGAACTATGACGGCTTTCTGGCAGTGTTCAGGCTGTCCGGTGAGTTTTCCATGAACGCGATCAACGAAAAATTCAGAAATTCATCTCCGGATCTGATAGTCTTTAATCCCTACTCAAGTGAAAGCGGTGCTTTCGGACTCGTGTCAAACGACTATACGGTCATAACCGGAAATGAACTTGTGGAGCTTGGCAACATTTCGAAAGCCGAGATGTCCTGGAAGGTTCTTGCCCGCATATCGGAACTGTTGCAGAAGAGAGAATGATGTTTTGCGAATCCGGGCATATCGCACACATGCCGTTATACCAGCAAATCATTCGTTCAGATGCCCAGATTTTCAAGGAAATCCAGTATAAAGCCCGATACTACAGCCGGATGGGTCGAGTGAGGTGTGTGGCCTGCATCAGGGATTGTTCTCAGCCTGCTGCCCGGTATTCCCTTATGAAGTTCCTCAGAGTATCTTCTGTCTATTATTCTATCGCCTTCGCCCCAGATGATCAGTGTATCTTCGGGAAGCTCCGTTAATTCCTGCGGATTTATTCTCTCTGTTCCGGTGGCATTCTGTGCCAGCATTTTCCCGATTATGTCCGGATCATTTGCCGGATTCATATCCATTACCTTCCGGACAAACTGATCCCTGACTTCAGGAGGTTCTTCTCCAAGCGTCTTGTTGATACCGGCGGAATCTATCAATACCAGGAACCGTGATTTGCCGCGGGACAGTGCATACCTCATAGATACCCATCCCCCGTAGGAATTTCCGACAAAGCCGGATTCATCAATTTTCAGGGATCCGAGGAGATGCCCCAGGAATTCCACCTGGTCCGATATTGTAAAATAATCCGCATGCCGGGTCGATTTACCGTGGCCCAGCAGGTCCGGAATTATAAGCCGGTATTTTTCCGGGAATAGAGGGGCGAGTTTTAACCAGTTATTGCTGGAACCTCCGAGTCCATGAAGGAAAATGACCGGAAAAATACCATCCCTGTGGAGATAAGATATGTCACCAAGGGGGGTGTGCACATATAAACGTTCCATATTAATACTTTATTGCCGCATTTCATAAAAAAATGTATTATGACATGTTCAGGGACATGTATTGCCCGCCTTTTTCGAATTTCGTAACCGGGGGTGATGATTTTTGATAAAAACTTTTTTAAACCCTTCCATAAAAGTACGTGGGTAGTTCGAAAAAATTGGTTTATGACTTCCGGGAAGGAAGCAGGGAAATGGTTGCTATTCTGGGTGGCAAGGGAGCCGGTCTGGCGGAAATGACAAAACTTGGACTGAATGTCCCTCCCGGTTTCACCATTTCCGCTGAAGCCTGCCCTGAATACCTTGGCAGGGGCACTTTCCCGGAGGGATTGTGGGAAGAAGTTCTGGAACATCTGAAAACCCTTCAGAATTCCAGTGGAAAAGAATTTGGCGGTCTAACCGACCCGCTGCTGGTTTCTGTAAGGTCGGGCGCAGCCGTAAGCATGCCCGGAATGATGGACACTATACTGAACGTCGGGCTTAATGACCGGACAGTTGAAGTGCTTGCGGCAAAAACGAGCAACCGCCGATTCGCGCTGGATTCTTACAGGAGACTGATCCAGATGTTCGGGAATGTTGTCATGAACATACCGCATTCGGACTTCGAAGAGGCATTGATTGAACTGAAGATCAAGGAGAAAATAAAAAGTGACAATGAATTTACTGATAAATCCCTGAGAATCCTCATTGACGAATTCAAGGAAATATACGTGAAACATCACATGACATTCCCCCAGGATCCGTTGAACCAGCTTAAAATGGCAATTGAGGCTGTCTTCAAATCGTGGAATACAGAACGTGCGGTTACTTACCGGGAACTCAACGACATTCCGGACGATCTTGGCACTGCTGTCAGCATAGTTTCCATGGTTTTCGGCAACATGGGCGACGATTCAGCCACCGGGGTTGCATTTACCCGCGATCCGAATACCGGCGAGCGGAAAATTTTTGCAGAATACCTTTCGAATGCACAGGGTGAAGACGTGGTAGCGGGAATCAGAACACCGCGTGAAATCCAGGACCTGAAAAAAGAGATGCCGGAGGCATTTTCACAGCTCATAAAATCAGCAGAAATCCTTGAGAAACACTACAGAGACATGCAGGACATAGAGTTCACTATCGAGAAAGGGAAATTCTACCTTCTGCAGACAAGAAGCGGAAAAAGGTCTGCCAGAGCTGCAATAAAAGTGGCAGTTGATCTTGTGGAGGAGGGGCTGATTAAACGAGAAGAGGCAATCTTGAGAGTTATGCCTGAAACCCTGGACACGCTGCTTCATCCTCAGGTCAGGTACAACGGCACTGAAAAATTGCTGGGAAAGGGACTGGCAGCATCTCCTGGAGCCGCATCCGGAACTGTAGTGTTCTCCTCGGAGAGAGCAGTGGAGCTTTCCAGAGAGAAGAGGAAGATAATACTGGTCAGACCTGAAACAACTGCGGATGATGTCAGGGGAATGGCAGTATCAGAGGGATTCCTGACACAGAAAGGGGGAATGACTTCACACGCCGCCGTTGTGGCGAGAGCCATGGGAAAACCTGCGGTTGTGGGTGTGGAGACGATGAACGTCAACCTCAGGGAACAGACTGTCAGAATCGGTGACACCCTGTTAAGGGAAGACGATACCATTACAGTCGACGGAACAAACGGACAGTTCATTCTTGGGGAAGCCACCCTGGAAACATCCTCAATCACTTCCGAGGCAAACGTCCTTCTGAAGTGGTGTGATGAGTATAGAAAACTGGGCATAAGAGCCAATGCAAACACTCCACTGGAGGCAAGAGTGGCAAGGGAGAACGGCGCAGAAGGTATCGGCCTGGCAAGGACAGAGAGGATGTTCCTCGGAAATGACAGGATACAGATAATGAGGGCAATGATAATGAGCGCAAGTTTGGCTGAAAGACTGAAGTACCTTGACATACTCCTTCCAATGCAGATAGCTGATTTCACTGAGTTCTTCAGAACCATGGACGGATATCCGGTCATTATCAGGCTTCTTGACCCTCCCCTGCACGAGTTCCTTCCGGACAAGGAGGATATTTTAAATGAGATATTCGACCTGAAACTGAAGCTGAGCAGCACAAAGGATTCGAGGGAAATGGATGACCTCATTTCCAAACTCTCTGAACTTAAACGAATCCTCGATACCGTCAAGAACCTGGAAGAGTTCAACCCTATGCTTGGTTTCAGAGGATGCAGGCTGGGGCTAAGCTATCCTGAGATTTATGAGATGCAGGTAAAGGCTATTATCACTGCGGCCGCCAAGGTCAAAGATCAGGGGCACAGCATATTCCCGGAGATAATGATCCCGCTGATAGGCCACAGCAACGAACTCAGAAACCTGAGGACCAAGCTTGAGAAGGTCGCGACAAAACTCTCGGAAGGGGCAGGCATAGAGTACAAATTCGGAACAATGATCGAGATACCGAGGGCCTGTGTAACTGCCGATCAAATAGCAAAATACGCAGATTTTTTCTCATTCGGCACAAATGACCTGACTCAGATGACTTTCGGCTACAGCAGGGATGATGCTGAAGGAAAGTTTCTTGCCAGCTATCTTGAGGAAGGCATACTGGAATCCGACCCGTTCATCACTGTTGATGAGGAAGGTGTCGGGGAACTGATGAAAATGGCAGTATATAAGGGCAAGCAGGCAAGAAAAGACCTTGAAATTGGAATCTGCGGAGAACAGGGGGGAGATCCGGAAACGATCTACTTCTGCCATAGGATCGGGCTGGACTACGTTTCCGCTTCACCACACCGGATACCCGTTGCAAGACTGTCTGCAGCAAGAGCTTCTTTGCTGCAGGCCACATAATTTTTAGAATCTGGCAAAGACTGATATTTGGCTAAGCCATTAACCATTTACATGGTTTACGAAGATCTCGAAGATTACCTCTCCACACTGAAGAAGTCCAATATGCTCAAAGAGGTGGAAACGGAGGTCGATCCGAATCTCGAGCTTACCCATATCCTCAGTGAAGAACTCAGGACCGGAAACAGGAACACTATTCTTTTCACGAACGTAAAGGGATCGGAAATCCCTGTCGCCGGAAACCTTTTTTCCACCCGGGACAGGATGAAAATGATTCTGGGTGACGATCCGGAAGATGTGGGAAAGCGTCTTCTCAGCCTGATCCAGGTTCCAGGCGATACGGAATCCCTTATTTCCAGGGGACTCCAGATGATGAAGGAACTCAGCGGAATAAAACCGAGGGTGTCGTCATCCATCGGATCAGGGCATACGGTAATCGAGAGACCTGACCTGATGAGATATCCGATCTGTAAGACGTGGCCTGAAGACGGCGGTAAATTCATCACTTTACCGCTCGTTGTAACCAGTGATCCTGTGACCGGAACAAGAAACGCAGGCATGTACAGGATGCAAGTATATGATTCTGAGACACTCGGCATGCACTGGCAGATACACAAAGGCGGAGCTGAACATGAACACAATTATTCGGAAAGGAAGAAGATCATGGATGTTGCTGTGATCCTCGGAACAGATCCGCTCACAATATTCTCAGCAGTTGCGCCGCTTCCCAGCGGCATTGACGAATTCTCTTTTTCAGGCCTGGTCTCAAAAAAGAGGATGGATCTTGTAAAGGGGCAGACCGTTGATCTTGAGTACCCGAAGAATTCCGAGATTGTTCTCGAGGGTTATGTAGACACATCTGAAACAAGGATCGAAGGACCATTTGGAGACCATACCGGCTATTATTCACTTGAAGAGGAATTTCCGGTTTTTCACGTTAAGAGGATAATAGAGAAGAAGAAACCGGTTTATCCGGCCACCATTGTGGGCAAATTATGGCATGAGGATGTGATTATAGGAAAAGCCATTGAGAGAATGTTTCTGCCCATGATACGATTCCAGATTCCGGAAATCGTGGAGATGAACACCCTTGAAGAAGCGGTTTTCCACAACATGGTTGTGGTATCCATAAGGAAGAGGTATCCGGGCCAGGCGAAGAAAGTGATGTTTGCCCTGTGGGGTCTCGGTCAACTGATGTTCTCAAAGATCATCGTTGTTGTTGACAATGACATCGACGTTCACGACAGGAAACAGGTTATATGGGCGATGACGACAAGGATTGATCCACAGAGAGACGTGACCATAATCCCCGGAACAGTGACAGACAGCCTTGACCATGCATCCCAAATGTTCAATTACGGGTCTAAAATGGGTATAGACGCAACGAGGAAAAATGCCGATGAAGGCTATACCAGAAAATGGCCTGAAGTGATGGATGTCCCTGACGACTTGAAAGAAACTGTGAAAAAGAGATGGAGAGAATACGGGCTATGAATCTTAAAGACATCATTGAATACATTAAGCTGGAACATACCGTTTTTGATATACCGTTCGTTTTGAGCGGGGCAGTTCTTGCCTCGCAGAATTCCTACGATTACTCGAAACTCCTATTGATTCTGCTTGCAACGACATTTGCCAGGGCCACTGCCATGTCGGTAAACAGGATCGAGGGATTCAAGTATGATGTCAGGAATCCCAGAAAAAGCGGATGGACACTGGTATCAGGAAAACTGAGCCTTAAAGGAGCTTTGATTCTGACACTCGTCTTCGGGACTGTTTTTGAGGTTTCGGCCTTCCTTCTTAACAGATTTGTTTTCATGCTTTCCCCGATTGTTCTCGTGCTCTTTGTCACGGATCCTTTCATGAAGAGGGTTACGCCATGGAGACACCTTTACATGGGACTTACCATAGGAGTCGGAGTTCTTGCCGGGTACCTTGCCATAACTCCAGCATTTCCGTCCACATGGCCCCTGTACCTCATATTTCTGGCGTCATCCCTGTGGATTGCCGGCTTTGACATGATTTACACTATCCCGGATGTTGAACACGACAGGGCTTCAGGTCTGAGAACCGTGATGACTGACTTCGGAATAAAGACTGGTTTGCTGCTGTCAAACGTAATCCACGCCATCACATTTGCTTTCTTCCTGGCCCTTGCTTTCTATCTTCATTCAATATTTTACGACATATCGTTGATACCGATTCTGGCGCTGATTGTATACCAGCACTACATCGTAAATCCGGAGGATCCCAGGAGTATCAGGGTCTCGTTCCAGAACTCAAATACTTTCATAGGTTTCATCTTCCTAATCGGCGTGGTCCTCTCAATAAGCTTTCAGACACTTTAAGAACCGGTATCGGCCACTCCGGGTTTTGCATATCTGTTCCGGGTCATCCGCGTGAAGACCATGAACACCATTATGGAAAGGGCACCGAAAAGATCCACCGATGACCACACGTATAACCCCCGGAAAGCGTAGACTGACAGGAAGAATGCGCCCACAGACGGTCCGAGGGCTCTTCCGGAAGAGTTCACCATTCCCATGAAACCAAGATACCTCGCAACCTTGTCATCCGGGGCTATCTTGGACACGATGCTGTTCATTACCGGTGAGATCAGGTTTTCCCCTATGGTTATGATCACCATGTCGAACATGAGGTCGGGGAGGTTTCCTGAGAGGCTTACGAGGAAGTAACCGATGCTGTATGCGATGGATCCAGCAATCATCGAAACCATATCCGGGTACCTCTTCATGAAATTGGTCATAGGAAATTGCCCAAGAACGACCACTGTCCCGTTAACGGCATAAATGTAACCCATCATGTTCTCGGGTATGCCGATTTTCAGGCTGGAATATACGGGCAGAGTTACAGTGAACTGGGAAGATACCAGGGTCACGAAGAAAGTTCCAAGCGTGAATGCAAGCAGATACCTGTCATATGCAACCATGTTCAGTTTCTTCTTCGATCCTTCCGCTGTTTTTCTCTCCTTCCACCTGTCTCTTATGAACACCATGACGATGAGTCCCTGGATAATGCTGCAGGCTGCAACAAGAATGAAGATCCATAAAATTCCGAAATTGATTATCAGGGATCCTGTCAGCGGCCCCACGGCCCAACCCAGGTTAGCCATTATCCTGTATATCACGTATCCGTTCATCCGGTCCTCCTCTGCAGTCACATCTGCAACGAGGGCATTTGCTGACGGGAATACTAGTGAACCGCCAATTGATGTCAGGATGAACAGAGTGGCTATGATGAGAACTGAAGCTCCCGCATAGAGGTTTATTGCCACAGAACCAAACAGTGCGGTGCTTATCAGGCTCCCTGTGAGAAGGGTTTTCTTTCTCCCCATTAAGTCTGCCAGCCCTCCACCCACAAGGCTGAAAATTATTGACCCGACGGAAAGCAGAGTGAATATTATTCCGACTGCATAGACCGGTACGCCAAGATTCCTGTTAAAGAAAATTGCCATGAAAGGCCATGTAGCCCCAAAACCGATGGAACGGATCCCGGATGCAATGCTTACGGCCCAGAGTTCTTTGTTACTGAACATAAAAAGCCGGGATGCTTTGCTATTCGACGTATCATGGTAGCATACTACGATATAAAAATGGTTTGAGGTTGCGCGAATGATGAACTTCCGTATTTATGAGGAATCGGAAATGCTTCAGAAGGAGATGCCCCTGACGGAATATCTGCCGGGAAATACTTTCTTCAGGAATGCGGTCTGCCTGTTCCTGTCGATTGCAGAGAATATTTCCTGGTCAAGTGCCAGAAAATAGCCTTCTCCCGCGAATATTCTCAGAGTATTATCCGGTATTTCAGCTATTTCCAGAGATGCGTACATTATGGGCTGACAGTCTGCGTCGTTGCAGGGGCCTTGCCTGGTTTTCAACCTCACGATTATGTATTTTCCCCTGCCCGCAATGTTCCTGAAGGCGGGATCGATGATAACCCTGCCTCGCCCGACAGGAATCTCAGTTCCTCTTGTCATATTATCTGGGGAATTTCTCGTTGTAGAGTTTTACGGATTCCTCTATCTCCTTTATAGCCACATCGCGATCTTCCCACCCTGAAACCTCCGTCTTCTTGTTTTCCAGCAATTTATACGTCTGAAAGAAGTGCACGATTTCCTTCAGCAGGTGGGGCGAAAGGTCTGTGTAATTATTGATTTCCCTGTAACGCGGGTCCTTGTCTGCAACCATCAGTATCTTGTTGTCGACTTCACCCTGATCGATCATTTTCATGACACCAATGGGCTTGGCAGAAAGCACAATGCCCGGATACGTTCTTTCGGAAACCAGTACCATTACATCAAGGGGGTCTCCATCCATGTAGTATGTCTGCGGAACCGCACCGTATTCAATAGGATACATTACGGAAGAGTGAAGGACCCTGTCCAGAACAACGCCTGGAAACTCCTTGGATATCTCATATTTGTTCTTGCTGCCCTGAGGCGTTTCTATAATTACATTAAGGATTTCGGGTGCTTTCGACCCAATAGGTACCGTATGCCAGTAGCTGTTATTCTTTTCCATACCTTCTCTATGATTTTGAAATATAAATCAGTTTTTGAAAGGCAAATCTGTTGCACAAGATATTTAAGGCAATAGTTACCATGCCTGAACGCTGATTCCCAATGACAAAAATCATCGCTTACAGTCCGTTCAGGGTTAGTTTTGGAGGCGGAGGGACCGACATAAATCCATTTTGTGACACTTATGGAGGAGCCGTTGTAAACACCACCATTGACCGTGGCGTAACCC
The DNA here is from genome assembly GCA_023487765.1 of Thermoplasmatota archaeon. Lineage (GTDB taxonomy): Archaea > Thermoplasmatota > Thermoplasmata > Thermoplasmatales > Thermoplasmataceae > JAJZOM01. The sequence continues at coordinate 5,615 of JAMDBW010000014.1, read as the reverse complement.
TGATCTATACAAAGGATGAGTACGAACTTGAGATATCCTCAAGAGATTTTCTCAAGAGCGTGATAATAGGAAAAGAAAACGAGGAGGATGACGTTCTTCACAAGATGTCCATGCTTTTCCAGAGCAGGGGTATCGACCGCGGGCGCATTGCCATTAATGCCGGGGTGCCCCCGGGCTCCGGCCTCGGTTCATCCAGTGCGCTGATAACTGCAGTTCTTGCCCTGATCTACAGAATCAAAGGACAGATAACTGACCCATGGGAGATAGCAAGAGAAGCGTTCCGGATAGAGGGGGATTATTTTGGCGTAACCCTCGGAAAGCAGGATCCCTTTGCTGTAAGCCTCGGCGGATTTAAATTCATGGAGTTCAAGTCCGGAAAGGAAACCATTGACCGCATGGCTGGCAGTGCCAGCTTCATAAAGGAGCTTGAAAAACGTACCCTGCTGGTTTATACGGGCAAAACCAGAGAGAGTTCACAGGTTCTCCGCGATCAGGTTGAAAAATCAGAGAAAGGGTCACATGAAGTGGTTTCAAACCTCCTCAGGATGAAAGAACTGGCCTACCAGATGGAATCAGCAGTAAAAGCGGGAGATTTTTACAGATTTACGGAAGCCGTGAACAATGGATGGATCCTGAAGAAGAAGCTTGGAAAGAACGTTTCTAACGAAAAGATCGACGGAATAATAAAAACTGCCTCGGAGAATGGAGCAGCGGCAGCGAGACTTATGGGTGGAGGAGGAGAAGGATTTATCCTTGCAATAAGCAGGAAAGATGAGCTGGAGACACTCCAGAAATCTCTGATGGATATATCCAGCTTTGTTGTACGTGTATCGTTTGAAGAAAATGGAACTAAAACTTTTTAACGCGGGTCACTGTTTTGTGGATTCCAGATAAGTCCTGAGTATCCTGTAGGTAAGTCCCCATACTATCCAGCCGCCATAATCCATTGCAGGGGAGTTGAAGCCTGGTTCGATTGTCTCGTGATAATCGCCGATGTTAACCACACGTATCTCTTCGACTTCCGGACCGGCTTTAGCCCCGTTATATGAAGCGGCAGCGATTATAACCGGGTACACCCAGAGGTCAGGCATCCTGACAGTGTTTACAGGTGACATTTCACCGACAATATCGTTCTCAGAATAACACAGAGAGACCTCCTCTCTGATCTCCCTCAAAACACCCTGTTCTATTGTTTCACCTGTTTCCACATGACCACCGGGCAGAGCTATGTGTCCTGACCAGGGATCACCGTCAATCTTCTTCCTCCTTATCAGAAGAATCTGATCGCCCGATTTTATTACGGCCACTGCCGCTTTTCTTTCCTTAATCATAGTCAGACTGCCACTAAAGCATGTGGATGAATTCCGAGACTTTCTGCCCCTCTTTCACGCCTAAGGCTTTTGCCTTGCCGGATACGTTTGCGGCCTTACTCTCGAGCATAGTTTCAAGGTCTCTGACTCCGGTGACGCGCACAGCAGCATCGCCCAGTTTTTCGGAGGCTTCAATATTGAGATATCCGCACATTACGAAACCTTTTGAACCTTTCAGCACCAGAAGAGGAGCATTTCCCATTTCCATCCTCATAAATTCGTATGGTTTTCCGGCTATGTCAACCTGTTCAACCTGTATCATGAACAGTTATTACCATCGTTCATTAAAGAATTGCCGCTTTAACAGGGATGAGGCGAAGTACGCGATTTTTCATGGTATTGCTGCCTTTGCCGTCTCCGTCGCCCGGGAAAATGATCGCAGAGCGAGTAGGATGAACAGAATAGAACCCGATCCAAAGGCAATTCACGGAACTTGCATTACAATGCAGATGCGGTTGCAATGGCTTGAATTTGAATTTCACCGGCATATCATCCGATATTCAATAATCACATCGAATCAAAATTAGAAATGGTTATATAGAAGTTTATTTTTACTTTGGTGAGGTCATTATGATAGGCGGTCAACCAATATTCATATTAAAGGAAGGCACGAAAAGAGAGACCGGCAGAGATGCCATGAAGAACAACATCGATGCAGCTAAGGGTATTGCCCAGGCAGTAAGATCCAGTCTGGGTCCGAGAGGCATGGACAAGATGCTTGTGGACTCGCTCGGTGACATTGTTATTACGAACGACGGCGTAACAATTCTGAAGGAAATGGACGTAGAACACCCTGCGGCAAAGATGATGGTAGAAGTTTCTAAAACACAGGACTCATTTGTCGGTGATGGAACAACCACAGCCGTAGTGATAGCAGGAGCACTGCTTCAGGAAGCGGAAAGCCTGATCAATCAGAACGTACATCCAACGGTCATTTCAGCAGGTTACAGAATGGCAGCCGATCACGCCAAGAAGGTTATGGATGACATATCGAAACCGGTGAAGTTCCAGGACAAGGGTTTGTTAATGAAAATGGCAGGAACTTCATTGAGCAGCAAAAGTGCGTCATCCAGCAAAGAGAAGCTTTCGGAAATCTCCTACGAATCAGTCAAGGCGGTAGCCGAAAAGACTGATAGCGGTTATTCAGTCGACTTTGACAACATTCAGATAGTCAAGAAACAGGGTGGAGACATAGAGGACTCTGAGCTGATATTCGGAATCATTGTTGACAAGGAAAAGGTTCACCCCGGAATGCCTAATTTCGTGAAGGATGCAAAAATTGCCCTGCTCAACGCTGCACTTGAGATAAAGAAACCTGAATTCGATACCAACATTAGAATCGACGACCCTTCGATGATTCAGAAATTCCTGTCACAGGAAGAGAATGTACTGAAAGAAATGGTCTCCAAGGTCAAGAAATCAGGCGCAAATGTTCTCATAACACAGAAAGGAATAGATGATCTTGCACAGCACTATCTCGCCAAGGAAGGTATATACGCCGTTAGAAGGGTTAAGAAGAGCGACGTTGAAAAACTGTCCAAGGCAACGGGGGCTGCAATCGCCTCATCCATGGACGAACTATCCCCGCAGGATCTTGGAATGGCGGCATCAGTTGAACAGGTGAAGATCGGAGACGATTACCTGACATTCGTAACCGGCTGCAAGAATCCAAAAGCAGTGAGCGTTCTTGTCAGGGGAGGCACCGAACACGTCGTTGATGAGATAGAGAGATCAATAACTGATTCCATCCATGTAGTTGCGGCTGCCGTTGAGGATGGCGGATACGTGACCGGCGGAGGATCATCTGCATCTGAAATTTCCCTGAGATTGAGAGAATACGCCTCCAAAGTGGGCGGAAGACAGCAACTTGCCATTGAGAAATTTGCGAATGCGCTTGAGGAAATCCCGCGTGCACTTTCAGAGAATGCCGGGCTTGATGCCATTGACGTCCTCATAAAGATAAGGAATGAGCACGCGAAGGGCAAAACAACTTCAGGAATCAATGTCTATACGGGCGAAGTCGAGGATATGGAGAAAGCCGGTGTTATAGAACCTATACGTGTCGGAAAACAGGCCATTGAAGCTGCAACGGAAGCCGCTGTAATGATCCTGAGAATCGACGACGTAATCGCTACCAAAGGAACAAAAGGTGGACCTGGCGCCGGCGGAAAACCTGGAATGGGCGGAGACTCCGACGAGTAATCAACCCGAATATATTTTTTAAACCCTCTCTATTTTTTATTTTTTGTGGGAGTTGGTTGAGTTTTTTATAGAATAACCTGTTGGAATTATGGAAGTTGTCGAGTTCTTAACTCTTAAGCGACATGGATTAACATCGCACATTTTTCCCGCGACCTTTGCGGGATTGACAAGATGAACCATTCAAGCAGTTATAGTCTTAGACATCACTGTATGAAACCATATTACCATGGCCTTTAATGACAAAACGTACGCCCAAGGAAGTGAAAAGACATCTGGCCTCCGGTGAATTGAGAAAGCTTATCAGGGAAGAGCAGAAAAGAGGAAAGGTACTGCAGAGACTGATCTTCATCAATGATCTTTACGAGGGAAAGAGCGGACCGTCAGCGGCAAAGCATGCTGGTGTCGTAAAAACCATTGCATACGAATGGTTGAGAAGATGGAGCAAATCCGGATATGAAGACCTCATTCCGAGATTCGCCGGTGGAAAACCATCAAAGCTCTCCGGTGAACAGAAAAACGATCTCATGGCACTGCTAAAGGCAAAGGATCTCTGGTACCTTGGGGATATCAAGGATCTCATAAAATCAGAATTCAACACAGAATATTCCGAGAGGCAGGTCCGAAGGATATTGAAGAGCTTTAAGATGAACCACGCAAAGCCTTATCAGGTGGATTACAGGAAGCCGGAGGATGCCGATGAAAAGCTAAAAAAACTATAACCGCATAACCAACATACAAATCTGTCTGACACTGTGATTTATTGATTTTTCAGATTCCACATGCTTTTTTGGGCCCGGTAATAAACTATTTGTCAGACATTTACATGTAGAGTAGACTTCTGGCGTTACCCAGAAGCCTCTCGTCAAACAGTGCTTGCGGTTTTCCCGCACTACGCTTACCGACACGGGATGGTGTTTCACCTGCTGCAGTTATGGCATCATGTGCAGTCTGCACATGCGGCTTTGGCAGCAGGATATCCCCTCTGGATTACCTGTCGACATTTTCATGGAATGCATTACTCTGACCCACATTAGAGCGCTCTATTCATTTTATGCACCCATTCCGTCCCATGATAGTCCTCCCGGACAGTAAGGACAGCCTCAGTTCTCCTTTGGGTTCCCGTGAAGTGTAGACCCTTTCCTCCACCGTCATTACGACGTTCTCACAGGTACTACGATCTCCTCTGTCTTCCCGCACTGCATTGAGTGCCACTTCACTTCCGCTTATAGGCACACTTATCCTTTCGGAACAGTGGGGGATCTCCCGTCTTATCTCGAGCAACCTTCACCCCATGCCTGCCCTGCTACGCCGGGGCATTCATGCATCCTTGCCGGATTTGGAGATGCATGATACTGTCTTCGCCACACATAGACAGGCTCGACATACCCCTTCACCGCATTACTGCGGGCTATACTCACGACGCTACATATAGGTTCATTTTCATTCAGGCCTGCGGCTTCGCGTAGAGGTACCCGAGCCTCATTGCTGAGGTTCCGTTGACCCCGTTGTCGGTCTGCTTCAGCCGAAACTGTTGCCAGTTCAGCCTTGACCCTCGCTTCATAGTTTCCGGTTCTTTCTGTGTTGAGACTTTCTCTCATGGTTGTTCATCTTCGACGGCGCACCCATGTCATATAGCTTTCCTTGCAGTTCACTGACTTTTCTGTCCATATGTTACACCCTCCCTTTCACGGTCGGGTGAATCTGCGGCCTCAAGAAAACGCCGGACCTGAAGAGGATCATTGATGGAATCGACAGGAACGATATCTACACAAAGAAGCGCATGGTGTCGCTGAAGAACACAAAGGTATACTGCACTGATGTCGTTTTCCTTTCGGGCAGGCTTATTATCGTATATAATCCGACCATGGAATCCCTGAAGAAGGATCACTATTACGAGCATTCCTCAAATGAAGACATAGCGAAATATCCCGGATATTCCCTCATATTCCACAATACGGATCTCGGCATTGACGATGTCGTGAGAAAATACTACGACAAGGATTCTGTGGAGAGGGCATTCAAACAGATGAAGGGTATTCTTGA
>JAMDBW010000059.1 GCA_023487765.1 Thermoplasmatota archaeon | reverse complement strand
GCCTGCATTTCCCGCAACCCAGCGCAAACGGTACAACAACCCTGTCGCCTTTCCTGAATTTTCGCACGTCAGGTCCGATCTCTTCAACGATTCCTGCCATTTCATGTCCGAGAATGTGCGGAAACGTAGGAACCACTCCCATCCATTCCCAGTCTCCATTCCAGTAATGCCAGTCGCTTCTGCATATCCCCGTAGCTCCAACCTTTACAACTACCTCGTCGCGATCCGGTTCCGGATAATTGTAATCACCCATTACAAGAGGTTTCTTATTTTCGAACATCAGGGCGGCTTTCATGGCACCATTCCAGTCATGCAGGGAATTCCGTGGGCACGGAAGCTGCTGTCTGAACCAGCAATTTTGCTGCCTTCGTGTAACGCATAACTTTCAGCCTGGAACCTTTGAGTGTAAATTTGCCGGTAAGAATCCCCTGTATGGGATCAATTTCTCCTTTGATCATTTTCTTCCAGTTTGCATAGTGCCCGATGTACTGAAAAGCAGCGTTAACTGTTTCATCAGTCCCGATAACTCTTGAAGACCTGCATTTCCCGTGGTACAGGTCAAGGTAGAACCGGGAAATTTCACTCTTCCCCCCTGGGATCTCATTAATTTCAAAGATGAAGTCGCCTTCCCACGTTGAAGCGGCTTCCTCATAACCCTTGTTTCCGTTTATCCTCTGCACGTAGTCTTCAAGCCATTCTGCACTTGGAAAAACTGCCATGCTGGATAATACATGATTTCAGTATAATATAATTTGGATATTTATTCGGGTTTGTTACAAAAAATTAAGCGGTGCAGCCATATGTTGAGCTATAGCTCTGCAACTATGTTCTCCGTGTCTGATCTAAAAGCCGCGCTGACAATCTTCACTACGTTGCAACCATCAGTTCCTCTGGCAATCATACTCTCCTCTCCCTGAATAGCTTTAACAAAGGCTCTGGTCTCTTCCCTGTACATATTGACACCAGCGTAGTCCTTCAGCTTCCGTCCGTCCCTTATCAGGGAAGATTCAACTTTCACTGAAAATACTCCTGTAGCGGTAAGTGTTCCATTTGCTCCAAAGATTGTGAGGTTATTCAACGGATGACTTATGGCTCTTGATGAGATCGCCTCAGCAGTGGTTTCTCCATAATCCATGTTAACTTGCTGAGTTTTCTCAATTATCTGGGCCGCAGGCTTCCGGAAAGCCGATACTCTGTCCGGCACGCGTCCAAGAACGTAATTTATCGTATCAATAACGTGCACTCCAGTTGCCATAATTGAGCCACCTCCCGCCTTTTCATCCTCCCTCCACCATTGTGTGTCAGGAGTAACTTTAGCTCCGGAAGGAGGACCAGCCCACATGCCGGAGATGTGTATTATTTCACCCAGCTCACCTTTGCTGATGGCCTTCCTGATGTCGTTTACTGCCGGGTGAAACCTCAAGTGGAAGCCTATGCCAAGTGTGAGTTTTTCTTTTTCTGAAATCTTGACAAGTTCTTCTGCATGTTCATTCTTCAGCGTCATCTGCTTTTCCAGGAGGACATGTTTTCCAGCGGAAAGCGCAATCTTTGTCTGATCATAATGCATGAAATTTGGTGACGCGATGTATATGGCATCCATATCTCCTTTTGTGAAAAATGTTTCCAGATTGTCGAAAGGTGTTGAATTGTATCTTAATCCCTCTTTTCTGGCTTTCTCAATATTCCGACTGTAGATTGCAGTTATCTGGTGGCCCGCCTCTGAGATAGCGGGCATCACTCTCGCTGTTGCGTGATTACCGAGACCGATTATGCCAAATTTCATGATGTTAGAATTCTTCGATACAAAATAATGTTCCTTTTCAACTGAGCCGATAGTCAATCGCCTTAACAGATGCTCGGACGCGTTGCGGTATGAACACACGGAGAAATATGAGATTCTGAAGAAAATCGATCTCGAAACGGCGATGAATAGAGCGCATGCACTGAGAGGAGACTCCCGGAAATCTCTGCTTTGCAGTACAGACCGGGAGAAAGTACCATTCTGGAAGAAATGATGCCAGTGGGCTTTGCGTTCCTGGCTTGAACCCGCCAAGGAGATGGATAAGACAGCGAAACACCACTCTTGCAGTATACCGTCATGTTTCAGTCACCGTATCACCAAGGCAATAACGGAGGGATTGAACGGCACCATCCGCATCTCCGAATCATGCAGGTGATATGGTATCAAGCCAGCAAGGTTCTGTTACTGGAAGAATGAGAACCCGAACAGTTCACGCGGGAGTTTTGAAAACCAGGGAATTAAGCCTGTCTCTGATTCAAGGAAGAATATGAATAAAAAATGATCACAAGACTAAAGGACGCGATCGACATGAACATAGAGAGAAAACTGCAAGTGAAGAAAATTGCCGGGAATCACAGAACAGATGAGATTTGGACGATTCAAAGGTTTTTTGGTTAATTCACAGTTTTCTGCGTGTAGCTCCAGGAATGTATTGTTCAGATATTTTGATCACAAAGTTCTCGTCCGCATAAAGGTCCGGTGATCTAAAGTTTATATACAAATATGCATATATACATTTATGGTAAAGGTCATTTCAATACAGGATGATGTTTACGCGGAATTATCCAAACATAAAGACAATAAGTCATTTTCCCAGGTTATAAGAGAACTTATAAAAGCCTCCAAGACTGAGACGTCAATAGGAGATCTCTCACGATTCTATGGAATTTTGAGAGATGAGGATGCCGAGAAAATAGACCTGAAAGTCAGAGAAGGAAGAAAAAATGCCGTACCTAGAGAATTGAACGACGTGAATTGAAATGCCCCCTATTTTGGACACAAATGTTTTGATAAATATTGTAAAGGGCGATAAGAAAACAAAAGATCTACTCTACAAACATAAGGGAGAATCCGCGAGCATCACTGTTGTCAATAGATACGAATTTCTACGTGGAGTGTATTCATCTATCCCTCAGGGAGCAAAAAGAGATGAACTTTTTGATTTCCTCGATCAGTTTAAAGTGTACGATTTTACCACGAGAACTGCCTCGTATTGCGCTGAAGCGTACTACAATCTCAGAAACAATGGTTCGCTGATCAATGAGCTGGATATCATAATCCTTGGAATATGCCTGGAAAACAGTGAATCAATCCTAACAAGTGATAGGGATTTTATCAAAGCGGCAGAGATCACAGGGACTAAACTGGAAATAATTTAGACTGAGATGTTTTTTGGACTTATTTGTGGAATTCAGGGAAGGAGTTTCTTACAGATGGTGGAATTTGTGAGGAGAGAAAAAGGTTAGCCACACCATTACTTGTTTGTCCCCATCCTAGAAGCCATAAATTTCCGGTTATATTTAGAACCCACATTTGTGTTTCCTTCAAAAGATCATAAGAGTGTTAATCCTGAGATTTGACCTCAGCATTAGAATCAGAATTTTGGTCTGAACTACCCTTGGTAAATAAATATGAAAAATTCAGAAGGTTCGGATCCCGGTCTCCTTTTAACCCCAATTTGTGTGAACTCAAACTGACTTTCATCAAGAATAGGCAGAAGAACTATTATGTTGCAAGGTATAGAAGATCATGGTTTATGAAAATCTCCCTGTACAGGGAGGAAACATCTACTACGAAGAAACCGGCAAATGAATCCCAGTGGTCCTGATTCATGCCGGCTACCTGGATAGCAGGATGTGGGATAACCAGATCGGGTACTTGTCCGCGGATCTCAGGGTCATCAGGTACGACGTCAGGGGATTCGGAAGATCTTCAAGAATCTCGGAGAATTATTCAGATTACAAGGACCTTCTTGCACTTCTCGATCACCTGAAAATAGATCGGGCCATCCTCGTAGGGGCTTCCAATGGCGGAAGGATCTCGCTGGATTTCGCTGTGGAATATCCAGAACGGGTGAGGGGACTGGTCCTGGTGGATTCTGGCATAAAAGGATTTGAAAGTTCCGGGCCGGATGAAGATAAGCTTTGGGTCAGGGTAACTGAGCAGGAAGCGGAATACCTGCGTCTAAGAAGAGATGGAAAGTTTAGGGAAGCCGCATCTATAGATGTGGACCTATGGACCTCAGAGGTGTCGCCCGATCTCAGGAAACAGTTAATTGAAATAGCAGAATACAACATCCACTCGGACTCTGACGATCCCTTCAATTTCCAGGTTTCGCCGGATCCTCCAGCATACAAGCGTCTTGGTGCTCTGAAGATGCCTATATTGATTATTGCTGGAGATCGTGACGTTCCCGGAATGATCAATCTTAGTGAGAGCATTCATAAAGAGCTACCGCAATCAAGACTCATAATTATAAGAGGGGCGGATCACATCCCGAGCCTGTCGAAACCAGAGGAGTTCAGAAGAGAGGTGTCAGCCTTCCTGAAAGAACTCACATAAATGGAGGAGCGATTCTGATCTGCAAATTGACAGCTCTTGAAGTAATGCTTGATGGTCGGTTTTTTGTTGCTGCCAAACGTCGATTTTTCATTTTTATCAGCGATATGGTGGGGATTTTCGGTTACGTAAACGAATGGATTGTAACCTTAATGCCACCTGGTTCTAATGCGGAGGGCCGGATTCGAACCGGCGGACCCCTTCGGGAATGGACCCTGAATCCATCGCCTTTAACCTAGCTCGACAACCTCCGCTTATGCTTCGAGCTTTCCTGTATGACAAGTATTGATTTTAAGGATTTCTCAAGATTCTAAAATTACGCATTTCTGAAACCGTCATTACAAATGTATGGCAAACACTCATGAAAGAGGCTTGGAAGCTGAGATTCTTAATTTCACGGTCTGGTTATGAACATCCTTAAGAATTTCCGGATATCGATCACCATAATGATCCTTTATGAACTTCACGGATGAATCCAGAGAAATTCTGTGTCCGGGACTCACTATTTCCTTCTTGCTGACAATATATCCGGATCTCTCTCCATTGTTGTATATCCAGTTTCCTTCGGATCTTCCGATGAGTATTGATTTGGAGATCCCGATTGTCGGCATATCCATAACCTCTCCTGCAAAAGATGCCAGACCAATGCGTCTGGGATGCAGGTATCCACTTGCATCGATCAGCAGGAGTCCATCGAATCCAGATGCCAGTGCCTGGATGAAACTGAACTCGCGGTAGGCGAGATAGCCCGGTATGTATGGAAACCTCACTCCCTGAACCACAGTGCGATACTCATAGCCTGAATCCTTCCGGATCGCCATAACACCATAACCGTACCTGTCATCATACGATACATCAATTGCTGCGACTGATTCAGCACTGAAATCATCATCCAGAGATACTTTTTCCGAAAGCCTGGACTGTTCTTCCCTCATTGCGTCAAGCGGGTATTCCGTTTTGAATTCATCAAAGAGATGTTTCTCAAAATCCTGTATTTTTCCATTGACCAGACTGAAACCTTCCGAATTGAGTTTCCTGGCCCTTTCGTCCGGATTTGGTTCATGGGAGTATTTTCCAACAGAGCCATCCGATCTTACAACCCTGTAATCGGGGATCTGATCGTTATCCCGGCTGAGAGACAACATGTATCCGCATGCTCTTGATGCGACAATGTCGCCGAGAGCTCTTGCGAGAGCGCCGTAAGTGGTGACCTTGCCATCAGGAATCTGGCGAACAAGCCCATAAAAATACGAGTAAAGATCGTAGTTCATAAGCTCTGTTAGGTTTTTATGGCCTGGCAACTGTTAGCACACCCCCATTATAATGTATGTGTCAGTTATTGATTCAAACAACCATATTAAATTAGGTTGGAATCCAGAGCAGAATGTTCGAAAGATCGTTTGAGCGTATTGGCAGATTCTCAGAACATAACAGCGGTAAAGTTATCATTTTCTGGCTTGTCGCCCTAATCCTTCTTGCTCCGTTTTCAACATTGCTGTTTTCTGAGACATCGTACGATATCGGCAGTAGCATTGTGCCACAGAACTCTATGTCCAGCAAAGCCAGTGCCCTGCAAAATGAGTATTTCGGGAGTTCCAGCTCTTCGGGAAGCAATTCATCGTTATTGATTGTAACTACAGGAACCAATGTGTATAACCAGACCTCCCTTGGCAAACTCATGTCGACGCAGAATCAGGTTACAGATTATCTTAATTCCGATGGCATTGAAGGCACTTTTACCACGATAATCAATGTTGAGAACAGCACACTGTCGGGCGTAGGTCTTCTCGCCTTAAATTTAATCAATGGAACATATCCGCTTATATCACAGGTTAATTTACAGGAAACGCTCCTGAATCAGAGCATAAATTCAACCCTGGGCATGGTTTACGGAATTCCTGCATATTATATCACAAATTACCGCATTAACGGGAATAATGAGTCCGGGGCGTATAACAACACTACAAAATTTTTGATCCATTCTTCCAGGAACCTCACAATTTCTATGCTCTACCTTAATTCGTTTACCAGATATGAAAACGCCACGCTGTCCGGTAAATCCGAGGCAAATAACACCACCATCAATTATGCCATAATTAATGCCACTGGCAACTTTTCCTCGCCATTTCTCCAGAACCTTTCATACATGCAATCAGCAGGTGGTCTACAGATTCTCGCTATTTCCCGGTCGATTAGTTCGAATTTCACATATAAAGAATACACGAATCAGATTAGTGCCGCCAAGTATGATGAATTCGTATACAACTTCGTGGTGCCGTTTGTTTCCAGCCAGCTTGGCCTCAATTCAACCCTGACAGGATTCCTCACCAGTGAACTTGGAATAACTCCTGTGACACTGGTATCTGATGCTTTCAGTCTCCACGACTATGCAACACCGCGAGAGATCATTTCGCTGACAGACGTGATCGTGTCACATGGAGTGATTCAGTATTTCGACGGCAGTCCGCTCATCTCCATCAATAACAACACAATACTCAGCTTTATAACCCTCGTAAATAGCACAGGAAGTGCCAACCTGAGTGCATCTCTGACACTTTCCAGTGGTGACTTTTCAAACTATCCGGCAGTTCCGCAGCCCTATGTGTTCCATCAGTTCGTGGGGTATAACAATTCAACAGTAATAGCGATTCTGAATACCCCGGGAAATCTCTCAAAGGACCAGGTACAGAGGGTAGAGTCCATTTACTCGAACCTGACAGCCAGTCTGACCTCGAGCCACTATTATATTGCCGGTTCATCTGCCCTGGGAAACCAGATCGCATCGGAAACACTTGATGGAATGGTCAAGGCGCTAGGTATCGGTATTGTTCTTTCTGTGATAATAGTTGGCATATTCTTCAGATCACCGTTGGCTGCTTTCCTCCCGCTAATGATTTTCAGCATATCTGCAGTGATTTCCCTTTCTGTTAACGCTCTCATTTACAAGTATATAATTCACGGATCGATTTCATTCATAACACCAACACTCCTCCTGATATTGCTGCTCGGGCTTTCGAGCGATTATGCAGTTTACATAATGTCCAGATACAAAAGGGAGCTGCTGAACAATAATCCTGATGCGGCTTCCGTTTCGGCAAAATGGGCAGGGCACGCCGTATTTACGTCCGGCATAACTGTTGGTCTGTCTTACATAGTACTCTGGATATCAAATGTACCGATATTCAGCGATTCCGGCATCACAAACGCAGTCGGAGTCCTGATAACGATATTGGTGGCGAACACTTTTCTGATCGCTATTCTGAGTAGAACAAAAGAGAGGATTTTCCGGTTGAACAGGGCGGCTTCAGCAAGGCATATACCCGGAGAAAAGGGAATGGGCGGTGTGGCTAGATTTGTCATAAGGAACCGCGGCAAAATCGCCATTATTTTCGTGGTGTCTGCATTGCTGTCAGGATATCTGTATATGATCACTCCCTCAAACATGGACTTCTTTGACCTGGTCCCACCCAGCGGCGGAATTCAGGCCATTAAAGTTGTGAACAGCAGTTTCAACGGCGATGTGTTTGACAGGGGATACATCATCCTGCAGTTCAGCAGTCCGATCCTGCAGAATTCAACTTACAACGCCTCTGAAATGAATGTGGTAACTTCCGTGGAGAAGGCGCTCCTCAACAACTCCGAAGTTACACAGGTATACGGACCGACGTTTCCCTACGGCACGTACAGTGCATACAACCTGAGTTCGATTCCACAGAGATACCACCCCCAATATCTTTCCCAGATCAACAGCTACATTGGAAGTGACAGCCATTATGTGATAATAGATTTCCAGTTGCATACTCTTGCCTGGCTCGCTCCCCCTTCCAATTTTGTCAATAACCTCCAGAAAACTTTGCCGCATGCTTCCAGCGTTACTTATACCACCTACATCGGTGGCTTAACTGAATCACTGAACAATTCATATTCGTACACACTCCAGAGTTTTGTGAAAATGGTTCCCGTGCTCTGCTTTGCCATATTCGTGGTGCTTTTGATCCAGCTGGGATCCGTATTCACTCCGGTAAGACTGATAATAATGGTGCTTGCTTCTGTGGCAATTTCATTATCGCTTGCTTACATCGCGCTGTACTATGTTTTCGGAATGCCCATAATAATATTCCTGCCCATGTTTACAGTCATCACTCTTCTGGCTGTGGGACTGGACTATGACATATTCATGGTGGCCAGGGTAAGGGAGGAAGTATCGAAGGGGAGAAGTGATCGCGAGGGAATCCAGACGAGCATTAAAGAGAACGGGGGCGTCATCATAACTTTGGGTTCACTTCTCTTTGCAACATTCGGTTCACTCGCCTTCAGCGGTATAGGCATCATGGAGGAAATCGGCGTGGGCCTCGCACTGGGAGTGCTCATTGATACATTCATAAGCTGGCCGTTTTTTGTGCCGGCAGTTATGCTGTACCTGGAAAAGTTCAACTGGTGGCCTTCGAAATTCCGCAGAGATATCTCTGATGCGGGAAAGTGACCTGGCATCGAACCATGGGAACCTTGCCGATCAACACACCCCTTTTTGCACCGGAAAGCTGAAAAATTTTGGCGCGATACACTCCCGTAAGAAAAAACTATATATCTACGTCCAATTTGGTTTTGAAACCGATGAAAACCTATCTTAAAGTAAACTTTTCAAGCGAAGGAGCCAAACCCAGCGAGGTTATAAATAGGTTGAGGTCTCTGGGATTTAAGCCGGTAATAGGAGAGCAGGACCTGGTCTACGAGTGGGGCGATAATGCAACCACTGAGGATTCGATCTGGTTTGCCGACAAGATCCAGGCGACTCTGGAAGGATTCAGAGTTATGTTCCAGATTGAGACGCTTAACGATTAATATTTATAAGGCAATCTCCGGATATTTCTGCAATTGCTGCAGGCAACAGTACATATCCCGTTTTTTATTCTTACCCGGGTTTCCGTGCCGTAGGGAAGCCCGCAGTTCCTGCAGTATGACCGCTTGATTCCCGGTGGAAGGGTTATGTCCATTCTCTCAGCTATCATTTCCGACAGCCGGATATACCTTTGTGCCAGTATATGATCTGACTGTTTCATGTCTCCTGCCAGCCCATGAAGTTGGGTTATTCGTTCCATTGCAGCCCCGTCAAGACGCGGGTCTCGTTTCTTATGCACCATTATTAATTAGTTAGCAATTATCCCGCAATGATAAAGCTTGCCCTGCTTGACGTGGACGGGACACTGACCGACAAGACACGGCTCATATCAACGAAGGTTGTCGAAACGATAAGGGATGTCCAAAAATCTGGAACTCTTGTGAGCCTGGTGAGCGGAAACGTCATTCCCGCAATGTACGCACTGAAGACCTTTGTGGGCATAAACGCCCCTGTATTCGGTGAGAATGGAGGAGTTATGCTTGATGCGGATGTGGAAGTTTTTTTCTCCATGGAAAAACCGAAAAGATTCTTCGATGAGATCACTGACCTGGGCATGGCGGATAACCTGATGACCAACCGGTGGAGGACGTGTTCTATGGGATATTACCCTAAAAACGGAAGCGAAGATGAAATAGTATCTCTTTCCGGAAAGCGTGATCTGGAGATCGCCAATAGCGGTTTCTCCTGGCACATACTCAACAGAGGGCAGAACAAGGGGTACGCACTCAATTACCTCAGGAAGAGATATTCCCTGGATCTTGATGAGATACTCGTTGTCGGTGATTCCTTCAATGACATTCCCATGTTCCTTGACGAGGTTAAAAAAGCAGTTCCCGCAAATGCGGAATCCCGGCTTAAGGAAAGGGCTGATTACGTGGCTTCCGTACCGTACGGGGAAGGTGTAGCCGAGATCCTGCAGAAAGCCTCATGCCTATAGGTCGCCGACGTGGGAACCGGATCTGTCCTCAATTAATTCGCCGTCCTCTATTACAAGTTCACCGTGCATCGTCACGTTATCGGGGAAAATGACAGGAAATGCATGGAACGGGGAGATCGGGACCTTTGAATGAAGTTTTTCCTGGTTTAATCTTTGAACGGAACTGAAACGTACGCTGAAGAAATCCGCATAGTATCCTTCCTGTATTCTCCCCTTCTTTAAGCCCATCAGTTCAGCAGGATTCTTTATTGCTGTATCATATAGAATCCTGGTGTCGAGGACTTTATTCTGGATGAGTGCGAGCATCAGCGGAATCCTTGTTTCCACTCCGATGATACCTGACTGAGCCTGATAAAATTCTTCCTTTTCGCGTTCCGTGTGTGGAGCGTGATCTGATGAGAGAATGTTGAATTTTCCGTCGAGATAAGCCTGAAGGTTACGATTCTGGGTCTTTTTCTCCCTGAGCGGAGGGTTGACCTTCCCCCACGAAGATGCTTCCGATTCATCGTTCAGCAGGAGATGATGCGGAGTGGCTTCGCGTCCGACGTCCGCACTCAACTGCGATAATGAATCCGGTGTGCTGATATGAGCCATTACGGAGTGGTTCAATTTAAGATCTGAAATTCTCTTTGCTGAAGAGAGTTCGCATTCCTCGGGCCTGGAGAGGTTATGCTCCTTCAGGTTGAATACTTCTGCCTTCGCGTTTGATTGAAGGCATTCAGCATCTTCGCCGTGGAATATAACCGGCACGCCGAATTCGTTAATGCCCCGGATCGTTTTGTCCGGAACATCCGCCAGCAGAACTGAATTTGTGCTTCCGCCCAGGAATATCTTTATTGCCGAACTGCGTTTATCAATTACCGGGAGGTTATTGCCGTTGAACATCGAATAAAGCCCGAAGTCACAGTACGATTTCCTCTTCGCCAGACTCAGTTTATCGCCAAATGAGGAATAATCGAGGATCGGAGTCTTATTGTTCGGCATGTCGTAAACGGTGGTTGTACCGCCAAAAAGTGCAGAGACAGACCCCGTACCGAAATCCTCCTTATCAGTCTCACCGGGATCCCTGAAATGCACGTGGATATCCGTTCCGGACGGAAAAACCGCACCGTCGAGGTGTTTCTTCTGGGCGCCTGTCAGGTTCTGCCCTATCTTTGCTATAGTTCCGCCAGATATTCCAAGCTCAAGATATTTGAATTCATATTCATAATAGAATTTTCCCGTGAGGATGAGGTCATATTGCATCAGGCACCACTAAACTCCCGGAATTTCTCCCCAGATCAGCTTGTGCAGCTGCGGGAGGACCCTCACATTCAAATGTGATTCAAGAACCTTTTCCGCCAGCCATTTCATGTCGGTTCCCCAGGCAGGCTGCAATACAACCCCGAACTTCATTTTCCCGTTACGGATGAAGTCGAGAGCGTATGCGAGATCAATATGATCAGCCACTACAAACTTGATGTAGTCTCCCCGCCTGAGATAATCGAGATTGTTCCTGTACAGACTCGCCTGTTCCCCTGATGAAGGAGTCTTTACGTCCATGTCGATGGTTAAGTTGTTCATATTGACATAATCCTTTAAACTCAGAGACCCGCCCGTTTCCAGCAGAACTTTTCTGCCGACCCGTCCTGCGCGCTCAATCAGTTCTACCGATTCCCTCTGAAGAAGAGGTTCGCCCCCGGTCAGGCAGACCCAATCCTCCGAACTCGCGTAAATATTTTCCATGATTTCGTCAAGGGTCATCTCCTGTCCGCCTGAAAATGTATATGTGGAATCACACCATCTGCACCTGAGGTTGCACCTGTTTGTCCTTATGAATAGCATGGGAAGCCCGATCAGTGAAAAGTCTCCCTGAATGCTGTGAAAGATTTCAGTGATCCTCAACAGCGGTGAATGGGAAGAACGGATAAATTTTTAACTGAACTTTCCAGTACGCAAAAACTCCAAAACATTTTAACGGCTTAGTAATTGTCAATAGATATTATGGGTTTCAACAATATTTTTGACTACGCAAGGGAGACCGACGCAATACTGATACTGCAGGGAAATGAAAATTCAGTTGACAAGACGTTCTTTTATCTAACTGGACTGGACGGGGGACTTTTCGAGGGATCTGCACTCATTGTCAAGCCCGACGAGATCAGGATAATCACATCCACGCTTGAAGAGGAAACTGCGAGAAAAAGTGGCCTTGAGGTCATGATCGCCAACGGCAAGTCTGATTTTGAGAAAATAATAAAGGACAGCCTCAAGT